>DATARN010000086.1:0-28647 GCA_036264135.1 Acidimicrobiales bacterium
CTGGTCGAACGGGCCGCCGGCGCCTCCCTGAGCGAACTACGCGACCACTGCCGACGCCGCCGCCTCCAAGCCGACGACGTCGACCAGGCGCATCGCCGCCAACACGCCGAACGCGCCGCCCGCCACCGCCAAGACGACCACGGCATGACCCAGCTCACCGCCCTGTTCCCCCCCGAACTCGGCGTGGCCGTCGCCAACCGCATCGACGCCGAAGTCGACGCCCGCCTCCGGCAGCGCAAACAACACCACCAACCCCCCGAACCCATCGACGCCCTACGCGCCGACGCCGTCGCCGACCTCATCCTCGGCCGGGCCATAACCAGCGGCCGGCGCCTCGGACGGCCCGAACTCATCTTGGTGTGCGACATCTCCGCCTACCAACGCGGCCACACCCAGCCCGGCGAAACCTGCCACATCATCGGCGCCGGCCCCGTCCCCGTCACCGTCGCCCGCCAACTCGCCACCGACGCCTTCATCAAAGCCGTCCTCCACGACGGCACCAAAATCGACACCGTCGCCCACCACCGCAGCCGCTACCAGCCCGCCTGGCTCAAAACCGCCCTCCAACTCGGCGACCACCCCGACTTCACCGGCGTCGCCTGCACCAACTGCGCCAACCGCTACGGCATCGACTGGGACCACCAACACCCCTACGCCAACGGCGGCCCCACCAGTCTCGACAACCTCCACCCCCTCTGCTGGGCCTGCCACCAACAAAAAACCCGCCAAGACCGCGCCGCCGGCCTCCTCAAACCGGCCCCACCAACCCCGGCGCCGGGACCGGCGCCCCTCGACACGGCCACCACACCCGCCCCCGTCGCCTACCCCGACACCGACGGCCAGCCCGCCGCCGGGATCGACACCGCCGCCCCCATGACCCCAGGAACCACGCCGGCCCCCGACCCCCATCCCGATCCCAATCCCGATCCCGATCCGCCCCGACCCCCGGCCAACACCCCGACTCCCCCAAGCACCCGAAACAAACACCGACCCGCCGCCTGAACCCGCGGCCCGAACAACACGGCCCTCCCGACACCCCATCCCAACCACCTTCCCCGACTTCGCCAACAACTTCCCCGGCGACACGGCCTCCGCCGTCCCTTCGACAATCCGCCCCAACCCGGGGTGCGCACCGTCAGGGACAAAAGCCGTCACCCGCACCTTGAAAACTGAATAGAACAACCCCGCCGGCTCCCCAGAGGATCCGGGGCCGCCGTCACCGCTGAGCGCCAGTGACAGCCGCCCCGGACCCGACTGGGAGCACGGGAGCAGGCCGCCACCTCGCCACGCCGGCAACCGGCGCCCGGCACCCGGTTCCCGCGGACACCGGGCGGACGCGGCGCGGCCCCCGGCCGGGCATCAGGTGAGGCGGCGGACCCACCAGAGGCAGAAGCCGGATAGGACGAGGGCGGCGCCCACAAAAAGCGCCAGTTCGTACCACTGGAGGGGCCAGTAGTGGCTGGCCGGCTGGTAGGTGACCGCCTGGTGAAAGGTCCGTCCGACCGTCGTGACGCAGTCCCGAAGTTGCTGCTGCGCTGCAGCGGGAACGGGCTGCGGGCCGCCGCCCGCCCCGCCGGCCGGCGGTCCTCCGTCGCCGAGGCCCGGGCAGGTGGACGTCAGGATCTGGCTGGTGAGGACATGGCCGCCGCGGTCGACGATGCGGGTGGCGGTGATCCAGGCGTTGGGGATGTTGGGGGTGGGCGGTTGCAGGGTGTCCGGTCCGCCGCGGGAGAACAGCGAACCAGATGACCCGAACCCGGTGGCCACCGGATCGAGGGCGATCGACATGGTGGACGGCGCCAGTAGGTGGGGCCGCAGGAGTTTGAGAAATGCCAGGCGGGTGGCGACGAACGCCACGAAGGTGACCGCCATGGCGGGAAGGCTGCGGCGTAAAACGACCCCGGCGGTGACGCCCAGAACGAACGCAAATGCGGCGTACCCGAGGGGCACGATGCTGCGCTCGTCGAAGGTGGCGAACTGGTTCATCTGCACCCGGTCGAGGGATCGGGCCCACCAGGTGACCATGAGGCTGAGAAGTCCAGCGGCGGCGACGCTGGCGGCGCCAATGACGGCGAGCTTGGTCGCCATCCAGCGGGTCCGGGTGACGCTCTGGGTCCACGCCAGGCTGAAGGTGCCCGCCTCCATTTCGCCCGCGACCAGGGGCGCCCCCCAGAAGACGCCGCTGATACCCGGGACCACCACCACGATCACCCCGAGCCAAACCCGCAGGGTGGAATCGTGGCGCAGGAACGCTGCCTGGGTGGCCGAGCAGTCACCGCCGGCGACGCAGGCGCCAACGGTTGCGCGGTAGAGGTGGGCCAGATGCGGCCCGGTGGCGATCAGCACGCCACCGACGGCGATGAGAACAACGGCCGCGACCAGCGCCGAGGTCCGGAACTGGCGCCAGGTCAGGGGGATCACGACCGCACCTCCGGCGCCGGCGCCGGCCCAGGCGGGGGCGGGGGCCCACTCACTCGGCCCATCGACGCCAGGACCAGGTCTTCCAAGCCGGCCGGCCGATGGGAGGCGAGGAGCTCGTCGATGGGACCGGCGAGTTGGACCCGGGAGGCGACGAGAACGATCAGATAGCTGCACACCCGCTCGACGTCGGCGACCAGGTGGGACGACAGCACGACCGTGAGCCCGAATTCGCCCACCACGTCGACCAGCCCGTCGAGAAACTCCCTTCGGGCGAGCGGGTCGAGGCTGGCGACGGGCTCATCGAGGACGAGCAGCTCGGGGCGCTTGGCGATAGCCAGCGTCAGGGCGAGCTGGGCTTTTTGCCCACCGGAGAGCTTTCCCGCCCGCTGGCGCCGGTCGAGGCCCAGGCGATCGATGCGCCGCTCGGCCCAGCCGCCATCCCACCGCGAATTGAGCCAGCCCCCGAGGCGGAGGTGGTCGGCCACGGACAACGACGAGTAGGTCGGCGTGTCCTGGGCGACGAAACCGATCCGGCCGAGTTGCTCGGGGCCGGCGGCGGGACGGCCGCCCATCACCTCGATCCGGCCCGCAGTCGGTCGCACCAGGCCGACCGCCAGCTGCAGGAGCGTGGTCTTGCCGGCGCCGTTGGGGCCGACCAAGCCCACGACGTGGCCGGCCGGAATGGTCAAGGTGCATTCGGAGAGAGCCCGGCGCCGGCCGTAGCGCTTCCCGAGGTCGTGGGCTTCGATGACGGCGGTCATGCCGGGCCGACGTGCGGGTCGCTGGTCATGGGATCGTTGTACGACCCGGCCGGTCACAACCCGGTCACAGCGGCTGTGACCTTCCTGTGACCGGGGAACTGTCATCGTGGGAGCCGACATGAGGGTGCTGGTCGTGGAGGATCACGAGGTGTTGGGCCGGGCGATCGGGACCGGGCTGCGCCGGGAGGGCATGGCCGTCGATGTCGTGTTGGACGGCAGCGACGCCTTGGGCCGCCTGGCCGTGACCCGCTATGACGTGGTGGTGCTGGACCGGGACCTGCCCGGAGTCCACGGCGACGAGGTGTGCCGGCGACTGGTGGCGGACCGCTCGGAATGCCGGGTGTTGATGCTGACGGCGTCGGCCACCGTGCGGGAACGAGTCGACGGTCTCGGCCTCGGAGCCGACGATTATCTCCCGAAGCCGTTTGACTTCTCGGAGCTGGTCGCCCGCATACGGGCCCTCGGGCGCCGTGCCACCGCCGCCTCGCCGCCGGCGCTGGCGTGGGGCGACCTGACCCTCGACCCCCGCCTGCGGGTGGCGTCGCGAGGAGGGCGGCGCCTGCACCTCAGCCCCAAGGAGCTCGCCGTGCTGGAATGCCTCCTGGCGGCCGACGGCGCAGTGGTATCCGCCGAGGAGTTGCTGGAGCGGGTCTGGGATGCCGCGGCCAACCCCTTCACGACCACCGTAAAGGCGACCATCGGCCGGTTGCGGGCCAAGTTGGGCGAGCCGCCCGTCATCGATACCGTTCGCGAGGGCGGCTACCGGATCGGGCCGGGCGGATGACGCGTCGCCGGCGCACGCTGCGCGCCCGGCTGGCGCTGCTCTACGGCGGCCTGTTCCTGGCATCGGGCGTCGCCGTGGTGGCGTTCGTCGACGCGCTGCTGCTGGGCCTGCGGGGCAGCAAAACGACCGTGGCGGTGCCCGTCGGGGCGGCGACGCCGACCCTGCCGCCAGGCGCCGGTTTCTCCAGTCATCCCCACGGCGTCGGCGTCGGGGTCCTGGTCGGGTTGTCCCTCGCCACCCTCCCGTTCCTCATCGCCGGGTCGTTGTGGCTGGGCTGGTGGATGGCCGGGCGGGTCCTGCGGCCCCTGTGGACCATCGTGGCGACGGCGAACGACATTTCCGCCCGCAACCTGCATGAGCGGCTGGCGCTGGAGGGCCCGTACGACGAGTTCCGCCAGCTCGGCGAGACGCTCGACGACCTATTTGCGCGGCTCGAGGCGTCGTTCGAGCTACAACGGCATTTCGTGGCCAACGCGTCGCACGAGCTGCGAACCCCCCTGACCGCCGAACGCACGTTGCTGCAGGTGGCACTGGCCGATCCCGCGGCCACGGCCGAGGGGCTACGGTCGACGTGCGAGGAGCTGCTGGCGCTGAGCCGCCAACAGGAGCGCCTCATCGAGTCGCTGCTCACGCTGGCCAGCAGCGAGCAGGAAGTGGACCGCTGGGACACATTCGACCTAGCGACGGTGGCGGAAGTCGTGATATCGGGTCGCCAGCAGGAGGCCGACCGGCGGCACATCACGCTCGAAACCCGGCTGGCGCCGACGCCGGCCGCGGGCGACCGCGGCCTGGTGGAGATCCTGGTGGCCAATCTGGTCGACAACGCCATCCGCCACAACGTGGACGGCGGTTGGGTCGAGGTGGCGACGGCGGCGGCGGCGGGCCGGGTGACGCTGCGGGTCGTAAACACCGGGGCGGCCATTCCCGTCGGCGAGGTAACCCGGCTGTTCCAGCCCTTCCAACGGCTGGGCCCGGCGCGCACCGCCGCCGCGGACGGGCACGGCCTCGGGTTGGCCATCGTGTCGGCCATTGCCGCGGCGAACCGGGCCACCGTCTCCGGCTCGCCTCGCCCGGGAGGGGGGCTGGCGATCGAGGTAAGCCTCCTCGGCGCCGCCGCCCCACCGGCCAGCCGGGCGGTGGAGGCATCCGCCACCTAGCCGAATGTCGGCGGACGGCCCACGCCGGGCGGCCACCGGCGGGGGGGGCGTGGGGTCGGCGGCCGACGCAGGCCGACGCGGTCTCCTTTTCCCGACCTATCGGCGGGCGTTGTGGGCCGAGCGAAGGGCGAGCACGTCGTCGACCCGAAAGCGGAGGTGGCCGCCGGCGGTGCGCAGGGCGGCCAACCGGTTCGTCGACACCCAGTTCACCACCGTCCGGTCGGTCACGTCGAACATCTCGGCCACGTCGTGGGTGCGCAGCATGGTCTCGGCGACGCGGGGGCGGTGCGGTTCGGCGGGCCGCGGATCGTTGCGGATCAGCAGGGTGAGCTGCGAGGTGATCTGGCGGACGATGGCGATGACGACCTGCTGTTCCGACACCGACAGCACCTTCGGCCGCCGGTCAAGGAGGCACAGGACGGCGAGCGCCGAGCCCTGGCGGTTGCGCATGGCCACGGCATAGGCGAAGCGGGCGCCGCTGGCGACCAGGGCGCTGCCGGTGAAGTCGGGGTGCTCGGCCAGGTTGGCGATCTGGAGGGGGCCGTCGTGGCTCACCGCCAGGGAAAACAGGTGCTCCTCGCCCTGCCGGTCGAGTCGACCCCCGTGGGCCGCCGACGGGTGGCTCAGGGTTCTCCACTCCCCGTCCCCCTGGGGGATGGAGAGGAGGGCGAAGGGCGTGTCGGACCCGTTGGCCACCACGAACAGCAGGTCCGAGAAGACCCGGCCGGCCCGCTCGGTGTTGACCGGTCGGAGTGACGTCGACGACGCTTTCGCCGGCGGGACGGTGGCGAGCCCGGCTGCCGCGGCCGGGGCGGGCGCCGGCGGGACGGTGACGGTGCCGCCTGCGGGGAACGTGGCGGCCCCGGCCGCAGGGACGAGGGTGGCCCCGCCTGCCGGAGCGGCGGCGGCCCCGGCCCGGCGGGACCAGACGAGATGCCGCTGGCCGTCCTGGACGAAGCGGCAGGCCACCTCGGAGTAGGCGGGTAGGGCCGTCGCCATGGCCTGCAGCTCCTCCCGGAGGGCGTGGGCGCCGACGCGGCGGCACTCGTCGTATGCCGCGAACCAAGAGACGGTGTCGAGGAACACCCGCCCATCGTCGACCAGCAGCGCCGCCTCGAGGGAGTCCAACAGCAGCTGGAGCCGCTCGTCCTTGCCCGAGGGATCGGCGCCGTTGCCGAGACGGGTGGCCTTCCCCGCCGCCGCCCGAATCTGCGGCCTGGCGTGCTGCAGGGCCAGGTAGGCCGCGGTCCGGTGACAGGTGGCGGGCAGCGCCGGCGGCCGGTCCGTCCATTCCTCGAGCAGGGCGGCGGCATGGGCCGCCGTCTTGGCCCACCCCGCCGCTCCCAGGCGCAGCGCCAGGAAGTCGTCATGCCCGAAGGCCGCCCCGCCGACCATGACCGGAACGTGGTGGCGATGCCCGACGGCGATGAGTTCGGCCGTCCCGGCCAGCCCGGCGGTCGTCGTGCTGCTCACCAGTACCGCAAGCGGCCGGTAGCGCGCCAAGAATGCCGGCAGGTGGGCGGCGGTTACTCCGGCTCCGAGATGCTGCACCGGCCAGCCGGCGTGGCGCAGCACTTCGGTGACCATTTCCGCCGGGATAACGTGCTCCTCCCCCGGCGGGCAGCACACCGCGATCACCCGGCGACCCTCGTCAGGGCGCGTGGAGCGGATGGCCGAATGAGGAATGCAGGAGCGGGCGATGCCGGAGGCGGCCAAGGCCTCGGCGGCGCCCACCTCACCGGCCGCCCACCGGCGGCCCACCTCGGCGAGGGCCGGAGCCAGGATCCCCGTGATCACGGCGTCCACTCCCATGCCCGCCCGGCGGGCGCCGGCGATCAGGGCCAGCGCCTCCTCACGATCCAACCGCACCAGCGTGGAGGAAAATGACACAAACCCTATTGCCGCCGTGGAACGAATATTTACGTATGTCATGCCCCTCTTCCTTTTTGGACGCGGGCCAGCGCGGTGCCGCGGCGGAAAAGGCGGCTCGGCTTCATCGCCCTTCCGAGATGGTGCGCAGATTGGTGCGGACCGCTTTAACCATTTCCTACTTCGGGGGAAAACGTACAGCGAATAGCCGAATCAGGAAATGGGACATTTGCACTAGATCTTTGAGTCATTCGCGAGAAAGCGTCGCGGCTGTCTAGGATCAGCCCATGGCCCGCCCTACCCGTGGCTCGGATTCGCCGGCGGCGAGCGACGCCATTGTCGCCTTCAACCAGGTGCTCAGCGAGATCCTCGACGTGGTGTCGGTGGCCAAGCAGGCGGACCGCAAGGTCCCCGGCTCCCACCCCCTGCACGCCGAGCTCGATCGACTGCTGAACGACCTGGTCGCCTGGTCCCGGCGGCTGATGGAGGAGGACGACCTGCTGGGCGTCTCGGCGTTGAACTTCATGCCCAGCGCGGCGGGGCGGCACCCACCGAACCGGTGGCCCGGCGCTCCCACCGACGAACAGGTGATCACCGTCCTCGGTGAGTTGCTCGGCCGGCTCGCCGGGCACCTGGACGTCGCCGCCGCCGAGCAGACCGACGACGCGGCCCGCGCCGCGCTGCAGTCGGTGGCGCAGGAGCTGGCGGCCCATCGACAAGCCCTCGCCGGGTGCTCGGGGTCCTAGGTTCGTTTCGGTCCTGCCGCCGCCTTGCGGCTCCCGCGGCGGTGGAGGGCCGGGCGGCTACCAGTCGCGCGTGCGGTAGTGGAGGTGGACAACCCCGTTGCCGAAGCGGTGCTCATCGAGCAGCTCAAGGCGGAACTTGACGCCATCGGGGAGGGAGCGGGTGCCCCCACCGACGACCGCCGGCGTAAGGAAGAAATGACATTCGTCGACCAGGCCGGCCGCCAGCGCGGCGGCCGCCAGGTGAGGGCCCCCGACACTGATGTTCGCAGTGGCGGCGGCCTTCATGGCGCCGACCGCCGCGGGGTCGAAGGTCCGCTCGAGGGTGGTACGGGCCGTGGACACCGTCGGTAGCGTCGTGGAGTAGACGACCTTGTCGGCGGCCTGCCAGATCCGGGCGTAGTCGTGGCCGGCGTCCGGCTCGTCACCGGCGGTCGGCGCCGTCTCCCAGTAGCGCATGACCTCATACATCCGGCGCCCGTAGAGGTAAGTTCCCGCCGGGCGCTCCAGGTCGTTGACGAAGGCGTGTACCTCCTCGTCGGGCGCCGCCCAGTCGAAGTTGCCGTTCTCGTCCGCCACGTAGCCGTCGAGCGACGAGATTGCCGAGTAGATCAGCTTGGCCATGTCCCGATTCTTACCGCCGGCGTCGTACCGCCGGCGTGGACCGAGGATCCTCACCGCAGCGTCGTACCGCCGGCGGAGGCCGGCGATCCCGAGGGGTAGATCTCAGATACGAGCGACGATCTCGCCGTGCACGACGACGAAGACGCCGTCGGGCTCGGCACCCCAGCGCCGCCAGGCCTGGGCGAAGTCACCCAGCTGGGCGGCCGTGGCGATCCCGTAGTCGACCGCCTGCTGGGCGAACGAGGAGGATAGACACCGTTCCGCCCACAACGTGGCCCACCACTGCCGCTCGGCGTCGGTCGAAAACGTCCAGGTGGACGACTGGTACGCGACGTCGGCGAGGCCGGCCCGGCGGGCCCAATGCAGTAGCCAGCGGCCGGCGTCGGGTTCCGCCCCATTGCTCCTGGCCACGGCCAGGTACGCCCGGCGCCACCCCTCGAGCCCGTCAACTTGGGGCGCCCATGTGAAGGTGGAGTAGTCGCTGTCCCGGGCGGCGACGACTCCCCCCGGGCGGGCGAGGGCCGCCATCGCCGCCAGGGCCCCGACGGGATCCCGGAGGTGTTGCAGCACCTGGTGGGCGTGGACGACGTCGAACGAGCCGGAAGCCAGGCCGGCGTGGCGGAAATCGCCGGTCAGGAAGGTTGCGTTGGTGATTTCCGCGGTCGCCGCCGCCGCCGAGGCCTCGGCGACCACCGCCTCGGAGACGTCGACGCCGATCACCTGGCCGGGGGCGACATGCCGGGCCAGGTCGATGGTGAGGGTGCCGGGGCCGCAGCCGACGTCGAGCAGTCGCTGGCCCGGGGCGAGGTGGGGCAGCAGGTAGGCCGCGGAGTTGGCGGCGCTGCGCCAGCGGTGGGAACGCAAGACGGCGTCGTGGTGGCCGTGGGTGTAGGTGTCGGGTGGACCGCTCACCGCGTCACTTTTCCACGGCTCGAGGAATCGGGCCGACGGTTTTCCCGCTCCGTGCGACCTTTCGGTTTAGGCGGGCAGGCCGCTGCAGCTTCGCCGCTGCTGCCACACTGCCAGGTCGTCGGCCGCGGCCGTCCCCGTCTGCGGCACCGGGATGCCCTTGGTGATGCGGGCCGGAACCCACGAGTAGGAATCCACTTCCCTACCGGTGACGTCGACGAGCAGGATGCCGCTGCGCCCCGACTCGCCATCCTCCCGCCAGTAGATGAAGTTGCCCAGCCCGTAGGCGACCAGCGATTTCCCGATGCGGCCGGCACCGAAGACCCGGTGGGCGTGGCTGCCCACGACGATGTCGGCACCGGCGCCGAGCAGGGCGTGGGCCAGGGTCTCCTGCTCCGGGGAGGCGCAGTGGGTCGTCTCGATGCCCCAGTGGAGGAAGGTGACGAGGGTGTCG
Source organism: Acidimicrobiales bacterium (assembly GCA_036264135.1). Classification (GTDB taxonomy): domain Bacteria; phylum Actinomycetota; class Acidimicrobiia; order Acidimicrobiales; family Palsa-688; genus DATARN01. The sequence goes on from DATARN010000086.1 coordinate 9,723, forward strand.
ACCTGGGGGCGCACCTCGGCGACGGCCGCCACCAGCCGGGTCCGGTCGATGGAGAACGCCAGCCCGGGTTGGGTGTCCGTCGCCGACCACTGGGTGACGAGGCCCGGCTCCAACCAGTCGAGGGCCCCGAACACCGCGATGCGCTGGCCCCTGATGACCGTGCGGTAGGGGCGGTAGGCCTCGGTGGCGTTGTGGCCGATGCCGACTACCGGCAGCTTGGAGGCGGCGATGGCGGCGAAGGTGTCGTCCATGCCGACCGGCCCGTAGTCGAGGGCGTGGTTGTTGGCCATGTTGATGACGTCGACACCGGCCGCCCTGAGGGCGGCGAAGGACTCGGCGGGCGAGCGAAAATGGAAGTTCTTGCCGGCCACCGGCTCGCCCCGCTCGGTGATGGCGGTCTCCAGGTTGACCATCGTCAGGTCGGCGCCCGCGAAGATCGGTTTGATGGGCGCCAGCAGGTTGGTGGGATCGTTGCGCAGCTGGGTGGCCAGCGGCACGCCCGACGAAATGGCGCCCGCCTCGGTGTCCAGGGAGTCGGCGAAGTGGCAGTCGCCGGCGAAGGCGAATCTCACCGTCTGGCCGCTGCCGCGGGAGCCTCGCAGCCCGACGAACGCGGTGTCGGGGGTGGTGACCGTCGACGGGCCGTGGGGGTGGGCGGCGCTCGGGCGACTCGCCCCCTGGCAGGCCAGGGGGAGGGCAAGGGCGGGGAGGGCGAGGCCGGCCCGGAGGAGCTGGCGCCGGGACAGCTCCCAGGGCTCGGGGGCATCGGTGGGCTCGGTCATGACGACATTCTGGCGGCCGCCTTCGCCGCCAGCTGCGCCCCGAGGGTGGGCACGCCCAGGACCTGCGGCTGGGTCAGCGTCAAGGTGGTTTCCGACCGGCCCTTGGTGACCAGGATGAGGTCGAGGAAGACCTTGACATTGAGGCCGGCCGTGGCCACCACGAAGGTGACTTGGAGATCGCCGCTGTGGTCGGCGACCTGGGGAAACGGCTTGGCGGCCGACGTGACCGACACCAGCGTCTGGCCGGGCTGCAGGTTGGCGGTGAACTCCGCCTTCAGCGGGCCGTTGAACAACTGGGTCATGCAGGCCGGCGTCTTCGGCGACGAGAAAAGCGAGAAGTCGGCGGCCGCGGCGGCGGCGGTCGGATAGACCGAGACCTGGTCGTCGACGGTGTTGGCCCCGTTCGGATCGCTGAAGGTGGGACTGTCCGCGACCGGCGGGTTGCTGTCAAGCGTGGCGGGCGAAACGCCGAGGCACGACGCCAGCTGGGCGGTGGTGCCCGAGCCGCCGATTCCCGAGTTGTCGGAGGGACTCGCCGGCGAGGCGGTCCAGCCGGCCGGCAGGTCGCTCAGACTCAGCAGCGCCGCCTGCGCCTTGGCCTGATCGGCGGGGGTGGTGGTGACAGCAACGGTCGTGGTGGTGCCCGCGGCCGGCACAGTCAATTTCGACGCGGCCGGTATGGCGCCGCCCCCGCACGCCGCCAAGCCGGCGGTGAGCAGCAGGCTGACCGTCCCGTTCAGCAAAAGTCGTCTGCCGCGCACGCGTGGCCCCTTCCATTTCCTTTATGGGTCGATAATCGACAATAAGCCAGGCCTCAGATCCGCCGCGTCATGTGAACACTGTTGGGGTCTTTCTTGTAGTCGGCGAATGGCTCACAGTACTGGAACCCCTGTTTCAGGTACAGCTGTCGCGCCGGCTGGAAGAAGGTGAATGACCCCGTCTCCAGGCTCAACCGCTTGAATCCCAAGCGTTGCGCTTCCGCCATGATGTGCCGCAGGAGTGTCGACGCCACCCCGCGCCGTTGGTAGGCCGCAGCGGTGCGCATCGCCTTGATCTCGGCATGTTCGGTATCGAGCGCTTTGATGGCGCCGCATCCCACAACCGTCTCGCCGTCGAGGACCGACCAGAACGTGACCTCCGGGCCGCGCAGTGCCTCCAGATCGAGGGCGTGTTTGCTCTGGAGCGGAGTTACCTCCCGCACCTCGGAAATATGGTCCTCCAGGAATTGCGCGATCGCGGGACCGGACAAGTCATCGATCCGTATCTCCAACATGACCGTCAGGCGATGAGCTCGACGGCCCCGGTGTCCAGGTCGTAGTAGGCCCCCACGATCCCCAGCCGGCCCGAGGCCACGCCGGCGGCCAGCGCCCGCTCCGCCTTCAGACGGGCGACGGTCAAGGCGATATGAGCCCGGATCAGCCCCTCGACGGTCTCCGGACCGCGATGCGAGGGCGCAGCCTGGTAGGCCGGTCGCAGGGCGGCCACGACGTCCTCGATGTGGCCGGGAGGCCATTCATCCCGCTCGAACGCCCCGACCGCGGCCCGGGCGGCGCCGCAGTCGCGATGGCCGAGAACCATGATGAGCGGCGTCCCCAGCACCGCGGGCCCGAACTCGACGCTGCCGAGGACCACCTCGTCGCAGACGTGGGCCGCGGTCCGCACGCTCAGGATGTCGCCCAGGCCGCAGTCGAACACGATCTCTGGGGGGACCCGGGAATCGATGCAGGAGACGATGACCGCCACCGGCGCCTGACCGGAGGCCACGTGCAGGCGGCGCGCCCGGTCCTGGCGGGGGTGGACCGCCTCACCGCCGGCGAAGCGGTGGTTACCGGCCCGCAGTACCGCCACCGCGTCCTCAGGGCTCAGCCGAGTGGACGCCGCCTCAGCCACCGCCGCCCCCACGGTCGGCGGCGGGGCTCCGGGACGACGAGCGGGAAGGCGTGGCCGGGGGCATTTCCCCAGCAACCTAGGCTGGCGCCATGGCAGCAGTCGCCGATTCGGCCGTGGCCGTGACCGTGACCGACCTGGGGGCGCGCTTCCGGCAGGACGGGTACGTGGTCGTGCCGGGCCTGTTCGCCGCATCGGAGCTCGACGAGCTCCAGGCCGACCTGGAGCGCTTGCAACGGGAGGCGGCGGCCGGGGAGCTGGCGCCCCGCCACGTCGGCGACGTCCTCACCGCCGCCGGCCCGGGCGAGCGGGCGCCCTACATCCACTACGTCATGGGCGTCACGGAACTGTCGGCGCCGGCGGCCGCCGCCTTCAACCACCGCGTGGTCACCGACCTGGTGGGGCACATCCTCGGCCCCGGCGCCTACCTGTGGGACTACAACGGCCATGGCGCCGTCTACCAGGACGCCCGGCCCGGCCCGGAGATGACCTACTCCCGCATCGGGTGGCACACCGACCACCAGAGCCGGCCGACGTCGGACATCTGGCCCGGGGTGGCCCTCACCTTCCATCTGGATGCCACCTCGCCGGCCAACGGCTTCCTGCGCGTTGTGCCCGGCAGCCACCTCGGCGCCACCGACGGGATGCCCCGCGGGTTCGAGAAGGTCAGGGGCGAGATCGCGGTGTACTGCGACCGGGGCGACGTCATGCTGCACCACAGCGACCTGTGGCACTCCGCCGCCCGGGCCACCGAGGACCCGCCGGGCGGGGTGCGCCGCCACTTGCGGGGCACCATCCTGGGCGGCCGGCGCCTCCGCCCCGACGAGGAACTGGAGCCCTTCAACAAGAACGCCGCCCGCTGACGAGCGGCTCCTCCGGGCGTGACGGCGGCCCAATTTCCCTCTGCCAGACTGCGACGTCATGATCCGCACCAAGATCGTGGCGACGATCGGCCCGGCATCGGACGCCCCGGCCACCCTGCGGGCGATGGCGGCGGCGGGCATGGACGTGGCCCGCGTGCCGCTGGCCCACGGCAGCCTGGCCGATGCCATCGCCCGGGTGCGGCGCATCCGCGAGACCGTGCCCGCCGTCGGCATCATGGCCGACCTGCCCGGCCCCAAGGTCCGCACCGCCGCCTTCCCCGACGGTGGGGTGCAGTTGGTGACCGGCAACCCGGTGCGGTTGGTGAACGCCCGCGACGGCGCGACCAGCAGCGCCGAGGAGATCGCGGTCTGCCACCCCGATCTGGTCGAGGGCCTGGAGCCGGGCGACAAGGTGGCCCTGGGCGACGGTGGTGTCCTCCTGGAGGTGGCCCGGGCCGGCGGCGGTGCCGTCGAGGCGATCGTGCAGAGCGGCGGCTCGGTGCAGGGCCGCCCCGGGGTGACCGCCCCCGCCGGCCGCATCCCGATCGCCACACCCACCGACGAGGACCTCGAGCGTCTCACCGCCCTGATGGCCGAGCGGGTGGAGATGGTGGCGGTGTCCTTCGTCCGCTCCGCCGCCGACCTGCAGGCCATCCGGCGGGCGGCGGGCGGGGACCGCCCGTTCCTCGTCGCCAAGATCGAAACGCCCGAAGCGGTCGACGCCCTGGACGGCATCGTCGAGGTGGCCGACGCCGTCATGGTGGCTCGGGGTGACCTCGGCGTCCGCATCGCCCTCGAGGACGTGCCCCACATTCAAAAGCGCATCATCCGCACCGCCGTCCGCTACGGCCGGCCGGTGATCACCGCCACCCAGATGCTGGAGTCCATGGTCATCGCCCCGGTGCCGACCCGCGCCGAGGTCGCCGACGTCGCCAACGCCGTGCTCGACGGCACCAGCGCCGTCATGCTCTCCGCCGAGACGGCCATCGGCCACGACCCCGTGGCGGTGGTGGCGACCATGGCCCGCATCGCCCGCCGGGCCGAGCAGAACTTCGACTTTGTGGGCTGGGGATCCAGCCTGGCACCCCAGGCGGTGGTCGGTGACGCCTTCAGTTCCGGCCGGCTGACCGCCGCCACCACCGCCGCCGGCTGGCGGGCCGCCCTGGAGGAGGACGCCGCCTGCATCGTGGCCTGCACCAATTCCGGGGCCACCGCCCGGGCCATCTCCCGCTTCCGCCCCGCCATGCCCGTGATCGCCTGCACCCCCTCGGAGCGCACCGCCCACCAGCTGACCCTGAGCTGGGGGGTGCGCACCATCACCCTCGGCCAGGTGGCCAGCACCGACGAGATCGTGTGGTTCGCCGTCCAGGCGGTGGTCCACGCCGGCTACGCGTCGGCCGGCGACGTGGTGGTCGTGCTGGCCGGATCGCCCACCGAACCGGAGCCGGCCACCGATACCATGCGCCTCGTGCGCGTCCGCTGACGCCCAATACGCCGCTACCATTCCCCCGGTGCCGTACAACGTGGCGCACCGAAAGCGATCCCAGATCAAAGTCCCGGAAATAACCGTCTATTTCTGGGCCGTCAAGATCCTGTCCACGGCAATGGGCGAAGCAACATCGGACTACCTCGTCCACCGCATGGATCCCGTTATCGCGGTGACCCTGGCCGGCGCCGCCCTCCTTGTCGTGCTGGGTGGACAACTCGTGGTTCGCCGCTATATCCCGGCGGTCTACTGGTTGACGGTGGTCATGGTCGCCATCTTCGGCACCATGGCCGCCGACGTGATGCACATCCGCTTCGGCGTTCCCTATGCCGCCTCGGCGGCCATCTTCGCCGCTGTCCTCACTGTCGTTTTCCTTACGTGGTACCGGGTCGAGGGGACACTGTCGATCCACAGCATCACCACCCTGCGGCGGGAGCTGTTCTACTGGGTGACGGTAGGCACGACCTTCGCCCTGGGAACGGCCGTGGGCGACCTCACCGCTTACACCTTCCATTTGGGCTTCCTGTCGTCGGGCATTCTCTTCATCGCGGTGATCCTCATTCCGCTGTTGGCGTGGCGTTTTGCCGGCATGAACGAAGTGGCGGCGTTCTGGTTCGCCTACATCGTGACCCGGCCGCTGGGCGCCTCATTTGCCGACTGGATGGGAACTCCTCACAACATCGGCGGGCTCAATTGGGGACGGGGAACGGTCAGCATCGGCCTCACCGTCGTCATCGTCATTCTGGTCGCCTACCTGTCGGTGACGGGGGTGGACACCGCCTCAAGCACCCGGGGTATTAACTCATCGTCGCGGGGGTAAGGACCGGGTGGACCCACGCTGATCGGCCGCCGGGACCTGAGGAGAACGTGCCCCCCACCCCCCATCGCGACCCCGACACCACCGGCTGGCCTTGGCGGTGGTTGGCCGTGGCGGTGGCCGCCCTCACCGTCGCCGGGTGCGGGGCGGTGACCGCGACCACCCTGATCGTGCCCGCCGGCACGCCGACCACGACCACCGATCCGGCCGCCGCCCTGATCGACAAGCGGGTCTTCGTCGAAGGCGACTCCCTCACCGTCGGCATCGCCCCCTACCTGCCGGCGCTGCTGACCGCCGAGGGATGGGACGTCACCATCGACGCCGAGGTGGGGCGGCTCACCACCACCGGGCTCAGCATGCTGGCCGGACGGGCCGACGAGATAGGCGGCACCCTGGTCGTCGCCCTGGGCACCAACGACCCCCCCGACCCGGTGGCCTACGCCGCCCGCATCGACGAGGTGATGGCCCTGGCCGCGGGGCGCCGGGTCATCTGGGTCGGCGTGGCCCGGTCCGGCTACGACGCCCTCGACGAGGCGCTCATCGCCGCCCAGTACCGGTGGTCCAACCTGCACGTCATCGACTGGCGGCCCATCATCGCCGCCCATCCCGACATGCGCGCCGCCGACGGCATCCACCTCACCGACGCCGGGTACCAGCTGCGGGCCGAGGTCATCGCCCAGGCCATCGCACGGGGCGCCTGACGGCTTCTTCTTGCGGTGGGAAAAGGGGGCCGGTGCGCCCCTCGAGCGCTCCCTCCGCCCCCGCCGGTCAGAAGAAGAGGGTGGCGTGGCGGGCCAAATCGATCAGCGGTGTCGGCCAAATGCCGAACCCGACCGTAAAGGCCAGGCAGATCGTCAGGGCGATCGTGACCGCCGACGGGATGACGACGGTGGTGGTCTCCGGGGGCGCGGCCAGGGCCAGGCCGCCCAGGACGGCCAGGCCGCCGGTGCCGGACCCGGTCGCCTGACCATCGGCCTCGTCGGGCGCAGGCGGCGGGGTGTACATGAAGATGGCGACCCGCAGGTAGAAGAAGGCGGCGACCGCAGCGGCCAGCATGGCCAGCACCGCCAGCACGTACTGGTGCTGGCCCACGGCCGCCTGGACGACGTAGAACTTGGCCAGGAACCCGGTGGTGAACGGCACGCCGGCCTGCGACAACAGCAGGATGGTCAAGGTGAGCGCCAGGCCCGGCCGCCGCTGCGCCAGGCCGCGGAAACCGCCCAGGTCGTTGCGGGCCTCCCCCTTGCCGCTGACGACCGACACGATGGCGAAGCTGCCGATGACCATGAACACGTAGGAGAACAGGTAGAACAGCGCCCCCGCGGTGCCCGCCGCCGACGCCGCCTGAAGGCCGATCAGCACGTAGCCGGCGTGGCTGATCGACGAGTAGGCCAGCATCCGCTTGACGTCGGTCTGCACGATGGCCAGCACCGATCCGACCAGCAGGGTCAGGGCGGCCAGCACCCAGATCACCGGCCGCCAGTCGACGGACATGGTGGCGAACGCCCCGATCAGCACCCGGATGAGGGCGGCGAAGCCGCCCGCCTTCGCCACCGCCGCCATGAAGGCCGTGGCCGGTGTGGGTGAACCCTGGTAGACGTCCGGGGTCCAGGTGTGGAACGGCACCGCCGCCACCTTGAAGCCGAGACCCACGATGACCAGCACCACGCCGGCCAGCAGGATGCTCTTGGGGACGTGGTTCTGGGCCAGGAACAGGGCGATCTCCGACAACCGGGTCGTCCCGGTGGCCCCGTAACACAGCGCCACCCCGTACAGGAAGATGGCCGACGAGAAGGCCCCGAGGATGAAGTACTTCATCGACGCCTCGCCCGATTCGGCCCGCCGGCGGTGGTAGGCGGCCATGATGTACAGGGCGATGGACAGGATCTCGAGGCCGAGGAAGACCACGATCAGGTCGTTGGCGGCGGCCATGATCATCGCCCCCGACGCCGAGAACAGGGCGAGGACGTAGAACTCCGGCCCGTCGAGGCCCTCGCGGCGCAGGTAGCCGTCCGCTACCAGCGCCGAGAGGACGACGGCGCTGCTGATCAGCAGGGCGAAGAACACGGTGTAGCGGTCGAGGACGAGGGCGTTGCCCACGACCAGGGCCGGCTGCAGGGCGTGGGCCGGCTGCCAGATGAATGGGTGCCACAGCCAGGCCGACCAGGCGAACGCCGCCAGCCCGGTGACCACGGTGAGGAGCATCCAGAAGCCCCGGCGGGACCGCTTGGGCAGCAGGGCGGAGATGGTGAGGATGATCAGCGCCCCGCCGATCAGGATCAGCTCGGGCATGATGAAGCGGTACTGGATGGGGATGTGCAGCGACTTGGCGTTGGTGCAGAACCCGTTGACCGCCCCCGACGGCAACACCTGGCACGACGGCTGGGTGGTCGAGGTGGTCCCCGGTGCCGCCTGGCCGGCCAGGGCGGCGAGGAGGCCGGTCATCATGGCGCCACCCCGGTGGCGCTGGCGGCGGCGCCGGTAACCGCCGGGCTGTCCACGTCGTCGGCCGGCCCGACGGCCACGACGGGGCCGACGCCCTTGGCGGGGATGTGCAGCGACGGGTCGACGTGGATCACGTGGGCGACGAGGTGGTCGACCGACGGCTGGATACGGTCGAGGACGGGCTTGGGGTACACGCCGAGGAACACGATCCCCACGATCAGCGGCGCCATCATGGCCTTCTCCCGGAGGGTCATGTCCAGCATGGTGGCGTTGTCGCCGGTGGGCACGCCGTGGAAGACCCGCTGGTAGGCCCACAGCAGGTAGACGGCGGCCAGGATGACGCCGGTCGAGCCGACGACCGCCCACCACCGGTGGGTGATGAACGTGCCGATCAGGGTGAGGAACTCGCCCACGAAGCCGTTCAGCCCGGGGAGGCCCACCGAGCTCATCATGACGAACAGGAAGACGGCGGCCATGATGGGCACCGACTTCTGCAGGCCGTGCAGTTCGGCGATCTGGCGGGTGTGCCGCCGCTCGTAGATCATGCCGACCAGAAGGAAGAGGGCGCCGGTCGACAGCCCATGGTTGACCATCTGCAGCACCCCGCCGGAGAGTCCCTGGGAGGTGAAGGCGAAGATGCCGAGGACGATGAAGCCGAGGTGGGCCACCGAGGAGTAGGCGATGAGCCGCTTCAGGTCCTTCTGCATGGCAGCCACGATCGCCCCGTAGGTCATGCCGATCACCGCCGCGGTGAGCAGGATGGGGCCCAGGTCGACCGCCGCCTTGGGGAACAGGAATACCCCGAAGCGCAGCATCCCGTAGGTGCCCAGCTTCAGGAGCACCGCGGCAAGGATGACCGATCCCGCCGTCGGCGCCTCGGTGTGGGCGTCGGGTAGCCAGGTATGGAGGGGGAAAAGGGGCGTCTTCACCGCGAAGGCGATGATGAAACCCAGGAAGATGAGCCGCTGTTCGGTCTGGGTCAGCTGTGAGGTGCGGCGGGCGACGTCGATGAGGTCGAAGCTCAGGTGACCGTTGGGCGCGGTGAGGAAAACCACGGCCAGGATGCCGACCAGCAGGAACGCCGAGCCGGCCAGGGTGAAGATGAAGAACTTGAGGGCGGCGTAGACCCGGTTGGTGTAGCCCCACCCGGAGATCAGGAAGTACATGGGCACCAGGGTCAGCTCGAACATGATGAAGAAGACGAAGAGGTCGAGCGCCAGGAACGTCCCGATGCACGCCGCCTCGAGCAGCAGCATCCAGGCCAGGAACTGCTTGGGCTGGCCGTGGATCTTGGGACCGGCCATGGCGATGGGGAAGATGCCGGCAGTGAGCAGGACGAGGAACAGGGAGATCCCGTCGACGCCGAGGTGCCAGCTGATCACGAAGTTGGGGATCCAGTTCTGGCGACTGACGAACTGGAATCCCGCCTCCCCCGCCTTGAAGTCGACCAGCATGAACGCCGCGAACGCGGCCTCGGCGACGGCCACCACGAACGCCACGGCCTTGGCGATGTCCTCCCGGGTCGTGGGCACCAGGGCCACCGCCAGGGCGCCGGCGGCGGGCAGGAAGATCAAGGTGGTGAGGATGGGGAAGTTCACCGCTCAGCCCCCGGCCCGGATGGCCACGTAGAGGAGCAGGGCGGCGGCGCCGCCCGCCAGACCCAGCGCATAGTTGCGGACGTAGCCGGTCTGCAGCTTGCGCAACGCCCGCCCGCCGAGCGACGTGAGGGCGGCCACCCCGTTGACGGCACCGTCGATGACACCCTTGTCGACCCGGTAGGCGGCGAAGTCGGCCAGCTCCTCCCCGGGGCCGGCCACGAAGGCGGAGACGCCCTCGTCGAAGTACCAGGCGTTCTTCAGCACCGCCGGCTCCAGCTTGGGGTGGTAGATGGTCCGCAGCCAGGGCAGCAGGCCGAGGGCCAGCCCGCCCAGGCAGAGGACCACGGTCAGGACGGCGAGGGTCACCTTGACGGCGGTAGCGACATGGGGTTCGGGGGCGATGGCGGCGGGGAACACCGGTTCCAGCCAGCGGGTCAACAGGTCCCATTTTCCCCAGGGCAGATTGATCACCCCGCCCACCGCGGCGGCGAAGCCGAGGACGACCAGCGGGACGGCCATGGGCCATGGCGCCTCGTGGGGTTCGCCGGGGCTCTCGGTGTGGTCGCCGTTCTGGGTGTGGTCGCCGGCGGACTGGGCCACCGGCTCGTGCTGGGTCAGCTCCGGCTTACCCTGGAGCCCGGCGCCCTCCTCGGCTTCGGCGGGGTGCTCGGCTTCCTTCCACCGCGCCTCGCCCAGGAAGACCAGCGCCACCTGGCGGCTCATGTAGTAGGCGGTCAGGCCGGCGGTGAGAAACCCGACGGCCCACAGGACCTTGCCCAGCTGGCCGTGGCTGCCGTAGGCGGCGGCCAGGATGTCGTCCTTCGACCAGAAGCCGGCGAAGGGGAAGATCCCGGAGATGGCCAGCCAGCCGATGACGAAGGTGGAGAAGGTGATCGGCATCCACTTCCTGAGGCCGCCCATCTTCTTCATGTCCTGCTGCTCGTGGAGGCCATGGATGACCGAGCCGGCCCCGAGGAAGAGCAGGGCCTTGAAGAAGGCGTGGGTGATCATGTGGAACAGGCCGGCGGTGTAGGCGCCGGCGCCGATCCCGAGGAACATGTAGCCGAGCTGCGAGATGGTCGAGTAGGCCAGCACCTTCTTGATGTCGTCCTGGCCGCAGGCGATGGTGGCGGCGTACAGGGCGGTGAGGGCGCCGACGCAGGCGATCACGGTCAGGGCGTCGGGGGCGTAGTGCAGGATCGGGGCGAGGCGCGCCATCAGGTAGACGCCGGCGGTCACCATGGTGGCGGCGTGGATCAGGGCCGACACGGGCGTTGGGCCCTCCATGGCGTCGGGCAGCCAGATGTACAGCGGCAGCTGGGCCGACTTGCCTGCCGCCCCGACGAAGAACATGAGGGCGATGCCGGTGGCGGTGACCGTGGCCAGGGCGCCGGGCGTCCCCTTCATCAGCGGCACGAGGACGTCGCGGTAGTTGAGGGACCCGAAGTGGTCGAAGACGAGGAAGACCGCGATCATGAAGCCGAAGTCGCCGACGCGGTTGGTGACGAAGGCCTTCTTGCCCGCCGCCGGCGGCCGCTCCCGCTCGAACCAGAAGGAGACGAGCTGGTAGGAGCAGAACCCCACCCCCTCCCAGCCGAGGAACATGAAGAGGAAGTTGTCGGCCAGGACCAGGCACAGCATGGAAAACAGGAACAGGTTCAGCAGCAGGAAGAACCGGGGGTAGTGCGGGTCCCGGTGCATGTAGCCGATCGAGTACAGGTGGATGAGGCTGCCGACACCGGTGATGAACAGCGCCATGGTCACCGACAGCGGGTCCAGCTGCAGGGCGAAGTCGACGTGCAGGCCGGCCACGGGGACCCAGGCGAAGATGGACTGGACGACGGTGCGGTTGTCGCCGCTGCGGCCGAGCAGGGTGAAGAAGGTGTCGACGGCGGCGGCGAAGGAAACCACGGCCACCGCGGTGGCGAAGCGGCCGGCCACCGGCTCGCCCATCTTGCGGCCGAGGACCAGGAGGACCAGGAACCCGGCGAGGGGCAGGGCGAGGATCACGTAGGCGGCGTTCATATCGTCCCCTCAGCCCTTGAGCATGTGGAGGTCGTCGGCGGTGGCGCCCACCCGCCTCCGGTAGATGGCGACGATGATGCCCAGGCCGACCACGACCTCGGCGGCCGCCACGACCAGCACGAAGAAGACGACGGATTGGCCGCCGACGTCGTTCAGGTTGCGGGCGAAGGTGATGAACGTCAGGTTCACGGCGTTCAGCATCAATTCGACGCACATGAACATCACCAGGACGTTGCGCCGGATGAGCACGCCAACGGCACCGATGGTGAAGAGGAGGCCGGCGACGATCAGGTACCAGTCGGCGGGGACGGTCACGCCCGGCTCGCCTCCTGCTCCTCGAGGGTCATCTCGCTGGCCACCCGCTGCGGCCGGCGGGCCAGGACCACGGCGCCGATGACGGCGATCACCAGCAGGGCCGAGGTGATCTCGAAGGGGAACAGGTAGCGGGTGAAGATGGACTGGCCCAGCTTGGCGATGTTGTCGCCGTTGCCGTTGAGCGGCCCGGCGGTCGACGGCTTGCCGGTCACCCAGTCGGTGATGCGGGCCAGGACGGCCAGCTCGACGATCACCATGGCGGCCAGCACCAGGGCAGTGGGCCGCTGGCCTCGGAGGGGCTCGGCGGCGACGTTCTCCTCCCGGTCGACGCCGAGCAGCATGATCACGAACAGGAAGAGGATGACGATGGCGCCGGCGTAGACGATCACCTGCACCGCGGCCAAGAAGTCCGCCTGCTGGTTGACGAACTCCACCGCGATGCCGAACAGCGTCAGGACCAGGTTGAGGGCGGCGTGGACCGGGTTGCGGGAGACGACCACGCCGATGGCGCCGATGATGATGGCCACCGCGGCCACCACGAACACGACGGCATCGGGGACGGCGACCGCGACCAGCATCAGTGCCCGGCGCCCGGGGAGTCGTCGTTGTTGCCTTCGGGGGTGGCGGGCGCCTGGGGGACGCGGGTGGACACGCCGGCGCCGCGGACCTCGCTGGCCTCGACCTCGCGCAGGCTGATGTCCCAGTCCGCGGGGATGTCGGCCGCCGACGGATCCGACTGGCCCTTTTGGGCGGGGCGGACGCCGTAACCCAGCTCCCCCGACCACAGCGGGCGGCCCTCGGCGGCGGCCACGCCGTTGGGGGCGGTGGCCCGCACCCACCCCGAGGTGTTGGCGTCGTCGCCCTCGTGCCAGTCCTCCCACGGCAGGTGCTTGGGGTTGCCGTCGTCGTCGACGACCAGTTCCGCCTTGGTGTAGATGGCGTCGTTGCGGTTGGTGAAGGAGAACTCGAACAGTTTCGACTCGGTAATGGCCTCCGTCGGGCAGGCCTCGACGCAGAGGTCGCAGTGGATGCAGCGCAGGAAGTTGATTTCGTATACGAAGCCGTAGCGCTCGCCGGGCGACACGGGCTGCTCCGGCGGGTTGTCGGCGCCGCGGACGTAGATGCAGCGGGCCGGGCAGACCCCGGCGCACAACTCGCAGCCGATGCACTTCTCCATCCCGTCCTCGTAGCGGTTGAGGACGTGGCGGCCGTGGAAGCGCTCGGACTTCGGCCGCTTCACCTCCGGGTACTGGGTGGTGACGGTCTTCTGGAAGAACTGCTTGCCCGAGATGGTGAAGCCCTTGAGGTAGCCCATGGCTACACCCCCTTTCCGGCGGTGGCGGATTCGATCTCGTTGGTGCGCTCCCCCATGCTGAGCGCCCGCACCAAGAGCCCGGCGGCCAGGACGATGCCGATGAGGACGCCGATAACCCACGTCCGGTTCCCGCTGCGTACGGCGGCCACGAACAGCAGCATGCCGAGGGCGGCGGGGATGAGGCGTTTCCAGCCCAGGTCCATCAGCTGGTCGTAGCGGAAGCGGGGCAGGGTGGCCCGCAGCCACACGTAGATGAAGAGGAAGACGACCACCTTGACGAGGAACCAGAACGGGCCCACGCTGTGGCCCAGGATCCGGGGGCCGATGGGACCGCCGAGGAACAGGGTGACGGCGATGCCCGACATGGTGACCACGTTCATGAACTCCGCCAGGTAGAACAGGGCGAAGCTCAGCGAGGAGTACTCGGTGTTGAACCCGCCCGCCAGTTCCTCCTCCGCCTCGACGAGGTCGAAGGGCGGCCGGTGCATCTCGGCGGTGATGGCCAGCATGAAGATGATGAACGGCACCACCCACGCCCGGAACAGGTTCCACGCCGGCAGGTAGGCGTCGTGGTTGCGGAAGTGCAGGGTTCCGTACTGGTGGGCCACGATGGCGCTGGTGTGCAGGGAGCCGCTGAGCAGCACCACGGCGGCGATGGACAGGCCCATGGCCGCCTCGTAGGAGATCATCTGGGCCGACGCCCGCACCGCGCCGAGCAGCGGGTACTTCGAGCCCGACGACCAGCCGGCCAGCATCACGCCGTACACCGCGATCGACGACAGCATGAGCATGAACAGGATCCCCCAGGGAGGATCGGCCAGCTGCAGCTCGGTGGTGTGGTGGGCGATGGTGATGCTGCCGCCGATCGGCACGATGGAAAAGACCAGGAAGGCGGGGACGACGGCGAGGAACGGGGCCAGGCGGTACACCCGCCGGTCGGCCTTGTCGGGAAGCAGGGCCTCCTTGAAGAACAGCTTGGTGCCGTCGGCCAGCGACTGGAGGAGGCCGTACGGGCCGGCCCGGTTGGGGCCGATGCGGTTCTGCATGTGGCCGATGACCTTGCGCTCGAACACCACCATGGCCAGCACCGAGACCAGGACCACCGCGAACACGATGATCGCCTTGATGATGACGATGAGGGCGACGGCCAGGGTCAGGCCGCCGTTGAGCAGCGGGTCGCCCATCAGACGCTGTCCAGCCGCACGTTGGTGACCGCCGCGGTGGCGTCGATCAGGTCGCCGGCGCTGTCCCCCGGCAGGTTGAACCCGATGGCCACCGACCCGCGCGGCACGCCGGCGTCGGCGACGACCTCGAGGAGCAGGCTGCCGCGCGCCGAGATGGCCTTGACCCGGGCCCCGCTGGCGTGGCCCAGCCGTTCGAGGTCGGCGGGGTGGGCCCGGGCCTGCGGTGTCGGGGCCAGGCCGGCCAAATGGGGGGAGTGGGCGACGCCGACGCCGGCGTCCCACAGGCGGCGGGGGGCGATGAGCCGTAGCGAGTAGGCGTCCGGGGGCGGCACCGGAGTGGCGGCCGTTGGGCTGTCGAACCGCATGGCTTGCGGCTTGGTGGCCGGGGGCGGGGTGACGGGTTCCCCGGGGCTCTCGTGGTCGCCGGGCACCCAGTCGGCGCCGGGGGCGCCGGCGGGGGCGGTGGCCCCTTCGGGTCCCGGCACGGCCGGCTCGGCGGCCGGCGTCCCGGGCGTGTGCTCGGCCAGCTCGACCGGTTCGTTGCCGGCCACCGCCGGCCCGCCCACCCCGCCGAGCAGGGGGTCGGTGCCGCCGACGTCACCCTCGGGGCCGCGATCCACCTCGCCGGGGACATTCTCAGGCCCGGCGGCGGCGCCGGGCGGGAAGCCAGCCTCGGCGGGCACGCCGGCGGCCAGCCAGTTCGTCTCGGCGGCGATGATGCCCGGCTCGGCCATGGGGTCGAGGGGGTGGATCTCGGGGAGCGGTGCCAGGCCGAGGGGGACGACGACGCCGTCCTTGGCCCGGCCGCTGGCCAGCAGCGTGGTCGTCACGCCGGCGTGGGTCGGCGAGAGCCGCTCGATCTCGTCCCAGATCCCGTCGAGGTTGTCGAAGCCCAGGTCCCCCCCGATGCGGTAGGCCAGCTCGGAGGCGATCATCCAGTCCGGCCACGCCACGCCGGGGGCGGTGACCTTCTGCCCGAGCCGCAGCACCCGGCCTTCCTGGTTGGTGAACGTTCCCGGCCGCTCGGCGTAGGTGGCGGCGGGCAGCACGACGTCGGCCTTCCTCGACGACTCGGTGAGGAAGCAGTCGACGGCGACGACGAAGCCCGCCCCTTGCAGGCCCTTCTTGGCCAGGGTGCGGTCGGGGAAGTCGGAGATGGGGTCGGCGCCCAGCAGGATCAGCCCGGCCAAGCGGCCCTCGGCCGCCTCGGAGAGCATGGCGGTGGTGTCCATGCCGGCGGCTTCGGGCAGGGCGCCCCACGCCTGGGTGAACCAGTCGCGCCCGGCGTTCAGGCTGACCCGGCCGGGGAGGACACCGGGGGCCAGGCCCATGTCAAGGGCGCCGTGGACGTTGCCCCGCCGCAGGGCGCTCAGGAAGCGCACGCCCGGAAGGCCGCCGGCGATCACTGACGCCGCCTCGGCCACCCCGGCCCCGCTCGAGGCCACCGACGGACGGCCCAGGACGACGACGTACTCCGCCGCCCCGGCCCCCTTTTCCCCGATGCTTTTCAGCCGCGCCCTCGCCTGGGCGATCTCGGCGGCGGGCACGCCAGCGACATCGGCGGTCGGCTCGTCGCCCGCCAGGAGGGCCCTGACCAGGGTGTGGGCCTCGCCGGGGCGGTAGCACAGGGTGGCGGCGGCGTAGCGGGACAGGCCGCTGCGCTGCTCCGCCAGCTCGATGATGGGCAGCTGGGCGTCAACGGCGGCGCCGCGCAGCCGCAGGTAGAGGACGGGCAGCTCCTCTTTGATATCCGCGCCGAGCAGGATGACGGCGTCGGCCTGGCACGCCTGGTCGATCGTGGCCCGGGGCAGGCCGAGGACGGCGGCGGCGGGCAGGCCGTCGCCCAGCTGGGCGTCGACGTTGTCGGTGCCGAGGACGGCACGAGCCAGCTTCGACCAGGCATAGGCGTCCTCGTTGGGCAACCGGGCGCCGCCGATCATGCCGAGGGCGGCGCCGCCGTGGACCTCCCGGGCCTTTTTCAGGCCGGCGGCCACCGCCTCCAGCGCCTCGGCCCACCCGACCTCCACCAGCTCGTCGCCCTTGCGCACCATCGGCGCGGTGACCCGCTCGGCGCTGGAGACGGCCTCCCAGTCGAAACGACCCTTGTCGCACAGCCAACTCTGGTTTACCGGGTCGGAGTCCACGCCCAGGTACCGGGTCACCTGGTCGCCGCTCGACTGGACGGCGACCCGGCAGCCCACGGCGCAGCTGGTGCAGCTGCTCTCGACCTGCTCCAGGTCCCACGGTCGGGCCTTGAAGCGGTATGGGCTGCTCGTCAGGGCGCCCACTGGGCAGATCTGGACGGTGTTGCCGCTGAAGTAGGAGGTGAACGGCTCGCCCGGGAAGATGGCGACCTCGACCTCGTCGCCCCGGGCGGCGAAGTCGATCTGGGGGTCGCCGGCCACCTCGGCGGCGAAGCGGGTGCAGCGGGCGCACTGGATGCAGCGTTCCCGGTCCAGCAGGACCAACTCGGAGAGGGCGATGGGCTTCTCCCAGTGGCGCTTCTCCTCAACGAAGCGGCTCTCGCCGGGCCCGAAGGTGAGGGTCTGGTCCTGGAGCGGGCACTCGCCGCCCTTGTCGCACACCGGGCAGTCGAGAGGGTGATTGACGAGGAGGAACTCGAGCACCCCGTCCTGGGCCTTCTTCACCGCCGGCGTGGTGGTGTTGACGACCTGGCCGTCGGCCACGGCGACGAAACATGCCGGCGTGAGCGCCGGCCCCCGGGGCCCCACCACCTCGACCAGGCACATGCGGCACATGCCGACGGGCTTCATGCGGGGGTGGTAACAGAAGCGGGGGATGTACACGCCGGCCCGTTCGGCCGCGGCGATGATCATCTCCCCCTTGCTCGCCTCCACCGACTTGCCGTCGAGGGTGATGGTGACCTTTTCGGCCTCCTGCTTAGGAGCCATAGGGGCAGGCTCCCTCTTTGATGTGGACCAGGAACTCGTCGCGGAACATCCGCACGCCGCTCACGATGGGGCTCGGGATGGACGGGCCGAGGGGGCAGATCGTGGTCTGCTTGGGGGGCCAGCTGAGGCCGGGGGCGATGTTGTCGCAGGCGTCGAGGAGCAGGTCGAGATCGGCCTCCCGGCCCTGGCCGGCCTCGATGCGCAGCAGGATCTTCTCCAGCCAGCCGGCGCCCTCCCGGCACGGGGTGCACTGGCCGCAGGACTCGCGGTGGAAGAAATGGGTGAGCCGCCAGGCGGCGCGGACCATGCACGTGGTGTCGTCCATGGCCACGATGGAGCCCGAACCGAGCATGGTGCCGAGCTTGCCCACCTCGTCCTGGTCGAGGGGCACGTCGAGCTTGTCGGGGCCGAACCAGTAGGACGAGGCGCCGCCGGGGATGAACGCCTTGAGCTGGCGGTTGTTCCTGATGCCGCCGCCGTACGCCGGGTCGTAGAAGAGGTCGCGGAAGGTGGTCTTCACCATCTCCACCTCGTAGTTGCCCGGCTGGTTGAGGTGGCCGCTGAGCGAGAAGATCCGGGTCCCCCGGCTGCGGTTGTCCCCGTAGCTGCTGAAGGCGTCGCCGCCGTTCAGGACGACCCACGGGATGTTCGACATGGTCTCCACGTTGTTGACCACCGTGGGCGCCTGGTAGAGGCCGAAGGCGGCCGGGAAGAACGGCGGCTTGATCCGGGGGAACCCCCGCTTGCCCTCAAGGGACTCGAGCAGGCCGGTCTCGTCGCCGCAGATGTAGGCGCCGGCACCGGAGTGGATGACCACGTCGATCGACCATCCCGACCCGAAGATGTCCCGGCCGATAGCGCCGTACTCGTAGGCCTCGTTGACCGCCTGGGTCATCCGTTCGAGGCCGAGGGCGAACTCGCCCCGGATGTAGATGAAGGCCTGGCTGGCGCCGATCACGTAGGCGGTGATCAGCGAGCCCTCGATGATCTGGTGCGGGTCGCCCTCGATCAGCATGTGATCCTTGAAGGTGGCCGGCTCACTCTCGTCGCCGTTGACGACCAGGTAGACGGGCTCGGCCTTGCGCAGCATGGCCCACTTCTGGCCGGCGGGGAAGCCGGCGCCGCCCCGGCCGAGAAGGGAGGCCTTCTTGACCTCCTCGTGGACGTCCTCGCGGGCCATCGTCAACGCCTTCCGCAGACCCTGGTACCCGTCGGCGTCGAGGTAGGACCGCAAGGTCCAACTTTCCGGGTTGGCCAGGTGGCGGGTGACGATCTTGGGGGCGTCGGTGACGGTCA
>DATARN010000102.1:0-2748 GCA_036264135.1 Acidimicrobiales bacterium
CGGGGCGGCGGGCGGCGGCGGTTGCGGCCAGGCGACGTAGACCGCCGCCATGATGGCCGCCAACTCCTCCTCGGTGGGGTCGGTCACCGCCGCGATGTCACAGCGGCACGTTGCCGTGCTTGCGTCGGGGCTGCTCCTCGCGCTTGGTGCGCAGCAGTTCGAGGCTGCGGGCCAGCACGGTGCGGGTCTCGGCGGGGTCGATGACGTCGTCGATGTACCCCCGCTCGGCGGCCAGGTAGGGGTTGGCGTAGCGCTCGGTGTACTCCTCGGCCAGCTGGCGGCGGCGGGCGCCGGGGTCGGCCGCCTCCGCCAGTTCCCGGCGGTACAGGATCTCGACCGCCCCTTCGGGGCCCATGACGGCCAGCTCGGCCGACGGCCAGGCGTAGGCGAGGTCGGCGCCGATGGACTTGGAGTTCATGACCACGTAGGCGCCGCCATAGGCCTTGCGGGTGATGACCTGGATGCGGGGCACCGTCGACTCGCAGTAGGCGTAGAGCAACTTGGCGCCGTGGCGGATGATGCCGCCGTACTCCTGATCGGTGCCGGGCATGAAGCCGGGCACGTCGACGAAGGTGACGAGAGGGATGTTGAACGAGTCGCAGGTGCGGACGAAGCGCGCGCCCTTCTCCGAGCTGTCGATGTCCAGCACGCCGGCCAGCACGGCGGGCTGGTTGCCGACGATGCCCACCACCCGGCCGGCGATGCGGGCGAAGCCGCACAGCAGGTTGGCACCCCAGTAGGGGAAATACTCGAAGAAGCTGCCGTTGTCCACCACCGCGGTGATGACCTTGCGCATGTCGTAGGGCTTGTTGGGCGTCGCCGGCATCAGGTCGGCCAACTCCGGCGTCTTGCGCTCGGGGTCGTCGCCGGTGTCGACGTAGGGCGGCTCCTCCAGGTTGTTGGAGGGCAGGAAGGAGAGCAGGAAGCGGACCTCGTCGAGGCATTCCTTCTCGTCGCCGGTCACGAAGGTGGCCACACCCGACTTGGTGGCGTGGGTCATGGCCCCCCCCAGCTGCTCCAGGGTCACGTCCTCGCCCGTCACGGTGCGCACCACGTCGGGCCCGGTGATGAACATCTGGCTCGAGTCACGGACCATGAAGATGAAGTCGGTGATGGCCGGGGAGTAGACCGCTCCGCCGGCGCAGGAGCCCATGATCACGCTGACCTGGGGGATCACCCCCGAGGACTGCACGTTGCGGAAGAAGATGCCGCCGTAATAGGCCAGTCCGACGACGCCTTCCTGCACCCGGGCGCCGGCGCCGTCGTTTATGCCGACCATGGGCACGCCGATCGAGGTGGCCAGGTCCATGATCTTGTGCACCTTCTCGCCGAACACCTCGCCCAGCGAGCCGCCGTTCACGGTGAAATCCTGGGAGAAGACGCAGACCTTGCGGCCGTCGACGGTGCCGAAGCCGGTGATCACGCCGTCGGTGTACGGCCGCTTGTCGTCGGCGACGCCCGGGGCGCGGGTCCTGGCCAGCATGTCGAGCTCCTGGAAGCTGCCGGCGTCGAGGAAGTAGTCGATGCGCTCCCGGGCCGTCATCTTGCCCTTGGCGTGTTGCCGTTCGACGGCGTGGGGGGCGCCGGCGTGCAGCGCCTGCTCCTTGCGGCGCTCGAGGTCGGCCAGGCGTTCGGTCATGGGGTGCTCGGACACTGCGGGCCAGCGTATAGCGGGGCCGCCACGACAACTCCGGCGGCAAACTGCTCGACCATGAGCGCGGTGGAGCCCCCGGCCAGCCGGTGGGCCTTTCCCGACTCGGTGGACGTCATCGCCCGCGCCGCGGGCGACAGCGAGGTGGTGGGGGTGGGCGCCGACCTCGAACCGGGAACGCTGCTGGCCGCCTACCGCCACGGCGTCTTCCCCATGCCGGTGCGGCGCGGGGTGACGGCCTGGTGGTCGCCCGATCCCCGCGGCGTTCTTCCTCTCGACGGCCTGAAGATCAGTCGCTCCCTGCGCAAGTCGTGCGGCCGGTACGAGGTCCGCTTCGACCACGCCTTTGCCGAGGTGATCGCCGCCTGCGCCGACCGGCGCCGGCCCGGTGCGTGGATCAACAGGGACATCAAGCGGGCCTACCAGCGCCTCCATGAGCTGGGCTGGGTGCACACCGTCGAGGCCTGGACCCTCGACGGGCGCCTGGCCGGCGGCCTCTACGGGGTCGCCATCGGCGGCTTCTTCGCCGGCGAGTCCATGTTCCACCGGGACACCGATGCGTCCAAGGTGGCCCTGGTCGCCCTGGTCGACCGTCTCCGCCGGGGCGGTGCCACTCTTCTCGACGTCCAGTGGCTCACGGCCCACCTTGAATCCCTCGGAGCCGTGGCGATTTCCCGGACCGAGTACCACCGCCGCCTTCGCCTGGCCCTCGAGCAGCCCCCGGCGTGGGGTTAGCCGAGTGGGGTCCGTCCGCCACTCTTGATGAGTAGTGGGTCTCTAGGCCCCGCAACTCATCAAGGGTGGGGCTCGCCGCGCCGGCGTGGCGCTAGCCGGGTGGCGGTCCCCCGCCTCGCCGTTCTGCCAGGCGCTCGGCCCGGCGGGCGACCGGGGCGGCGTCGATGCGGTCGCACAACACGGAGAACTCGGGCTCCGGCCCCCGCCAGCGCAGGGCATTGACGGAGGCGAGCAGCGTGCGATCGATGCGCAGGGTCGCCAGGTCCTTGAACAGCACGGCCCGGTCCCGCTCGGCGGCGAGGGTGGCGGCCAGCGCCGGGCCGCCGCGGACCGAGACGTCCCAGTCGGCGCCGCGGTCGGGG
>DATARN010000118.1:0-9034 GCA_036264135.1 Acidimicrobiales bacterium
GGTGGACGGCGCCGCGGTGGGCGTGGTGGCCAACCAGCCCCTGGCCATGGCGGGCACGCTGGACATCGGGGCGGCCCAGAAGGGGGCCCGGTTCGTGGCCTTCTGCGACGCCTTCAACCTCCCTATCGTGACGCTCGTCGATACGCCCGGTTTCATGCCCGGCAAGGACCTGGAATGGCGGGGCATGATCCGCCACGGCGCCCAACTGGTCTACGCCTACGCCGAGGCGTCGGTGCCCCGCGTCTGCCTGATCCTGCGCAAGGCGTACGGCGGCGCCTACATCGTCATGGACTCCAAGTCCATGGGCAACGACGTGTGCCTGGCGTGGCCGACCGCCGAGGTCGCCGTCATGGGCGCCGAAGGGGCGGTGCAGATCCTGCACCGCCGCACCCCCGTCGAGGAGCGGCCCCCGCTGGTCGACGCCTACCGCCAGGCTTACCTCAACCCCTACCTGGCGGCCGAGCGGGGCTACGTCGACCGGATCGTCGACCCCGCCGAGACCCGCGCCGCCGTCGCCGCCGCCCTGGCCATGCTGGCCTCCAAGCGCGAGCGCCTCCGGGCCCGCAAGCACGGCAACACGCCCCTGTGAGCTAGCGGTCTAGTCGCAGGCGGCGCACCACCGGGCGACGGGGAACTGCTCCAGCCGGGCGGCGTCGATCACGCCGGAACACCGTTCGCAGGTGGCGTAGGTGCCGTCCTCCAGCCGCTGCAGGGCGTGCTCGACATCGGCCAGCTCGGTCTCTATCTCGTCCAGCACGGCCACGTCCAGCGCGGGCGCCTCGATCTCGAACTCCATCGCCCTCACCCTACGATCACCGGCGGGAACTGTGAGCGATCATGGTTCTCGGCATCGTGGCGACCACTGGTGGTGCGAAATGGTGCCGAGAACTACCAGGGCTCACAGATCAGTCGGCGGGGCCGGACCCGAGGACGACCCGCACGGTATGGGGCGCGCCGTTGCGGTCGACCCACGAAAGCGTCACCGACTCACCGGGGTGGAACTGGCGCAGCACCCGAGAAAGCGTCATGGGCGAGTCGATGCCCTGCCCATTTATGGCGGTGATGAGCGATCCCACCGTCACGCCGGCGCCGCCGGCCGGGCCGCCGGGCAGGATGGCCGCCACCACCGCCCCGGTGCTGCCCCCCAGGCTGCCCGCCGTCACCTGGGTCCCGAGGAACGGTGGGAGGCCGAGGTAGACCCCGTTGCCCGCCTGGCCGGCCATGATCTGGTGGGCGACGGCCAGCGCCTGGCCGATGGGGATGGCGAAGCTGACGTTGGCCGACCCCGGCGACACCGACGCCGCCGTGTCCAGGGCGATGACCTGCCCGCTGCCGTTGCTGAGCGGGCCGCCCGAGTCGCCCGGCTGCAGGTTGGCGTCGGTCTCGATGAGCCCGTCGAGCTGCTCGGAGGTCCCCGCCGCCGGGTCGCTGGCCACGATCGACTGGTCGGTGGCGATGACCGTTCCCGTGGTCACGCTGGGGACGCCTCCCAGCCCGCCGGCGTTGCCGATGGCGACGACCGGGTCACCGGGGTTGACGGGGGCCGAGCTGGTGGCCGCCGGCGTCAGGCCGGCGGCGCCCTGCAGCTGCAACACCGCGATGTCGGCGGTCGGGTCGACGCCGACCACCTGAGCGCCGTACGCCCGCCCGTTGGCGACCGTCACCGCCCCCAGGGTGGTGCCGCCGTCGATCACATGGTTGTTGGTGAGGATCATCCCGTTGGCGGTGAGCACGATGCCGGTGCCGGCGGCGCTGGCGTGCTGGTAGGCCAGCCGAGCATCGATGTCGACGACGGTGGGGTCGATCATGGAGGCGATGAGGGACGCCGGCAGGGCGGGTCGCCGGGCGGTGACGGGAGGCGTGGTGGCCGGCGCCACGGTCAGCGGGCTCACGGGTGTCACGGCGCCGGGGAGGCTCGTCGGCGGGGTGCTGGTGGCCGTCGAGGTGCCCGGCGCGGGAAGGGTGCCCGACGGGGGCGGGAGGGTCGTCGTGGTCGCGGCGCCGGTGGCGGCGCGACGGCCCGGCGGCGAGTCGCCGATAGCCAGCGCGCCGACGCCCGCCGCCACGAGGAGGACGGCGATGACTGCCCCCAGCGAGATGACGAGCGGGCCCGGCCCGGCCGGCCGGGGGGGCGGCGGGGGCGGCGGCTGCCACCGCTGCCACGGCTCCCAGGCCGGTTTGGGGGGCTGCCAAGGGCCAGCGGGGTACGGACGGTGGGGATCGGACATGGCCTCTGGTGCTCGATCGGGCTTCGGACTAACCGTTGCTGTCAGTGAAGCGGATTCCGTAGGGTTATGGGGACGTCGCGGCAGACCGCCGCCCGGTAGCCTCGCGTCACCAGGGCCGTTAGCTCATCCGGTAGAGCGGGGGACTTTTAATCCCAAGGTGCCGGGTTCGAGCCCCGGACGGCCCACCGCACCTGGGGAGGTCAGATGGTGACGGTCTTGGTCTCGACGCAGACGAGGAACAGGCCGTTCTGCAGAGTTACGCAGCCCGTTGGCGCCGAGGTGAACATCACCCCGCTCTGGGCCTCGATGATCTGCCCCCACAGGAAGGTCCAGGTGCCGTTGCACACCGCGCAGGCGTGCTGGCTCAAGATGGCGTCGGAGCTGTGGGGCACGCCGGTGAAGTTCTTCAGCTTGGAGTCCACCTTGGTGCCGTTCAGGTTCAACTGCTCGAACAGGGCGATGTCGGCGACGCGCAGGTTGCACGACACCCCCGTGGCGTAGTTCCAGGTGCCGTTGACGAACTGGTTGTTCACGAAGCTGACCCCGGTGATGTTCTCGGGATCGGTGATATTGCACGTCGGGCCGGCCACGGTCACCCGACCCACCCCTGCCACCCGAGCCAACCCTGCGGCCCCGGCGGGCGGCGCCGCGCCCGTCACCAACACGACCAGCCCGGCCAGGACGAACGCCAGCGAGCGAAGACTCCGCATAGCGGACAACCTACCCGACGGCGACTCCCACTAGAGCTGCGACGAGCGCTGGACCACCAGGGTCCAGAAGAACGAGGTCATGGCCGCCACCAGCGCCGCCTCCGTGACCAAGCGGATCGGCCGGGGCCAGTGGGCGGCGGCCGCCATGACCGCCGCCACCGCCACACCGGTGACCAGGCCGCCGACGTGGGCCCGCCAGTCGATCCGAGGGTCGTAGAAGGAATAGGCCAGCAGGATCCCGATCAGCAAGACGATGACGCCGGTATCGGCGCGCGACGCCCGGGCCAGCGAGAACCATGCCCCGAAGATGCCGAAGATGGCTCCCGAGGCACCGACGCCGATCACCAGGGCGGGCCCGAACACGAAGGCGCAGACCGAGCCGCCCACCGCGGCCAAGAGGTACAGCACCAGGAAGCGACCCCGCCCCATGGCCCGCTCCACCGGGGGCCCGACGGCCAGGAGCGAGGCCATGTTGAACAGCAGGTGGGTCACGTTCTCGTGCAGAAAGGCGGCGGTAAACAGCCGGTAGACCTGTCCGTGGGCCACGGCCGAAGGGATCTGGGCGTAGTGGACCTGCCAGGTGGGGTGGGCCCGGGTGAGCAGGAAGACGGCGACATTGACCGCAATGAGGACGGCCACGACGGGTGTCAGGGTGAGAAACCGCTCCCGGCGACCGGGGGCCACCGCCGGCGCCCCCGGGCCCTCCTCGACGCACGTCGGGCACTGGTGGCCGACCGGCACCGCGATCATGCAGTCGTCACAGATGGGCCGCCCGCACCGGGTGCAGTGGGCACCCCTGAGGTGGTCGGCGTGGCGGTAGCAGGCGACCCGATCGGGCAGGGAGGAGGTCACCATCGGTCGGGCTCCATGGTGCCGCGTCCGGTCATGGAGGCGGTATCAGGATGCGTTCCACCAGGAAATAACCGCCGTCTCGTGCTCCCACCCGAGGTTGCTCAGCGTCCCCGTGGTGAGCGCCAACCACCGGCCGGCCTGAGGAGCGGTGCCCAGCCAGCGGGCGGCCAGCACCCGCAGGCTGTGGCCATGGCCGACGAGGGCCACCATCGAGCCCGGCGGGCAGGCCCGCACCCGGGCCAGGACCCGGTCGGCCCGAGCGGCGACCTGGTCGATTGTCTCGCCGCCCGGCACCGGCCCATCCCAGATCGTCCAGCCGGTGTACTGGCGGCGAATGGCCTCGGTGGTACGGCCGTCGAACTCGCCGTAGTCCCACTCCATGAGGTCGGCGTCCGGCTCGACACCGGTGAGCCCGGCCAACTCGGCCGTCCGCCACGCCCGGGAGAGGGGGCTGCTCAGCACGAGGGCGAAGGGGCAGCCGGCCAGGCGAGGCGCCAGCGCCCGCGCCTGCTCCTCCCCCTTCGCCGTCAGCGGGATATCGGAACGACCGGTGTGCCGGCCGTCGGCACTCCATTCCGTCTCGCCGTGGCGGACAAGGACGACGCGCGGTCCGGGTGAAGTCATGACGCCCAGTATCTGCGGGTTTCGGGTTGTACGCAGAATGGGAACAAATGCCATATGTCGACGCCGAATACACGGCGGTGACCTCGCCGTCGACAACCCAAGCTGCCCGAGACCGGACGTTGGCGGTCAACCTGCCGCCGATCGCGCTGAGCGCCGGTCGGGCGCGGGAATTCGTGCGGTTGTCGCTGCAGTCGTTCGGACTGCCCGACGCCGCGCTGGCGGACCGTGTGACCCTCGTGGCCAGCGAACTGGTGACCAATGCCGTCCTCCACGCCCGCACCGACCTGGTCGTTCGGTTGTCCGCCGATCACACCGATGTCCTCCTCGAGGTCAGCGACGGCGGCCCGCTCCACGACACGCCCGCCACGTGCGCCCCCTTGGCGACCAGCGGCCGAGGCCTCGTCCTGGTCGACGCCGTCGCCGACGACTGGGGCATGACGGGCATCGACGGAGGTCTGGGAAAGACCGTCTGGGCCCGGGTCAGCGCCATCTGACGCCCGACGTGGCGGCCCTCGTCGGGACCTCGGGGTGGCAGTACCGCGACTGGAGAGGGCCGTTCTACCCGGCCGGGCTGAAACCGGCCGACTGGCTCTCCTTCTACGCCGACCGCTTCCCCACGGTGGAGGTGAACAATGCCTTCTACCGTCTTCCCGAGACCGCCACCTTCGCCCGCTGGGCCGAGCAGCTGCCGGATGGTTTCGTGATGGCCGTCAAGGCCAGCCGCTACCTCACCCACGTCAAGCGCCTCCGGGAGCCGGCGGAGGCGGTGAAGCGGCTGATGGAGCGGGCCCGGGCTCTCGGGCCCAAGCTGGGACCGGTCCTGCTGCAGCTGCCCCCGACCCTCGCCGCCCACCACCACGATCTGGCCGCCACTCTCGACGCCTTCGAGCCCGGCGTCCGCGTGGCGGTCGAGTTCCGTCACCCGTCCTGGTTCACCGACGAGACCGCGGAACTGCTGCGGCGCTATGACGCCGCCCTATGCCTGGCCGACAGCCCGCGCCGCCGGACCCCGTGCTGGCGCACGGCCAGCTGGGGGTATCTCCGCCTGCACGAGGGCCGGGCCGCGCCCCGCCCCTGCTACGGCCGCCAGGCGCTTCGTAGCTGGCGAGATCGCCTCGCCGAGCTCTGGGGCGCTGGCGACGACGTGTATGTCTATTTCAACAACGATCCCGGGGCGTGTGCCGTTCGAAATGCAACCACATTCTCCCGAATGCTCCAGCGAGCACGACGGTGAGGATCGGGGCCGGCCAAAGAGCGACCGGCCCCCTTTTCCTCCCCTCAATGTCAGGCGGCGACGAGCTGTCCGAGGTCGGAGATCTTGCTCAGGTTGTACTTGGTGGCCGTCGCCTGGGTCACGGCGATGGAGTCGGCATCCGATGCGCTTGACGGCGTGAGGAGGGTGAGGCCCTTGGGCGCGATATCCGAGCTCAGCTTCTGGGCCGTCTGGTCGAGGGTCAGCCCCCCCATCACCGTCGAATCGATGAAGTTGAGGTAGTTGCCGATGTACTCGGGGATGAGGTCGAGCTGCCCGCTCTCCAGCGCCGGCTCGATGACCTCACGTGCCCCCAGGTTGGTCTTGAACGACACCGTGTAGCCGGCGTCCTTCAACACGTCGCCGTAAATGTCGGCCAGGAACACGTTCTCGGCGAAGTTGGCCGATCCGACAGTGATCGACGTCTTGGCACCGGGCGTGGCGCCCTTGTTGAGCCCCTTGTTCTTGATGAACGCCGTGGCCTGGTCGCCCGGGTCGGCGTGATCGATGTCGATGGCCTTGTTGGCGGCCAGGAGGTCGTCCTGGGTCAGCGCCGCCGACGCCGAGTTGAGGAGCGACTTGACGTCGTCGCTGGCCTTACTGGTGCGGATGACGGGGACCACGTTGCCGGCCAGCTGAAAGTGCTTGTCATCGTCGAGCACCTTGAAGCCCTTGATCTGGATGGCCTCGTCGGACGAGAAGAGGCGGGCCACGTCGATCTGGCCGTTGGCCAGCGCCGACTTGGTGAGGGGGCCACCGGCGTCTAGTGACTTGAAATCCTTGAACGTCAGCCCGTAGACGCTCTGGAGGCCGACGAGGCACGTCTGGCGGGTCTTGCACTCCGGCGGGCCGCCGAAGACCAGCTTGCTGGCCAGTTTGACCTTGGCCGTGGTGGTGTTGGACGTGGAGCTACCACCCGAGCCGCACGCCGCGGCCGCCAAGGCCACGGCGAGCAACATCGCCCCGGTTGCTCCTACACGGTGAAACCGCATGGGTCAATCTCCCTGTTTGCATCCGCCGAGAAAGTCCCGGCCGGGTCAGTCGGCGCGGTCGGGCGCCAGAAGTATCATGCCGCCTCGGCGCCGCTGGCGCCCGTGCGCGTCGTCATCGCGGTCGTCGCCGCCCCGGGCAGGGCCGCCAGGTCCCGTCCGGTGGCCACCCGGAGACCCTTGGGTGTCACCGCCCGCTGCACCCGGGCCAGGCCGATCTCGGTCAGGAACGACAAGATGGCGACAATGAGGGCGCCGGCGAAGACCTGGACGTTGTCCCGCTGCGGGATGCCGTCGGTGATGTACTGGCCCACCCCGCCATAGGCGACGACCGCCCCGAGGGTGGCAGTGGCGACCGCCTGGACGCCGGCGGTGCGGATGCCGGCGAAAATCAGCGGGATGGCGCTTGGGATCTCCACCCGCGTCAGGACCTCCCAGCCGGTCATCCCCATGCCGGTCGCCGCCTGTTTGACGTCGGGATCGACCCCGCGGATGGCGGTGTAGGTGTTGGTCACGATCGGAGGGATGGACAGGGCGAAGAGGGCCAGGAAGACCGGCTTGGCGCCGATCCCGAAGACCTGCACGCCGATCACCAGCAGGGCGAAGGATGGGATGGCGCGGCCGGCGTTGGCGATGCTGATGGCGGCAAAGCTGCCCCGGCCGACGTGGCCCAGCCACAGGGCGAAGGGCAAGGCGACGAGCAGGGCTGCCGCCACGGCCACGAGCGAAATGCTCATGTGCTGGTACACCCGGTGGGGGATGCCGTCGCTGCCGTGCCAGTGCCCGGCGGTGGAGAACCAGTGGAAGACCCGGTTGACGAAGCTCACCCGCTCACCTGCTTGCGGGCCCACGGGGTGACCAGCTTCTCCACGCCCACCAGGAGGGAGTCGGCGACGACCGCCAGCAGCACCGAGGCGCCGGCCCCGACGACGGTCAGGGTGCGGAAGTCCTGGTTGAGCCCGTCGTTGATGAGCTGGCCGAGGCCGCCGGCGCCGATCAGTGCGGTGACGGTCACCAGGCCGATGGTGGTCACGGTGGCGATGCGCAGCCCGGCCATCATGGCGGGCACCGCGAGGGGCAGCTCGATGCGCCACAGCTGGCCCCGCGGCGTGAAGCCCATGCCCCGCGCCGACTCCTTGACGTCGGGCGGCACGTCGTTGAGCCCGGTGAGGATGTTGCGCACCAGGATCAGCAGCGTGTAGCCGACCAGGGCGATCTCGGCCGTGGTCGTCCCGAGGCCGGTGATGGGGACGAGGAAGCCGAGCAGCGCCAGCGACGGGATGGTGTAGATGGCGCCCGTCACCCCAAGCACCGGCGCCTCGGCCCAGTGCTTCCGGTAGGCCAGGATGGCCAGCGGGATGGCGATGGCCAGCCCGAGACCTACCGCCAGCAGCGTTAGGAAGGTGTGCTCCCAGACGTCGTGGCGGATGACAGCGGTGTGGTGGCCCACCCAGTGCCAGTCGACCCACGGCTGCCCCGCCGCCAAATCCGGCATTCGGGCCATCCCCGCCATAGGGCGTCGAGCGTAGTGCCGGGGCACCGTCTGTAGCCCGGGGGTACGGTACGGGGATGATCCGGCTGGACTCGGTCGTCAAGAAGTACGGCGACGAGGTCGTGGTCGACCACCTCTCCATGGAGATCGACGACGGCGAGCTGTGCGTGTTGGTCGGGCCGTCGGGCGGCGGCAAGACCACCACCATGAAGATGATCAACCGGCTCATCGAGCCGACGTCGGGCACCATCACCGTCGACGGCGTCGACGTCCTGGCCCAGTCGGCGGTCGAGCTGCGCCGCCACATCGGTTACGTGATCCAGCAGGTCGGGCTGTTCCCCCACTTGACGGTCGCCGACAACGTCGCCACCGTCCCCCGCCTCCTCGGCTGGGACCGTTCCCGCATCACCGAGCGGGTCTCGTCCCTGCTG
This sequence comes from Acidimicrobiales bacterium, assembly GCA_036264135.1. Classification (GTDB taxonomy): domain Bacteria; phylum Actinomycetota; class Acidimicrobiia; order Acidimicrobiales; family Palsa-688; genus DATARN01. The sequence continues at coordinate 8,579 of DATARN010000118.1, forward strand.
GAACTGGTCGGCCTGCCGCCGGCCCAGTACGGGCCGCGTTATCCGAGCGAGCTGTCGGGCGGGCAGCGCCAACGCGCCGGCGTGGCCCGGGCGCTGGCCGCCGACCCGCCGGTGCTGCTGATGGACGAGCCCTTCGGCGCGATCGACCCCATCACCCGGGACCGGCTCCAGGGCGAGTTCCTGCGCCTCCAGCGCGAGGTTCGCAAGACCGTCGTGTTCGTCACCCACGACATCGAGGAGGCGGTCCGCCTCGGCGATCGCATCGCCATCCTGGCCCAAGGCAAGTTGGAGCAGTACGACACCCCGGCCAAGATTCTCGGCAGCCCCGCCACCCCGTTCGTCGCCGACTTCGTGGGCGCCGACCGCGGCCTGCGCCGGCTCACGGTGACGGCCATCGACGTCGCCGACCTCAACCGCCCCCCACTCGTCCACGACGACGACTCGCTGGCCGAAGCC
>DATARN010000125.1:0-2794 GCA_036264135.1 Acidimicrobiales bacterium
CCTCGTGGACGTCCTCGCGGGCCATCGTCAACGCCTTCCGCAGACCCTGGTACCCGTCGGCGTCGAGGTAGGACCGCAAGGTCCAACTTTCCGGGTTGGCCAGGTGGCGGGTGACGATCTTGGGGGCGTCGGTGACGGTCACGGCCGTTCCGGCTCCCGGGCGTCCGGCTCGTTCGGCGTCGGCATGGCCGGCGTCTCGTTGGAAGCGGCGGGGGCGGCGGCGGCCGGGGTGGCGGATGCCGGGGGTTGGCCGGGGGGCTGGGCGGTGTCGGGGGCGGTGGCCGGCGCCTGGGAGCCGTGGGGCTGGCTGACAGGGGGCGCCGGCTCGACCGGCGCCGGGGCGGTGGTGTCCGAGGCGGCGCTCTCGACCGGCGTGCCGGGGGCCGGCGCCGGGGCTTCTGCTGCCGCCGGCGGGGAGGCGGCCGGGGCCGGCGGGGAGGGGGCCGGGGCCGGCGGGGCGGGGGTTTCTGCCGCGGCCGGCTTGGCCGGGGCGGGACCGGTGTAGCCGGCGGCGGGAAGACCGACCGCTCGGCTGGTCCGGCACAGTGTGCCGTGGGGCGGAACGACGTCGCTCAGCCGCCCCATGCGGAGATCATCAACGAGGGCGTCGAACTTGGCGTCCGTCACGTCCCCGAAGAAGCGCCAGTTGGCGGTCAGGCAGGGGGCGTTGCCGCAGAGGGCGATGCACTCGACCTCTTCGACCGTGAAGACGCCGTCGGCGGTCGTGCCCCCCGCCTTCACGCCCAGCTTGGATTCGATGTGCTCGAGGAGTTCGTAGGCGCCGTTGAGGAGGCAGGCGATGTTGGTGCAGACCGACAGGAGGTACTTGCCGACGGGCTCCAGGAAGAGCATGTCGTAGAACGTCGCCGTCCCCCGGACCTCGGCGGCGTTGAGCCCGATGAGTTCGCCGATATGCGCCATGGCGTCCCCGGTGAGATAGCCGTCCTGTTCCTGGGCGATGTGCAGCACCGGTATAAGCGCCGAGCGAGGTTGCGGATACAACGCAATCACCTCGCGCGCTCGCTGCGTGTTGTCAGGCGTCAGTCGGGCCATCTTTAGGTGATCCTTGCCGAATCGTCATGTTGGGGTCCAACCCTCGTGGGGGATCAGCGGGGGGAGGGCGCTTCTTTGAACTGGACGGGGATGCGGCCGACGGCGTAGTCCTTTCGCAGCGGGTAGCCCTCCCAGTCCTCAGGCATGAGGATGCGGGTCAGGTCAGGGTGGCCGTCGAAGCGGATCCCGAACATGTCGTAGACCTCGCGTTCGGGGGACTCGGTCCCCGGCCACAGGTGGAACAGCGTGGGAACCATGGCGTCGGCGTCCGGGACCTGGGCGCGGACTCGGATCCGCTGGCGGGTCGTCATCGAGACCAGGTTGACCACGACCTCGAACCGCTCGGCGGTGACGCTCTCGGGGAGCGGCCGACCGCCATGGGCCAGGTAGTCGACCGCCGTCACGTCGGCGCACATGTCGTAACCATCGTCCTTGAGCGCCGTCATCAGGTCGAGATACCCGTCGCGGGTGCAGTACACCACCTGCTGGCCGAACGAATCGCCGACCGGCCAGCCGTGGACCGTCGGCGCTGGCTCTGGTTTGGGCTCCTCTTGCTCGGTCGGAGCGTCGGTCACGACGCCTCTCCGGCCGCCACCGGACGCCGCATGATCTCGCCCCGACGGACCTTCTCGTGCAGGGTGAGGATGGAGTGGATCAAGGTCTCCGGGCCCGGCGGGCAGCCCGGGGCGTACACATCAACAGGAACGATCTGATCAACGCCCTGGACGATGGCGTAGTTGTTGAACATGCCTCCCGTCGAGGCGCACACGCCCATCGAGATGACCCATTTGGGTTCCATCATCTGGTCGTAGACGTTGCGGAGGACCGGCGCCATCTTCTGGCTGACCCGGCCGGCGACGATCATCAGGTCGGCTTGGCGGGGGGAGGCCCGGAAGACCTCCATCCCGAAGCGGGCCATGTCGAAGTTGGCCGCTCCCGCCGACATCATCTCGATGGCGCAGCAGGCCAGGCCGAAGGTGGCCGGCCACATGGAGCTCTTGCGGGCCCACTTGACCATGTCCTCCAGCCGCCCGGTCAGGAAGTTGTGGTTGAGATCTTCGAGACCCACGTCAGTTCCCCGTGGTGGCGGGAACTCGTTCCGGCTCGGCGGTCTCCTCGGGGGCTTCGGTGGGCGATCCCTCCATCGGCTCCAGTCCGGCCAGCAACGACTCCGGCCGCGGCACCCGGCGCACCGTCGCGGCGCCGTTGGTGGCGTACCTGGAGATGGAGAGGTCCGCCGGCGCCAGCCGCTTCGGCGGCCCCCAGTCGAGGGCGCCGCCCGAGATCAGATAGACGAAGGCGACGAGCACGGCGATGGAGAAGGCGATCATTTCCCCGAGTCCGAAGGTGTCGAGTTGGCGGTACATGACGGCCCACGGGTAGAGGAAGATGATCTCGATGTCGAAGATCACGAAGATCATGGCGATCAGATAGAACCGCACCGGGAACCGCTGGGCGGGCTGGCGGTTGGGGATGATCCCGCACTCGTACGGCGCCTCTTTGGCCGCCGTGGGGCGCTTCGGGCCTAGGAAGCGTGACGCCATCAACGACCCGCCGGCGAAGAGGGTGGCGAGCACCATCAGCACGACGATCGGGAGGTACTGCTCCATGACGATCACCCTAGTGCGTCCCGATTCTTGGCGGTCGGGGTGGGGGTGTCACGGATTTTGGGTGTGTACACACCCAAAATCCGTGACACCCCCACCCCGACCGCCAAGAATCGGGACGCACTAGGGTGATC
>DATARN010000134.1:0-11409 GCA_036264135.1 Acidimicrobiales bacterium
CCTCGCTCGAACGAACGAAGAAGCCCATCGCGAAACCATCAATCCCCACCAACACCGGAACGATGTCCTGCGGTCAACGACCTGCCTTTGCCGGAACGACCTCCTGCCGTTCCCACCGGAACGATGTCCTGCGGTCTCTCACCTAACCGCCAAACGTGGCGACCGGATCAGGATCGCCATACTCACGCAGACGGGATCCAGGAGCCGGCGATCCGGGATAGGTAAGCATCGAATTCGAGGCGGTATCCGGGACGCTCATCCGGCTGTCAGAGTCGAAATGCACGAGTGCCCAGCGCGAACGAATTCAAGCAGACTCAGACCGGCGGGCGACGACCTGGCAGTAGCCTTCTACTGCGCATTTCGGCTACGTGCTGCTCAGTGGTGCATCGCCCACCGCACGCCCATGGTTGTGGTATGACCTGGCTCATTACACCAAGGCGAGTTCCTGGCGGGTCTGGCGCGAGTGACAGTCCGCAAAACGACGGTGTCGGCGGGCGGCCTCGACCGAGGCAATGGTCACGGTCGCGCCGGCGGGCAGTATATGTGTCTTGCTCGTGCATCCAAGACGGCCGCCGGGAGTGAACGCATCGGCCCCATCACCGAGGCGAACAGATCAGGTGGCGAAGGTGATCGCCTGGAAATACCAGATCCCGTGAACCTCGGTCAGGAGCGTGGCGTAGAGGACTTTGCCCGCCGGTAGGTGGGAGATCCCGAGCATCTGTCCGGGTGCGAGGACACCGGAGCTGAACACGTTGGTTCCGAATTTGGTCGTCCCGATGACCAGGTCATAGGCCTGACCCTGCGCGCGTTGCGCCCAGGCAATCATTACCGTGGTTGGCGTTCCCGTTTCGCCATTTGCAATGCCGATGAGGGTCGCTCCCACTGGCCCGGTCGTGAACGTTTCCGCTTGGTACAGGGTGAAGGCGCCGTTTACCTTCGTGAGCAGGGTGGCGTAGAGCGTCGTGTTCGGCGGGAGAACGGGCGGCAGGTAGGAGGTTTGGCTCGGCGGGAGGATCCCCGAGTTGACCAGGTTGGTGCCGAAATGGGTGGTCCCGACCACGAGAATGTAGCCCTGCGCTTGCGGGATGGGTTTCCAGTTGAACGGCCGGGTCGGATCGACGCCGGTTGCGCCGTCGACCGTGGGGCTGAAGGGCACGACGGCCTGGGCGACGATGAAACGAATGGTCTGGGAGCGCCAAGTGCCGTCGAGCTCGGTAGAGATAGTGCCGTAGATCGTCGGCCCGGCCGGCATCACCGGCTCCAGGAACGAGTCTTGCGGGGGCGGGAGGACCCCGGAGTCGAACAGGTCCGAACCGCCTGGAGTCATCCCGCCTGTGATCCGGTACGCCTGGGCGGCGGGGACGGTGGTCCAAGCGAACAGGTTGTTGGTGTCGACCGCGGTGTCGCCGTCGCGGGGGTTGTAGAAATTGGCGATGGGTGGTGGCACCGCTGCGGGGGTCCCGGGATTTATGGACACGATAAGGCTGAGGGATCCCTGGATGCTCACGACCCCCGACCCGACGGCCAGACAGGTGGTGGCGCTCGGGCAGGCGATTCCGCGCATCGGGGACAGGGAATAGCTGCTCGTTCCCGGGATCGTCTCGACCGCATCGGGCACCCCGCCCACGATGGGAACCATCGGCGCCCCGGCTTGGGTAAAGTCACCGACCGCCCGACACGTCGCCGCGTCTGAGCATGCGATGGCCCGGAGTTGCCTGGTGTCGGCGCTCAGCTGAGGGACGCCGGCAACCCCGTTGACGATCGGCACCACGGCCGCGTTAAAGGATGGGTAGGCGTAGCCGTAGCTGTACGCGCCGACCGCTTCACAGGTCGTGGTCGTCGGGCAGGCGATGGCGGAGAGGTAGACGTACGAATCTACGGCCTGCGCTGGTCCGGCAACGCCATTTGTGATCGTCACCACATAGTTTTGGCCAGGAACCTGCGGGTAGCCGGAGCTGGTGTTGTAGGTTCCCACGGCTTCACACGTCGTGGACGTGGGGCAGGCCACCGCGGCCAAGGCGGCATGAACCGCTTGCGGCGCACCGGCGACGCTGTTGACGATCGTCACCACCTGACCGTCGGTGTTCTGGGTACCGGTCGCGACGACGGCCTCGCAGGTGGTGCTGTTAGCGCACGCGATGGCCCCAAGACCGGCCGTGCCCGTTTGCGTTACCGACTGGACCTCCTGCGCCGCGCCCGGGGAGATCGCCACCAGGATGCCGCCCGACCCGGCGGGGCTCCCTTGCGTGCCGCTGCCGACGGCTTCGCACAGCGTGGCGGTGGGGCACGCGATCCCAGACAGTTGCGATGGCACGGGAACCTGTTGGACAGTCCCAGGCACGCCGTTGGTGATGGTGACCACCACCCCGCCGTCCGCGCTGTAGGCGCCCTCACCGTAAGCCAAGGCGGCGCCGGCCGTAACCCCTACTGCGACGCAGGTCGTGACGGTAGGGCACGCCACCGCATTCAGGACGGTCTCCGCAAGCGTCTGGGTCGACGTCGTCGTCGCCGTCGTCGCCGCCGGAACGTTGGCCTGGGGCATGGGCGCGCTCCAGGCAGCAACGGGGCCGACAGTTGTGCCAGCCAACGTCAAAGCCGCTGCGAACGCGACAGAGGTGACAGCTTGGACCCTCCTCGGTGCGTTCGCTCGCAGCACCCTCTTGATATCGGCAGAACCGGGGAAAAACTGTGCTCGGTAGTCGCGGCGAATCGACGGGCCCGCCTTGTAGTCCGAGGTGTCTGCATTGGCGGCGTCGCGCTGATGTTCCTCTTCGATGCCGGCCGGAACCGAGGCGGTCCCGGAGGCGAAGCGCCTCCTCCGCCGTTCCGAGAAGTGGTGCCCGGGGACGGCTCGGGCCTGGGTAGGACGCGGTTCCCCAACCTCGGTCCGTGGCACTCTCCGGCGCTATCAGTGCCCTGCAATCAGGAATTTGGTGGCTTGGGATTCTCCGTCACCGACGGCCAGAGCGAACGAGCGCGGATCATCATCCCTAGACTTCGGCGCATGAGCACGTTCGTCTTCAGGCTCAAGGCTCCCCGCCCAACGTTTGCCCTCGACATGACCGACGACGAGCGGGTGATCATGAGCCGCCATGCTGCCTACTGGCAGCCGCTCGTCGATTCTGGTCGCATGGTCATCTTCGGGCCAGTGCTTGACAGCACTGGCTCGTGGGGTCTCGGTGTTGTGGAAGGCGACGACGAAGAAGAGCTCCGGGCCTTCGCCGCTGACGATCCCGTGGTCGCCTCCGGTACTGCAACCATCGAAGTGGGAAAGCTGCTTGCCGGGTTTGTGCGACCCCGATAAATATTCGACGTGCCTGTCGCCTTTCCGGCGTTCGGGGATCCCCCATCGGTCGGCGAGGACTGAATGTCTCGGGCGCGCTGGTTGGAGGGTGCGATCATGACGGTGTGGACGAGGAAGACCGCCGAGTACGCAATACGACCTACGGTCTGTTCGTCGAATTGGGGCGGGCACCCACGGCCGAGGACGTCGCCGAGAGGGACGAACTGGCAACGGAGACTGTTGAGGAAGCATGGCGGCGGCTTCACGATGCTCACGCGCTCGTGCTTCAAGGCGGCGAGATCCGAATGGCGAACCCATTCTCTGCCGTCCCAACGGCCTACCGAGTGCAAGCGGCAAACCGTTGGTGGTACGCGAACTGTGCGTGGGACGCGTTCGGGATCTGCGCCGCGCTCCACGTCGACGGCGAGGTCAACACCTCGTGTCCAGATTGCGGCGAGCAGATCACCGTCGCGGTCCGCGACGGCCAGCCCGACAACCCCACGCTGCGCTTCCACTGCCTCGTACCGGCGGTCGCGTGGTGGGACGACATCGTCTTCACCTGAAGCACGATGAACCTCTTCCGGTCGGAGGAGCACATCGACGAGTGGCTCGGCGGGCGCGCACCGGGAGCCACCATCACCGTCACGAAGCTCAGCGAGCTCGCGCACGCGTGGTGGCACGATCGGGTCTCGCCCGACTGGCGCCCACACACCCGAGATCAGAACCAGGCGATACTCGATCGACTGGCACTCACCGGATCGTTCTGGCGGCTTCCGTGACCAACTGCGGTTGTTGGAGCAGCGACGCACCGCACGCGACCTCAACGTGCCGCCAGCTGTCGCTCGCGATGCATGGCTTCGCCGACGTGTCGGACCTGATCGGGGGCTACGGCGCCTGGGCCGAGGCCGGCTTGCCCACCGTCACCGAAGACGGGGGAACCATCCCCGTGATCTGACCGGCGTGGCGCCTGTGGTCGCCGGGTACTCTCGGTCGAGAAGGTGCCCCGCCGACGTCGGAGGAGGAGCCATGACGATTGCCACCGCGCCCTTCGGGCGCACGGGTCACGACAGCAGCCGCGTGATCTTCGGCGCCGCGGCACTGGCGCAGGTCACCCAACAGGTGGCCGACGAGACCTTGGAGGTGCTGGTCGCCCATGGCGTCAACCATCTCGATACCGCGTGGTCCTACGGCGACGCCGAGCTGCGGATGCGGCCTTGGCTGGTCCGTGACCCCGGTCGGTTCTTCGTCGCCACCAAGACCGACGACCGCACCGCCGCTGGCGCCCGCGAGGATCTGCACCGTTCCTTAGAACGCCTCGGCGTCGACCACGTCGACTTGTGGCAGCTCCATTCCCTGGCCGATCCCATCGAGTGGGACACGGCCCTCAGTCCCGGGGGGGCCATCGACGCCGCCGTTCAGGCGCGGGACGAGGGACTCATCCGTTGGATCGGCGTGACCGGCCACGGCTCCGAGATCGCCGCCACCCACCGCCGCGGCTTGGAACGCTTCGACTTCGACTCGGTCATCCTGCCTTACAACTACCTCACGATGCAGTTGCCCTACTACGCCGAGAACTTCGAGGCGGTAGCGCGAATCGCCGAGGAACGAGGCGTGGCGGTGCAGACCATCAAGTCGATCGCCCGCCGGCCCTGGCTCGGCCGTCCCCACACCCGCTCCACCTGGTACGAGCCGCTGGAGAACCAGGACGACATCGACCTGGCCGTGTGGTGGGTCCTCCGGCGGCCCGGCATCTTCCTCAACAGCGTGGGCGACGTCGACCTGCTCCCGAAGGTCCTCGACGCGGCCGAACGCTTCGATGCCGCCGCCGCGCCCGGCGACGGCGACCTGGCCGCCCGCTGGCCCGAAGTCGACGCGTCACCGCTCTTCGTCTGATCCCGGGCCACCTCACGCTGGCTGGCGTCGGGAGGTCGCTGGCGGTCGCTGCGGGGCAGTAGTGGACGGCGAGAACTAGCTGGTCAAAGCCGTGTTGGCCCTGTTTGGAGGGGCTGGTGACGGTGAGTCGGCCTGTAAGCGGGATTCTGAAACTGCCGATTCTTGGAGCAGCCGGTCGTGCCGAAATGTGCCCGTGACCTGCGGATATGCCTTACCGTTGCTGACCTCTGTTTACCCCCGCTGACCGACGCCGCGTGTCACGTTCGTGTCACGCACCTCAAGCGACCCGGCCTGCCAAGACGAAGGAGCGGGCAGGTATCGAATGTCCGAGCCCCTCGCCTTACGGTCACTGCATGCAAGGCCCGAGGCAACGGAGGGCCGATGAGCATCTGGGATAAGCTGCTGATTGGGCGCCGTCGGCGCCGCCGGGCGATCTCCGCGTATCCGAATATGGGCGGGACTGTTCCGTCGCATGAACTGCCGGGTGTCTCGGCGACGACGTCCAGATCGATCGGTACCGCTCGTGGCATAGCACTACTAAGCCGATATCGGTATAGTTGTGCTATGGAAGTGGGAATCGACGAAGTGGGTCGTCGACTCGGCATCTCGCCTCGGCGGGTACGGAGTCTGATCTCCGCCGGTGCGCTCCCAGCTCGAAAGGTCTCCGGTCGCTGGTTGCTCGACGAAGCTTCGATACCGCGATCGAGCAAGGTGGCCCGACCGATGTCGTCACGCGTTGCTTGGGCGTTCATTGCTCTCCTCAGCGACGCCGAGCCCGATGGAGTGAGTCAGCCCGAACAGTCACGGCTTCGGGCGAAGTATCGACAGCTGCTCGACTCCGGAGACAATGCTCCTCTCCTACTGAGGTCCTGGCTGCCGAAACGAGCTCGGCTCGAGAAGTTCAGTGCCGCTCGAGCCGACATTTCAGACCTACTGAGGGACGCCCGCATCATTCCCTCAGGCGTCAGCGACCCCCGCTCAGGTATGTCGGCCGCTTCGATGGCCGAGGGATATTTGATTGAGCCCGACTTGTCAGGGGTCGTCGCGGACTACCTGCTATCGGGCTCCGGTGCCCCAAACGTCTTCCTGCATCTCGCACCACAGGACCGGGTACGCCGACCCGCTCCCTACGGCTTGATACTCGCCGACCTGGCGGACCACGATGGTGTCCGCGAGGACGGCCGGACTGTCGAGATGCTGAGGGCTCGAAGTTGACCGTCCTGCTACCTGCGATGTCGGACCGGCAGACGGAGGTATGGATCGCACTCCTTCAGATTTCGCGATCCGTTCCGGCAGGGTGGTGTCTTGTCGGCGGACAGCTGGTCCACCTTCACTGCGCTGAGAGGGGATTTGCACCCAACCGGCCCACCGACGATGGGGACGCCGCACTGGACATTCGTGGTCACCCGGCAATCCTTCACGACTTCACGGCCGCGCTCTTTGAGCTCGGTTTCCGGTCGGCAGGTGAAAGCATGGAAGGGCATCAGCACCGGTGGCTGCGGAGGGCGCCGTTATCGACATCCTGATCCCACGCCGAGTCGGAGACCGAGCCGGATCTCGTCGCGGCGTCACCGGGGGGACGACCCTTGAGGCTCCAGGCATGCAACAAGCGATGGACCGAAGCGAAGTCGTGGCCGTTCAGGTCCGAGACATCGTCGGGACGGTGCGTCGGCCGAACCTACTCGGCTCACTGGTCGTAAAGGCGGCCGCTTACTCCGTGGCCTCCGACACAAGGCGTGAGAGACATGTGATCGACTTCGCCGTGCTCGGCGCCATGATCACCCGAGCCGACCGCATCGACGAGAAGGTGACGAGGCGGGATCGGACCTACCTCAACAATATGGTCGGCGAACTGCAGACATCGCGTAGCCTGTGGGTAGCGATCGATGGTGCCGAACGGGGCATCGACGTTCTGACTCAGATCCTGGCTCGCGCCGACCACGTCATAGCCCCCGAGCCGGGTGTCGGTAACGATCCCTGACGGGAAGGACCGACTGACGGGGAATTGGGTTGGCCAAATGGGGGCGCGCCGCCGGTCGTGCCAAGCTGGATGTACATGGAAGAGGTGACGATCACGTCGATCGAGGGCCGAAAGCTCCGCCTGTCACAGGTACGACGCCACGTCGACTCTCGTGAACCATGGTCGTTCTCCGCTGAACTAGCACTCTCTACCGCGATGGCAAGCGGCTCTGTGTGGGAATACGGTCCGGGTATCGCGCCGTTTTTCCGATCCCTCGCCAACGACTGGAGGGGATGGGAAGGGGAACGGTCTTATTCGTCGCTCGAAGGTGAACTGCTCCTGCAATGCCGGCACGACGGGAGAGGGCTAGTCGAGTTCCGAGTTACGCTCGGGAGACCTGAGCTGCCGAGTTGGGCACTGGCAGCGACAATGACTTTCGGCGCCGGAGCTCACCTCGAAGGAATCGCTGACGACGTCGACACACTTTTTGCCGCCTAATCTCGCGTCCGATACTCCTGCTTCGCGCGCCGCACGAGGGCGCAAGAGCGCGCAATCCTGAGGGAACGACCCGAGCGTCAGTCGTCGCTCCACACGGCGACGCCACCTCCCGGCAGGGAAACGAGCGCCGAGCGGCCTGACAGGAAGACCTGCCAAGCTTCATAACTCTCGTCCGGCTCGACCCGCAACACCGACCCGTCAGCGAACCGCACGAGGAGCTTCCCGTCGTGCTCGGCTTCGAGGCTGGTCACTACCGCTCCCCGAAGCGATTCGGCTGCCGCGACTCCTTGCTGCGTACCGGGGACGACATTGAACGACGTCCCCTCCCGTTCGATGGTGAACGGCGACTCGATCACGACCGTGTCAGATCCGACGTGCAAGTGGACCTGGTGTTGAGCACGACCCTGGCCACACCGATGCCGCGGATGCAGGGAACTGACCATCCCCCCGGGCTTTCGACGAGATCCTGTGACATCCCGTCAAATTATGCCCTCGCGGCGGCGCGAGTGTCCGATCCAACAAGGCGGGGCCAAGTCACCCGAGTACGGCGGGGCCGATCCCGCTAGATGACACAACGAGTGGGCGACGTCCACGCAAACTCAGCTCGTCGCAGATGTCCAGTGGCCCGGGCGCGCAGGCCCAGGAGCCAGCCAGCGTGACGTTGGGAGGTTTGGACCAGCCAGTTCTCCAGTTCGCAGCGGGAGAGGGTTCGGCGAGGACAAGGCGAGGGCGAAGTCGACGCGGCGCCGGGCCGAAGGGAAGGTCGGAGTCGCTGATCGAGGTCAATAACGCGGCGGCGGCAGCGGCCGACGGTGTCGCGGTGGTATGCCAGTGGGGCGGTGCCGTGCTGTCACGGCCATGGCGGCGGTGCTTGTGCTGGTGCTGCTGGTGGCCGTGCTCGTCGTGCTGGTCGTGGGGTGTGACCGCAAGCTTGACGCCGAGCGTTTCCTGACGACGGTGGAGTCGTCGAAGCTCTCCGGCGCCTATGTCGACCCGGGGCGCCGGCAAGGTCGCATTCAAGGAGTACGCCGAGCAGTGGCGAGCGGTCCAAGTGCATCGGTCGGGGACCGCATCCCAAATCGAGTCAAACCTGCGGTTGCACATCTATCCACGCATCGGGTCGAGGCCTTTGGCTCAATCCGGCGCAGCGAGATCCAAGGCCTGATCAAGGGGCTCGACGGCGAGCTCGCACCGGCCACTGTTGTGCTGATCTACCGCTGGGTCGTCAGCATTTTCCGGTCCGCCGTGGCCGACCGGGTAATCGCCGAGACGCCGTGCCGTGCGATCAAGCTGCCGAACGTGGACAAGGCGAAGGTCGTGCAGCTCTCGGTAGAGACGGTGGAGGCGCTCATTGGGGCCGTCCCCGCCCGCTACCGGGCCTTGATCGTTCTCGGCGCCGGGACAGGCATTCGGATCTCCCTAGGCCTGACAAATGATCGAATCAACTGGATGCGGGGCCGCTCGGTCACAATCGATCGCCAGATGCTGCGCGACGGCGGCGGTCGGCCCCTCTTCGGGCCCGTCAAGGACCGGAAGAACCGCCCCCGCACCATCCCACTCCCCGATTCTGGGCTTGGCTGCCTTGGTCAAGAACGTCCGAGTCTTCGGTCTGGGCTCGGACGGGCTGCTCTTCACCAACTCGAAAGGACTGCCGGTCCGGCGGACGACCTTCAGCGACATGTGGCGTGCCGCGGCCGGGCCCCTCGGCATCCCGAGCGGCGATAGGTTCCACCAACTGCGGCACTTCTACGCCTCGCTTCTGATCCGCCACGGCGAGTCCGTGACGACCGTCCAGGCCCGCCTCGGTCACGCCACCGCCGTCCAAACCCTGGACACGTACAGCCACCTGTGGCCCGACGCCGACGACCAAACGCGGGCCGCTGTCGACGAAGTCCTCGGAGCTGCCGTGTCACAGGCGTGTCAAGCCGCCGACGAGGGAACGTAAAACCGCTGGTGAGGAGGCTGGTGACGGTGAGCCGGCCTGTAAGCGGGATTCTGTCCCCTGGCTCTTGCGGGCCAGATGGGTGGCCATCCATCTGAGCGGTCTACCTGGGGAGATCGGGCGGGCCGCCCCTCCCACGATTTGACCTTGCTCCGGGTGGGGTTTGCCGAGCCGCCCGGGTCACCCCGGGCGCTGGTGCGCACTTGCCGCACCGTTTCACCCTTGCCTGTGGCGGATGTCCCAGCGAACCGGTCCGTCCGCCCATCGGCGGTCTGTTTTCTGTGGCACTTTCCTGCGAGTCGCCTCGACTGGCTGTTAGCCAGCACCCTGCCCTATGGAGTCCCGACTTTCCTCGACCAGGTCGTCGGCGCACGCGCCCCGCCTGGCCGCGGCCACCCAGCCGGCTCACCGTCACTCACCATTCTCGCGCCCTATGCCTGGTCGTGGCACCATGTTGAGCGGGGTTTCATCCAGGGAGCCACCGGCAAGGGAGCGATCCGATGATCCTGTCCGCCATCTTCAGCCCGGCATTGGTGGTCCTGTCGGTCATCGCGCTGGTGATCTCCATCGTGGCCATCGTCGATGTCGTCCGCCGACCCGACTGGGTGTGGCAAGCATCGGGGCAGAACAAGACGCTCTGGCTCGTGCTCAACATCGTCGGCCTGTTCGTCTGCGGTCTCATCATCGGCTTGATCTACCTGCTGGTGATCCGGCCCAAGTTGGTTGCCGCCGAACGTGGCGGAGGCACCGGGCTGGGCGGGGGCGGCTACGGCACTCCTGGCGGCTACGGGGCCCCACCTGGTGGCTACGGCAGCCCCGGCGGTTACGGAACGCCAGCGGGCGGTTACGGAACGCCTCCGGGTGGTTACGGAACGCCTCCGGGCGGTTTCGGCACGCCCCCGGGCGGTTACGGCCCGCCCCCGTCGATCGGCTCCGACGCCCCGCCTGCCGGCTATGGCGCATCCGCACCTCCCAGCTACGGAGCACCCGCACCTCCTGGATACGGAGCGCCCCCTGCGTATGGCACTCCCAGTGGCACGAACCACGGCGGCCCCGGTGGTACGCCTCCACCGCCGCCTGCGTCGACTCCGCCGCCAACGGCCGCGGCTCCGCCCCCCGGTTGGTACCCCGACCCCGCCGGTTCAGGGCAACCCCGGTACTGGAACGGCCAGTCCTGGGCAGGAGATACGCACCGGTAGTCGGAGGGCGTCCTGCCAAGACCGGGAGGCGCCCCAGCCCGGCCTGGGCCGGGGCCTTCTGCTGCAAAGTGACGTAATACCGTCGTTTCACAGCAGTTTGGGGCGAGACACCCTTGCTAGAGGGTCGCGGTGGGGAGAAAGGGCTGCCCTCCTGCTGCAAAGTGACGGAATACCGTCGTTTCGCAGCACTTCGGGGCGGACGTCTGGGCGGGGCATCCTCGCAGGGCGGCGCGGTAGGACGTAGCGGCTGGACCCCGTCGCGTGGTTGCAGTGGCCACACCGCGCAAGGGGCGGGCCGGCTCAGCGTCCTGCCGGACCGGCGGGGACCAGGGAGACGGGCCGGCGGGGGCCCACGGAGACCGCCCGGCCCGGCGGGGGACCAGGGAGACGAGCCGGCGGGGGCCCACGGAGACGGCCCGGCCCGGCGGGGGACGACGGAGACGGCCCGGCGGGGGCCACGGAGACGTGCCAGCGGGGCGACGACCCACGGACGGCATCGGGCCAGGGACCCAGTGCCTCGGGGCCCCGCCGGCCGCCCACCGCGCCGGCCATGGACCTTCGCCTCGGGGGGGGCGGCCAGGGGAGGTCAGGCGTTGAGGAGGTTGGCGGTGGCCCGGCGGCCGGGGAGCTTGCG
>DATARN010000161.1:0-1544 GCA_036264135.1 Acidimicrobiales bacterium
GCCAAGCCGCTCGCTACGGATCCATCCTCGGGCGACGGCACGATCCAGCATGGAGTTCGAGACGCCGAGCTCGTACGCCTGGGTGGTCGCGAAAACGCTGAACTGGCGAGAAGCCAACTCGAGGACGGCCGAGAAGTCGCGAGCCACACCCCTTCTATGCCGTGAGCCGGACGCGGGCGGCGACGGAACTGTCGCTATCGGGATTCTGTGTGGACTGACGGCGTCCCGGTGCGCCCGGAGGCTTCACAGTTGGCCGGGCGGCGGCGGTCGAGGAGATCCGCCGGCGTCTCGCCCCGACTCGCCGGCGCCGGCGGGCTAGCCGCCCGGCGCAGCGGCGCCGGGCCGGCGGGCGCCGGGCAGGGAAGGGGGCGGCCGTAGGATCCCTGGGTGGATCTGTTCGAGGCGGGGCTAGAGGAGCGACTGCGCACGCGCGGCCCGCTGGCCAGCCGCCTCCGGCCGACGAGGCTGGATGACGTCGTTGGCCAGGACCACCTCCTCGGCCCCCGCGGTCCGCTGCGAGCGCTCGTCGACGCCCGCAAACTGACCTCGGTCATCTTGTGGGGGCCCGCGGGCACCGGGAAGACGACGATCGCCCGACTCCTGGCCGACGCGGTGGGCGCGGCGTTCGAGTCCATGAGCGCGGTCAGCGCCGGGGTCAAGGACGTGCGGCAGGCGGCGGAATCGGCTCGCCGGCGATTGGCGGAGAACGGCCAGTCGACGGTCCTGTTTCTCGACGAGGTGCACCGCTTCAACAAGGCGCAACAGGATGCCCTCCTCCCGACCGTGGAGGACGGCATCCTCACCCTGGTCGGCGCCACCAGCGAAAACCCGTTCTTCGAGGTGAATGGCCCCCTCCTGAGCCGCTCCACCCTCTTCCGCCTGGAGCCCCTCGACCGGGCGGCGCTGCGAATCCTGTTGGACCGGGGCCTTAAGGCCGAGGACGCCACCATCGAAGAAGCGGCCGCCGAAGCGATCATCGACTCCGTCGACGGGGACGGGAGAGCGATGCTGACGACGCTGGAGGTGGCGGTGGCCGTCGCCGGCGAAGCCCGTTACGTGACCCTCGAGGATGTCGAGCGGGCCCGGACCACCCGGGCGCTGACCTGGGGGCGCGACGATCACTACGACGTCATCAGCGCCTTCATCAAGAGCATCCGGGGCAGTGACCCCGACGCGGGACTGCACTGGCTGGCCCGGATGATCGTCGCCGGCGAGGACCCCCGTTACATCGCCCGCCGACTCGTCGTGCTGGCCAGCGAGGACATCGGGATGGCCGACCCGACCAGCCTGCTGATCGCCACCGCCGCCGCCCACGCCGTGGAGTACGTCGGCTTGCCAGAGGCCCAGCTCAACCTGGCCCAGGCGGTCGTCCACCTGGCCACCGCGCCTAAGTCCAACCGCACCGCCCTGGGCATCTGGAAGGCCATCGAGGATGTCCGGTCCCGGCCGGCTGGCCCGGTGCCACCGCATCTGCGTGATTCGCACTACCGCAGCGCCGAGCGCATCGGCCACGGCGTCGGCTATTCGTATCCCCACGACGACCC
>DATARN010000210.1:0-8799 GCA_036264135.1 Acidimicrobiales bacterium
GACACTCCCCCGACGGTGACCACCACCACCCCGACCAACGGGGCCACGTCCGTGTTGGCAACTGTCCATCCCAGCGTCACGTTCAACAAGGCAGTCACCGCCACCAACACTGCGTTCAAGCTGGAGTGTCCGACCGGTACCTCGGTCACCTTCACCGTCTCACCGTCGGGCCCCGGCGCCGCCACCACCTTCACCCTGACCCCCTCTGCCGACCTGCCCGCCGGCGTGGTGTGCACCGTGACCGCGGTGGCCAGCCAGATCGCCGACAGCGCGGGAACCAACATGGCCGCCGACTTCTCGTTCTCCTTCACGGTCGACACGCCGCCTACGGTCATCGGCAACACGCCGGCCAACAACGCCACCGACGTGCCCCTGGCGACGACCATCACCGTCACCTTCTCGAAGGCGGTCTCGGTGACCGCGGGCGGGTTCACCTTGGAGTGCCCGTCAGGTACGGCCGAGACGTTCACGGTCTCGCCCGCGTTGCCCGGTCCCGGCACGACGTTCACCCTCACGCCCTCATCGGCGCTGCCTTCCTTCACGAACTGCGCCGTCACCGTGGTGGCCAGTCACGTCACCGATGCGCCCGGCACCGCCATGGTGGCCAACTTCGGGTTCACCTTCCAGACCGCGGCCGTCCCGACAGTGGTCCCCCAGAGCTTCAGCGGCGCCATCGGCAACACGACCCTCGGGGTGGGGGCGGCTCCTTCGCAGCCATCGACCTCCACGACGGGGAATGTGCTCACCGGCGACACCAACGGCGGAGCCGGCACCCTCGCGGCGGTGACGTCGGGTAACCCGATCACCACCGCGAACGGCGGGTCGGTGACCATGAACTCCGACGGCACCTTCGTCTACCAGCCACCGGCGGGCTTCGTTGGCAACGACACGTTCACCTATGTGGTCACCAACGGGCTGCATACCGCGTCCAGCACGGTCACGATCACGGTCGCCAACCGAGTGTGGTACGTCAACAGCGCCTCGGGCACCAACGGGAACGGCACGTCGACGTCGCCCTTCAACGTCCTGTCCTCGGCGCAGTCGGCGTCGGCCGCCGGCGACTTCATCTTCCTGTACGGGTCCGCCACCAACTACAGCGGCGGCATCACCCTCAAGGCCACCCAGACCCTGCTGGGCCAGTCGGTGGGGCTGGTGGTGAGCGGCCACACCCTAGTGACCGCCAGCGGGTCCAACCCGACGATCACCAACTCCGGCGGCGCCGGCATCACGCTGGGCGAAGGTGACACGGTAAACGGCATCACCGTGAGCGGTACGTCTGGCGCCGGCATCACCGCCTCGAGTGTGAATGGAGCCACCATCGGCTCGTCGGTGACCGTTACCGGCAGCACGGGCGACGGGATCGATATCACGGGCGGCAACGGCACCTTCAGCGTGGGCACCACGATCACCACCTCCTCGGCCCACTCCGTCAACGTCCAGTCCCGTAGCGGGGGGACCACGACCTTCTCCGGGCCCATCACCGACCCCGGCACCGGCCTGCTGCTCAACAGCAACAGCGGCGCCACCATCAACTTCACGGGGACCATCTCGGCGACGACCGGCACCCACCAGGCGTTCACCGCCACCGCCGGCGGCACCGTCTCCGCCACCGGCAGCGGGTCGACTCTGACCACCACCTCGGCCGACGCCCTAGTGGTGAGCAGCACCACCATCGGATCCGGCAACCTCAACTTCAAATCCATCTCCTCCAATGGCGCCACCGACGGCATCAGCCTCACCAGCACCGGGACGAGCGGCGGCCTCACCGTCACCGGGAACGGCAGCCCCGCTACCGGCGGCACCATCCAGAACTCGACCGGTGCGGGGGTCTACGCCGACAGCGCCGCCAACATCAACCTGTCGTGGATGAACATCGCCAACAACGGCTCGGCCAACAACAGCGGCATCGGCTTCGACAACGGCGGTGACGGGGTCAAGCTCGACAACATCTCTGGCACCGGTCACCTCACCTCGTCCACCGTGACGGGCTCCAACGTCAACAACGTGGAGATCCACAACAACAGCGCCACCCTGAGCGCCTTCACCATCCAAGGCCCCAGCTGCTCGATCACCAACAACAACACCACCAACGGTGACGTCGGCATCCAGGTCCTGGCCGAGAACACCGGTGTCATCACTGCCACTGTCGATAGCTGCAACCTGAGCGGCAACCGCAGCGACGCCATCCAGGGCAACGCCGCCAGCGGCACCGCCAGCTTGACCATGACGGTGACCAACAACACGATCGTCGCCGGCACCGGAGGCGCCAACCAGGGCAACATCGGGATCGACGTCGTCGGGGCCGCGGCCACGACGTTGGGCTACACGATCTCCGGGAACAAGGTCGGGACGCCCGACGGGACGACCGACGCCCACCTCATTAACGACGGGATCAACGTGTTCACCGCCGGCACCTCCTCCAGCGCGGTGGGCACGATCACCAACAACATCGTCTTCGGGCCCGGGGCCGGCGTCAGCGGCATCCCCATCCGGGTCATCACCGGTACGACCAGCACGGGCCGCTCCCGGGTCCAGGGCAACACGGTCCACGGCCTCGGCTTCGACCCCGGCATCTTGGTCCAGGTCGGCCAGAACGCGGGCTCCACGGCGCACGGCGACATGGGCGTGTTCAACAACACCGTGGACAACCCGCCGGCGACGACGGGCGACGTCGGCATCAACGTGGAGACCGCCGACGCCGGCGTCGGCTGCTTCAGTGTGACCGGCAACGTCAAGGGGCAGACGGGAGGGTCCTTCCAGGACCTCAACGTGGTCGCGGCCGGCACCTCCACCTTCGACGTCGCCGGGGCGACGCTCGGCAGCATCACCGCCGCGACCGTGCAAAGCTACGAAGCTGCTCACAACTTCCAAACCGGGCCCGCGGGCGTGGTGGTAGCCGCCAAGGCCACCACCGCCTCCTTCGTCGGTGTCGCCAGCACCGCCTGCAACATCCCCTGATCGATCGCAACGACACGAGACAAGGAGAGCCATGGGCACGCCCTACCTGAGCGAGATCAGGATCATGAGCTTCAACTTCGCCCCGAAGGGCTGGGCCTTTTGCAACGGCCAGACGCTGCCCATCAACCAGAACCAGGCGCTGTTCGCCCTGCTCGGGACGACCTACGGCGGCAACGGGCAGACCACGTTCGCGTTGCCCAACCTGCAGGGCCGGACTCCGATGCACGAGGGCGGCGGCCACAACCTGGGTGAGGTTGGCGGCGAGGCGCAGCACACGCTGTCGATCTCAGAGACGCCGACCCACAACCATGGCGCCAACGCCTCGTCATCCCCCGGCAACCAGCCGGTACCGGCCAACAGCGTGCTGGCCAGCCCGCTCAACCAGAGCTACGCGGCGGCCGCCGGCGGTGTCGTCATGGATCCGAGTACGGTCGCCACCACCGGCGGCAACCAAGCGCACAACAACCTGCAGCCTTTCCTCGCCCTGAACTTCTGCATCGCGCTGCAGGGCGCCTTCCCAACCCGAAACTAGGAGAGGCCGATGTCAGAACCCTACGTTGGCGAGATCAGAATGTTCGCCGGTAGCTTCGCCCCGCAGGGCTGGGCGTTCTGCGATGGCCAGCTCCTCGCCATCTCGGAGAACGACGTTCTTTTCAACCTTATCGGCACCACCTACGGCGGCGACGGCCAGCAGACCTTTGCGCTGCCCGACCTCCGGGGCCGTCTGCCGGTCCACTTCGGGAACGGATTCACCCAGGCGCAGTCCGGCGGCACGGAGTCGGTGACCGTGACGACTGCCCAGACCCCGAGCCACAGCCACCCGATGCAGGCGACCAACAACAACGCCTCGGCGACCAGCGCGGGCGGCAACGTCTTGGCCCAGACGCCCACCTACTCGCCGTATCTGTCCGGTTTCGCCCCCGACAGCGCGATGTCCCCGGCCAGCATTGGCGCTGCGGGCGGGAGCCAGCCCCACGAGAACCGCCAGCCGTTCCTGTGTGTCAATTTCATCATCTCGCTGTTCGGGATCTACCCGACCCAGTCCTAGGAGTCGCCGGTGTCCAGCCCCTTCCTCGCCGAGGTCCGCATTTGGGCGTGCAACTTCGCGCCCACCGGGTGGGCCATGTGCAACGGCCAACTGTTGCCCATCAGCCAGAACACCGCCCTGTTCTCCCTGCTCGGCACCTTTTACGGCGGTGACGGTAGGTCCAACTTCGCGCTTCCCAATCTCCAGGGCTGCGCCCCCATCCACACGGGCGGCAACCAGCCGGGGCCGGGACTGTCGAACTACTCGCTCGGGGAGACGGGGGGAAACAACACCGTCACCCTCCTGCAGACCGAGATCCCGGCCCACAGCCACACCCTGATGGCCTCCAGCCAGCAAGGCACCGACGCCGCCCCAGGGGGTGAAAACCTGGCCCGCTCGGTTGGCGCCTCCCTGTACCAGTCGACCACCAACGCCAACCTGGTGGCGATGGCGCCGAGCGCGCTGGTTCCCTCGGGCGGAAACCTGCCCCACAACAACCTGATGCCCTACCTCACGTTGAACTTCTGCATCGCTCTGCAGGGCGTGTTCCCCGCCCGCAACTGACGGTGCCGCCGGCCACGCCGTCGATCACCCGACGCCGCATCGGGGCGACGGACGAGGAGTTCCTCGTCGCCCTGTACCGCTCGACCCGGGAATCGGAACTGGCACTGGTCAACTGGGACGACGGCCAGAAAGCGGCCTTCATCCAGCAACAATTCGACGCTCAGCACCGCTACTACCAGCAGGTGTACCCCGATGGTTCGTTCGAGGTGATCCTGGCCGGCGGGCAGGCAGCCGGCCGCCTCTATCTGGCCACCGAGCCCGACGACACCTTGATCATCGACGTCGCAATGCTCCCCCGATTCCAGAACCAGGGCATCGGCACCGCGCTGGTGACCGAGGTCCTGGCCGACGCCGCCACCCGCGGTGCGTCGGTCACGATCCACGTGGAGCGGAACAACCCGGCGTTGCGCTGGTACGGCCGCCTCGGCTTTCGACCCGTCGAGGACCAAGGGGTCTATCTCCTCCTGCGCCACCCGGCCGCTCAGAAAGGGTGACCCGCGCCTAGGCCAGAGGCGCGACCTGACTGGTGCAGAAGGAGCACCGCCGGGCCGCCTTGGGGATCTGGCTCAGGCACTCCGGGCACGGGCGGTCGGCGCTGTCCGCCTCGGGCTCCCGCTTGCGGCGCTCGGTGAGCAGGTTGACCGGTTTCACGATGACGAAGAACACCGCGGCGGCGACGGACAGGAAGGCGATGACAGCGTCGATGAAGTCCCCGTAACGGAACTGGCTGTGGTTGACGGTGAAGAGGAACTGCGAGAAGTCGGGTTTCCCGAATATCGCAGCGACGATAGGGGTGAGCAGGTCCTTGACCAGGGCGGTGACCACGGCACCGAAGGCGGCGCCGATGACCACCGCAATGGCCAGGTCGAGAACGTTGCCTCGCAGCACGAAGTCCTTGAACTCGCTGACGATCCCTCTGCGCTCGGCCATGGCGGCGTCCCCCTTTTCTCTGGGTTTCGCCTGCCGAGCCTAGGCATACAACCGGGCGCGGCCTCTTGTTACCGCCCTAGATGTCGTAGTAGAGCATGAACTCCCACGGGTGCGGACGCAGCCGGACGGCGTCGATCTCCCGTTCCCGCTTGTAGCCGATCCACGTTTCGATGAGGTCGTCGGTGAACACGCCGCCCGCCTTCAGGAAGGCGTTGTCGGTCTCCAGGGCGGCCAGGCTCTCCTCCAGGGAGCCGGGAACCTGAGGCACCTGGGCCAGCTCCTCGGGGGGCAGGTCGTAGAGGTCCTTGTCCACCGGATCGGGCGGCTCGATCTTGTTTTGGACCCCGTCGAGGCCGGCCATCAAGATGGCGGAGAACGCCAGGTAGTGGTTGCAGGACGGGTCGGGGCAGCGGAACTCGACCCGCTTGGCCTTCGGGCTCTTGGAGTACAACGGGATCCGGCAGGCGGCGGACCGGTTGCGCTGGCTGTACACCAGGTTGACGGGCGCCTCGTAGCCCGGCACCAACCGCTTGTAGCTGTTGGTCGTGGGGGCGGCGAACGCCAGGATGGCCGGGGCGTGGGCCAGCAGGCCGCCGATGTACCAGCGACCCAGGTCCGACAGGCCGGCGTAGCCGAGCTCGGAGTAGAACAGCGGCTCGCCGCCGCGCCACAGCGACGAGTGCACGTGCATGCCCGATCCGTTGTCCTGGAAGATGGGCTTGGGCATGAAGGTGGCCGTCTTGCCGTGGTTGCGGGCCACGCTCTTGACCACGTACTTATAGAGCATCAGCTTGTCGGCCATGATCAACAGCTTGTCGAAGCGCATGTCGATCTCGGCCTGGCCGGCGGTACCGACCTCGTGGTGCTGCACCTCGATCTCGATACCCAACTGCTCCATCACCATGATCATCTCGGAGCGGAGATCCTGGTAGTGGTCCATGGGGGGGACGGGAAAGTAGCCCTCCTTGTACCGGGGCTTGAAACCCAGGTTGGGCTTCTCGTCCTTGCCTGAGTTCCAGATGCCCTCGACGGAGTCCACGTGGTAGTAGCCCTCGTGGCTGTTCTGGTCGAAGCGCACATCGTCGAAGATGTAAAACTCGGCCTCGGGACCGAAATAGGCGGTGTCGGCGATGCCGGTCGACACCAGGTAGTCCTCAGCCTTCTGGGCGACGTAGCGGGGGTCGCGAGAGTAGGACTCGCCGGTCACCGGGTCACGGACGAAGCAGTTGATGTTCAGCGTCTTGTGCTGGCGGAACGGATCGATCACCGCCGTGTTGGGATCCGGCATGAGCAGCATGTCGGACTCCTGGATCTCCTGGAAGCCTCGGATCGACGAGCCGTCGAAGCCGTAGCCGTCCTCGAAGCCATCGTCGGTCAGCTGGTGGCTCGGTACCGAGAAATGCTGCATGAGCCCGGGGAGGTCACAGAAGCGGAAATCGATGATGTCGATCCCCTCGCTCTGGACCAGACTGAGAACCTCAGCGGGCGTGCGCTGTTGCACTGTCCTGTCTCCCTTCCGGTAGCCCGGCATGCAGCTTGTTCCGGGGCAATGACGACTCTGTTGCGCCTCTGTGAACGCCTTGTGAAACCATTCACCGGTTTGTCCTAGCACGTATCAAGCCTGCGAGACTAGGCGGACCATGGAGCGACAAGCTGACTACGTCCTGCGCACCGTCGAGGAACGGGGCGTCCGTTTCATCCAGTTGTGGTTCACCGACGTGCTCGGCATCCCCAAGACGTTCAACATCACGCCGGCCGAGTTGGAGAACGCGCTGGAAGAGGGCATGACCTTTGACGGCTCCGCCATCGACGGCTTCAGCCGGGTCCAGGAGAGCGATGTCCTCGCCCACCCCGACCCGAAGACCTTCCAGCTCCTTCCCTACCTCGAGGGCCAGCCGGTCGCCCGGGTGGTCTGCGACATCGCCAACCTGGACGGGACGCCCTTCGAGGGCGATCCCCGCCACGTGCTGCGCCGGGCGCTCGAGAAGGCCCGCGAGCACGGGTTCTCGTTCTATTGCGCCCCCGAGCTGGAGTACTTCTACTTCCCGCTGCCGTCCGCGGGCGCCGATGTGGGCGCCAAGCCACCGGAGCCCCTCGACCGGGGTTCGTACTTTGAGCTGACCACCGCCGACCGCTCCACCGAGCTGCGCCGGCGTACCGTCATCACCCTCGAGGACATGGGCATCCCCGTCGAGTACAGCCAGCACGAGGATGCTCCGAGCCAGCACGAGATCGACCTGCGCTACACCGACGCCATGACGATGGCGGACACGGTCATGACCGTGCGCCAGGTCGTGAAGGAGATCGCGGCGCAGCAACAGGTCATGGCAACCTTCATGCCCAAGCCGCTGGCTGGCGTGCAGGGATCGGGGATGCACACCCACCTGTCGCTGTTCGACGGCGACACCAACGCCTTCCACGACGAGGCCGACGAGTACCACCTCTCCGAGACCGGCAAGCGCTTCATCGCCGGACTCCTCCGCCACGCCCACGAGATCACGGCGGTCACCAACCAGTGGGTCAATTCCTACAAGCGGTTGATCGTCGGCTACGAAGCGCCGACGTACGTCTCCTGGGCGCGCAACAACCGCTCGGCGCTGGTGCGGGTGCCGCCGACGAAACGCGGGAAAAAGGAGTCGACGAGGATCGAGTACCGCGCCGCCGACTCGTCGGCCAACCCCTACCTGGCATTTGCCGTGATGCTGACCGCCGGCCTCGCCGGGATCGACGGGGAGTACGAGCTGCCGCCCGAGGCGGCCGCCAACCTCTACGAGCTGACCACCGAGGAGCGCCTGGCCGAGGGGATCGAGTCACTTCCCGGCTCGTTGTCGGACGCCATCAGGACCATGGAGAGCTCCGAGCTGATGGCCGAGGTGCTGGGCGAGCACGTTTTCGAATGGTTCATCCGCAACAAGCGGGCGGAATGGGCCGACTACAAGGCCGAGGTGACCCCGTTCGAGTTGCGCCGGTACTTGACCTCACTGTAGGACCGAGCCGGATCAAATCGATGGAGCCCCTCCTCATCTTCCCGGACCCGGCGCCGCCCGCGTTGGCCCAGGCGCTCGATCTGGCGGGCTATCCGTGGAAGGCGGCGGGCTCGTCTGAGGCTGCGGACCGGCTGGAACCGGAGGATGGCTGGTCCGGCGCCATCATCGGCGCCGACGAGGACCCCGAAGGGGCCTTCGCGCTGTGCCGGGCACTGCGCAAACGGGACCTGCCCTTCGAACCGGTCCTGCTGCTGGCGACGGGCGCGCAGCTGGCCGAGCTCGAGTTGCGCGACGACCGGTTCGACGACTTCTGCCTGGCCCCGTTCCACGCCC
>DATARN010000213.1:0-14615 GCA_036264135.1 Acidimicrobiales bacterium
GGTGGAATCCTCCGACGAGATCGACCGGTTGACCGACATCTTCGAGAAGGCCATTTGCCCCTACCCACTCGATGGGCATTCCCATCCCGACCACTGCCCCAATCGCTGGTTCATTATTGGGACCGACCTTGACGCGGAGGAAGCGGCGGTGTGGGAGGAACTGTTGAACGACTAGTTCGTCTGACTGCTGCGGTCCTTCTGAAAGCAGCTAATCAGGTATCGAGGGAGGACCAGTCCTCGGGATTGTCCTCGATCAGGTGATCACCGACGGTGCCCAATACGCCGTCCACGAGGACAAGGGCCCGTTTCTTCGGGGGGTTGTCGGCGGAGTAGAGGAGGATGCGCCAGGTGGGATGGGAAATAAGGCCCCGCCAGCTGAGTTGCGCCGAGGCGTGACCGACGGTGAAGCCGACCGTCTTGGTCGCCGCCACCAGAGCATCGGTCTCGTTGATACGCAGGGTCACCCCGGAGGCGAAGTGGTAACAGGCCAGGGCGAGGAGGAATAGGCCGCCATAGAAGAACCCGCGGTTGACGAGCACGGCGTCACCGCGGGCCAGCCACAGCGCCACGCAGACAATCCCGGCGGCCCCCAGGATGAGGCCGGAATAGCGGCGCCGGTTGTTGTTGGGGAAGCTGTAGGGGCCGACATAGCCGGCGGCGTCGAGTTCGTCCGGCAGCTCGTCTCGGTGCTCATCATCGGCCGGCGACCCATCGGCCGGCGAGCCGGCGGCCGACGACCCATCAGCCGGGGAGGTGTCGGCCGCCGAGGCGGCGCTGGCCGACGTCGGCACGTCCGGGTCGGGGTCCGGGGAAGACATGGGCAGCGGCCAGCCTAGGGAGCGGGGGGCGCGGCCGGCCAGGCGGCGCGAAGCCGCGAGCCCGTCTCGCTCAGCGGCTCGGGAAGGACCCGCGCGTCGGCGACGGTGGTCATGAAGTTGGTGTCGCCCACCCAGCGGGGCAAGACGTGGACGTGGAAATGTCCGGGGACGCCGGCGCCCGCCGCTCGCCCCAAGTTGGCGCCGGCGTTCAGGCCGTCGGGCTGAAAAACCGCCTTGAGGGCGCGGACGGCGTCGGCCATCCCCTGCCACACCGCGGCCGACTCCGGAGGGCTAAGAGACTCGAGTTCCCCGACGTGGCGGGTCGGCAGGACCATCAGATGGCCGCTGGTGTAGGGGTAGAGGTTCAAGATGGCGACGGCCAGGCCGCCGGGGTGGCGCCACAGGATGTGCGTTTCCTCATCTGGCTTGCCGCTGGCGAGGATGGCGCAGAAGGGGCACTCGGGCGCCGGACCGCCCGACACGCTGGAGATGTAATGGCTCCTCCAGCCGGCCCAGAGGTGGTCGAGTCCGGACGCCGGACCGCTCACAGCTCCACGCCGAGCAAGGCAGCGGCGGCGGTGACGTCCTGGCCGGCCGCGGCGGCGGCGTCGATGGCGGCGATGGCGGCCGGCGTGTCGAGGTCGTCGTCGAGCGCCGCCCGCACTGCGTCGAGCACGGCGGAGGGCTTCGCCCCCGCCGAGCCAGAAGAACCTGCGGCGCCAGAAGAGGCGGCGCGCCACGACTCGTACCGCCGGGCGGCGGCGGTCAGCTTGCTGTCGTCCCAATCCCACCCGTCGCGGTAGCGGTGGGCGATGATGGCCAGGCGGATGACCGCCGGTTCCCAGTCCTTGAGCAGGTCACTGACGAAGACCAGGTTGCCGAGGGACTTGGACATCTTGGTGCCCCCGAGACGGACCAGGCCGACGTGCATCCAGTGGCGGACGAACTGCTGGCCGGTGGCCGCCTCCGACTGGGCCGCCTCGCACTCATGGTGGGGAAAGATCAGGTCGCAGCCGCCGCCGTGCAGGTCGATGGTCGGGCCCAGCTCGCGCATGGCCAGGGCCGAGCATTCGATGTGCCAACCGGGGCGGCCCGGGCCCCAGAGCGACTCCCATGCCGGCTCGTCGGAAGCCGACGGTTGCCACAGCACGAAGTCGAGAGGGTGACGCTTGTGGGGGTCGTCGGGGTTCCCCCCGTTCTCGGCCGCCAGGCGCAGCATCTCCTCGGGGCCCAGGTGGCTGACCTGCCCGAACCGGGGGAAGGAGGCGACGCTGAAATAGACGCCGCCGCCCGCCTGGTAGGCGTGTCCGGACTCGAGGACCATGCCGATGAAACCCAAGATGTCGGGGATGGCCGACGTGGCCCGGGGCTCGCTCCATGCCGGCAGCAACCCGATGGCTTTCATGTCGGCGTCGAAACGGGCCATCTCCTCCGCCGCCAGGTCGAGGTAGTTGACCCCGAGCTCACGGGCCTTGCGGAGGATGTCGTCGTCGACGTCGGTGACATTGCGCACGCACTGCGTCTCGTGGCCGAGGTCACGGAGGCGCCGCTGCAGGATGTCGTAGGCCAGATAGGTGGCGGCGTGGCCGATGTGGGCGGCGTCATACGGCGTGATGCCGCAGGTGTACATGGTCACCACGGGGCCCGGCTCGAAGGGCACCAGCTCCCGGCGCGACGTGTCGTACAGCCGCATTAGCCGAGGTCGATGTTGGTGAGCCGGATGGAGGCCCGGGTCTTGTAGCGGGCGTTGACCTGGAGCAGCACGGGTGTCAGCGCCTCGATGGCCGATGCACTGGCCAGGCTGCCGGCGTCGATGGGCCGCAGGCCGGGCAGCCGGCGGATGAGGTCGCTCACCGCCGCCGTGGCCCCGGGGTGGTCCGAGCACACCAGGACGTCGCCGCTCAGGTCGTGGTCAAGGTCGGCCAGCTCGCGGGCGGGCACGTGATGAAGGGCGGCCGCCACCGTCGCCTCGGGCACGGCCGCCTGAACCCAGGCCGCCACCGAGCCGCGGGGCGGGATCAGAGGGACGAACTCGTTTCCTACCCGGGTCAGGGCGTTGGCCATCGACAGCACGACCTTGCCGCTCAACTGGTCCCGGAGTGCGCCGACCGTCGGTGCCGCCGCCTCCCAGGGCGTGGCGACCACGACGAGATCGGCGGCCGCGGCCGAGTCGTTCTCCCCCGGGTGGATCGCCAACTCGTGGTCGGGCCAGTCGCTCCGGCATTTGGCGCAGATCTCCTCGGCGTGCTCCCGGGAACGGGAACCGACCGTTACGGTGAATCCCGCGGCGGCCAACCGCAACGCCAAGCCCCGTCCGGCCGGGCCGGTACCACCCAACACCCCGATGTGCACCGTCCAACCTTTACACGCCGTGGGCGCTAACAGCGAGACCGGCCGGCCCGGCCTGGCGCGCTAACGGCCCGATCCGGCCTGGTCGGCTAGAACGGCCATGGCCGCATTCCGGCCATTTATCCCGATGACGCTGCCTCCCGGATGGGTGGCGGCGCCGCACAGGTAGAGGCCCGGCATCGGCGTCCGGGCCGGCAGCCGGCGGTCCCACATCTGCGCCGGCAGGCACGACCCCTGGAAAATGTGGCCCCCGGTGAGGCCGATGCGCGCCTCCACGTCGGGCGGCCCGAGCAGCTCCCAGTACTCGACGCAGTCGACAACGTCGGGGGCCCACCGCGCGATGTGCCGCAGGAGCAGTTCGGCGATTTCGGGACGGCGGGTGGACCAGTCGCCCGACGCCAAGGTGTACGGGGCGTACTGGGCGAAGACGCTCATGACGTGGCGGCCGTCGGGCGCCATGCTCGGGTCGTGGGCGGTCTGGAAGTACAACTCGCACCACTGCGGCGCCGGCTCGCCGCGGCAGGCGGCGGCGAAGGCGGCCTGGGTGTCGTCGATGCCGGTGGACAGCACCACCATGGACCGGTAGACGAAGTCGCCCGGGGAGGCGGGGAAACGAGGAAGGCGTCGCAGGGCGCAGTTGAGCTTGAGCACCGGGCTGCGGACGTCCCACCCGGCGATGCGCTCCTGCCACGCCGTGGGCACCGAGGATCGGTCGAGCAGGCCGAGGGTGCGGTGGGGGTCGGCGTTGCAGAGCACCACCGGCGCGGTGAGGCGCGTCCCGTCATCCAGCCATACCCCGGTCCCCGGCTCGATCCGGGCCACGGGAAGGCCGGCGGCCAGGACCGCACCCGCCTCGGCGGCGGCCTCGGCCAGGGCGTAGGACACCTGGCCCATGCCGCCCTCGACGTACCCCCACCCGCCGAGCAGGCCCATGTTGTGCATGGCCCGCACGCCGGCGGTACCGGGGTCGCGGGGGCCGGCCCAGGTGCCGATCACGCCGGCGCCGTGCAGGGCGGCGCGCAGCCGCTCGTCGGTCACGTGCCGCTCGACCAGGTCGGCCACCGACA
The DNA here is from genome assembly GCA_036264135.1 of Acidimicrobiales bacterium. GTDB lineage: Bacteria > Actinomycetota > Acidimicrobiia > Acidimicrobiales > Palsa-688 > DATARN01. The sequence continues at coordinate 4,235 of DATARN010000213.1, forward strand.
TCTCGAAGACCGCCTCTCGGGCCTTGGGGTCGCCGGCCAGCAGCGACTCCAGCCGATCCCGGTCGGGAGACTCGCCGATCCATGTGTCGGCGTGCGGTGACCGCAACCGGGCCCGGATCCGGTCGTAGACGTCCTGGTAGGCGAAGTACCCGTCCACGTCGGCGGGCGCCAGGCGGCGAACCGACGCCGCCGTCCGGGCCGGGTCGTGCCAGTCGGTGAAGGATGAGCCGTCGAGGAACGGCGACCATTGGCTGGGGTCGCACCGCGACACCCGGTAGCCCCGACGGGCCAGCTCCAGCTCTTCGATGACGACCGGGTGGAGGAGCCCGACGAGATAGGCGCACGGGCTGATGACATAGCGGGGATCGGGAAAGGGGCGCTCCAGGCTGCACGCCCCGCCCAGCCGGTCGCGACGCTCGAGGACCAGGGTGCGCCGCCCGGCGCGGGCGAGATAGGCGGCGGCGGCCAGGCCGTTGTGACCCCCGCCCACCACGATGGCGTCCCAGCGGCGGGCCGCCAGGTCCGACACCGCCATGGGCAGTCCGATCTCCCCCAGGACGGCGGCGATCGATCCCGTCACGCAGTGAGGAGGTCGACCACCGCCACCGTGTCGGCGAGGTCGGGCAGGACAGCGTCGGGGTGGAGGGCGGCCAGTTCGTCGAGCGGTGTGCTGCCGGTGGCGACCAGCAGGCAGTGGGCGCCGCCCGCCCGGGCACAGCCGAGGTCGCGCTCGGTGTCCCCCACCACCCAGATGTCGGCGGCGGCCAGCTCGAGCCCCCTGAGGCGGCGCGCCCGCTCCCGGGCGATCGGGACCAGTTGGCGGCGGTCGGCGTGGTCGCTGCCGTAGGCGCCGATGTCCAGGTCGAGCCACCGCTCGAGGCCGAAGGCGCCGACCTTGACGGCGGCGTTGGCCGCCAGGTTGCCGGTGAGCAGGGTCTGGTGCATCCCGTCAACTGCGGCCAGCCGGGCCAGGGCGGCGGGCACGCCGGGGAGGGCGCCGCCGTGAGCCGCCAGCTGCTCGGCCGCCCCGGCCAGCTCGGCTTCCAGCACCTTGAGCAGCAGGGGCATCTGGTCGTGGGGGTCGGCGATCTCCATCAGCTCGAGGTACTCGAGGGCGATCTGGGGATCGGTCTTGCCGCTCAAGCGGACGAGGTCGGTGATGCGCGCCGTGGGCGCCAGTCCCAGGACCTGCTCGAAGGCCCGGTCGAAGACCTGGGCGCCGATCCCGTCGGAGTGGATGAGGGTGCCGTCGACATCCCAGAGGATCAGCCGGGTCATGGCGACGACGCTAGCGAGCGCCTGGGCATCGACCAGATGGACGTGAGCTGGATGACCACCGCTCCGGCGGCGGCCAGGACCAGCGCTTCCAGGGTGATGAGCCCCGAGGGAATTGTCAGGTCGTAGAACCGCCGGCCGAAGGGGATGGCGAAGGCCAGGCCGCCGAGGGCGGCCATGGCGGCCACCAGGGCCATTTTCCAGGGGCGCATCGGCCGGGCCTGGATCACCAGGATCCAGAGGGAAACGCCGAACAGCACGATGGTCGCCGCCGTCTTGGCCTGGGGCGCGCTGTTGTGGGCGGCCCGGGCCAATCCGTAGGCGATCAGAACGGCCACGGCCGCGACGACCCCGGCGGGGACGGCGAAGCGCAGGACGCGAGTGACGAAACCAGGGGTGAAGCGCTGGTTGCTCGGGCCGAGCGCCAGGAAGAAGCCGGGCACCCCGATCACCACGGTGCTGATCAGGGTCAGGTGCCGGGGCAGGAAGGGGAACGGCCAGCGGGCCACGGCCACCGCCAGGGCCAGCACCAGCGACGTCACGTTCTTGGTCAGGAACAGGTTGGCCACCCGTTCCACATTGGCGATGACCCGCCGCCCTTCGGCCACCACGCCCGGGAGGACCGAGAACTGGCTGTCGAGCAGCACGATCTGGGCGACCGCCCGGGCGGCGGCGGTGCCCGAACCCATGGCGACGCCGATGTCGGCGTCTTTCAGGGCCAGGGCGTCGTTGACGCCGTCGCCAGTCATGGCCACCACATGGCCGCCGGACTGCAGGGCGCCGACCATGGAGCGCTTCTGCTGCGGCGTGACCCGCCCGAACACGTTGGCCTTCTCGACCACCTCGGCCAGCCCGGGCCCGTCGGGCGGCAGCCTCCGGGCGTCCACCGGATCGGCGTCGCCGGGGAGATCGACCCGGCGAGCTACCGCCTCCACGGTGGCCGGGTTGTCGCCGGAAATGACCTTCAGGGCCACGCCCTGGGCGGTGAAGTAGCGCAACGTTTCCGCCGCGTCGTCGCGGATGCGTTCCTCGAAGGTGACGAGGGCGACGGGCCGCAACCCGGGGGGAAGGGCGTACTGCTCGCCGACGGGGGTGTGACTTTGAGCCAGGAGCAGCGTGCGGACCCCGGCCGACGCCAGCTGGTCTACCCGCCGGGCTACTCCGCCGGAATCGCCGACCGGGAGGATCATTTCCGGGGCGCCGAGCACCCACGTCCCCTGGTCGGCATAGGACGCCGCGCTCCACTTACGCGCCGACGTGAAGGCCACCCCCGCCACCTTTTCCCATCCCTTGGGCGGTGTGGGGAACTGCTGGCGCAGCGCCGTCACCGTGGCGTTGCCCGCCTCGTCAGCCGCCAGGGCCGCCAGGGCGGAATCGGCCGGCCCGTCGCCCACGGGTTCCACGCCGGCGAATGTGATATGGCCTTCGGTCAGCGTTCCCGTCTTGTCGAGGCAGAGGACGTCGACCCGGGCCAGGCCCTCGACGGCTGGCAGCTCGCGGACCAGGACCCGCCGGCGGGCCAGGGTGAGGGCGGCGGCGAAGAACGTCAGGCTGGCCAGGAGGACCAGGCCCTCGGGCACCATTCCCACCAGGCCGGCGACCGCCCCCCGTACGGCGTCGCGCCAGTTGGCGGCGGTACCGAGCTGGCTGACGAACAGGATGGGGCCGACGATGGCGATGGCGATGGCCACGTACGTGAGGATGCGGTTGATGCCCTCGTTCAGCTCCGAGCGGGTGAGGCTGAAGCGGCGGGCCTCGGCGGTCAGCCGGGCGGCGAAGGCGGAGGCGCCCACGGCGGTGACCTGCGCCGTTCCCGAGCCGGCGACGGCCACGCTGCCCGACAGGATGGCGTCGCCGGCCTGCTTGGCGACCGGGTCGGACTCGCCGGTCACGAGCGACTCGTCGATCTCCAGGCCATCGACCTGGCGCGCTCTGCAGTCGGCCGGGACCTGGTCGCCCGGCCGCAGCACCACCAGGTCGTCGAGGACGACCGCCTCGACGGCCACTTCGGCGACGGCGCCCGACCGGCGCACCCGGACGCGCGGCTGGCTGAGCACCGCCAGGCGGTCGAGGGTCGCCTTGGCCCGCAGCTCCTGGACGATGCCGATGCCGGAGTTGAACACCACGATGACAATGAACAGCGCGTCGCCGAAGGCCCCGGTGACCACGACCAGGGCGGCCAGCACGCCGAGCAGGGCGTTGAAGGGCGTCATCACGTTGGCCCGCACGATGTCGCGTAGCGGGCGGCTGCTCTGGGCATCGGTCCGGTTGTCCAGCCCGCCGGCGACTCGCGCCGCCACCTCCTGGTCGGACAGGCCGTCGGGTCCGGTGTCCTCCCTCTCGACGGCGGCCGGCCCGGCGGCGCCGGCCAGCTCGTCGGGCGCCGGCGACACAGCCATCGCTGCTCGACGGTAGTTCGTCGCCGCCGGTATCCGAGGTCCCCCGGGTGGGGCGGGATTCCCGCTACCATGGCCATCGCTTGCTCGGTGCATCTGGCCGAGATCGCCGGGTGGCGCCGGCTGGTCGTGTTCGGGAGCGTCCCGTTACCCGACCGAACTTCCCGGTCGCCTGCGATGCGGCCTGAGGCGGCTGGACCGTCCGGGGAAGCCATCGGGTCTGTCGCGCCCCCTACGGCCTTGCGCCGCCTGGAGTTATCACCTCATGTCACCCTCGTTCATCGATCTCGGCGTGTCGCGCCAACTGGCCGACCGCCTCACCGAACGGGGTATCCACGCCCCGTTCCCCATTCAAACCGCCGCCGTGCCCGTCGGCCTGGCCGGCCGCGACATCTGCGGCCGGGCCCCCACCGGCTCCGGCAAGACCCTCGCCTTCGGCATCCCGCTGGTCACCCGGGTCGGCAAAGGGCGGCCCCGCCGCCCCCGCGGGCTGGTGCTCGTGCCGACCCGCGAGCTGGCCGGCCAGGTCGCCCACGAGCTGCTGCTGCTGGCCGGGCCCAAGGGGCCGTCGGTCGCCACCTTCTACGGAGGCGTGGGCTTCGGCCCCCAGATCGGCGCCCTGCGTAAAGGCCTCGACATCGCCGTCGCCTGCCCGGGCCGGCTCATGGACCTGGCCGAGCGGGGGGAAGTCAACCTCAGCGAGGTTGACATCGTGGTGATCGACGAGGCCGACCGCATGGCGGACATGGGCTTTATGCCCCAGGTCCGCAAGCTGCTCGACCAGATCACCACCGGCAAGGGCCGCCAGACGATGCTCTTCTCCGCCACCCTCGACGGCGACGCCGCCGAGTTGACCCGGCGCTACCAGACCAACCCGGTCCGGGTGGAGGCGGAGCCGATCGAGTCGGCCCCCGACAACCGCCACATGTTCTGGTGGGCCGACAATGCCGACCGCAGCGAGCTGACCACCCAGCTCGTCGCCTCCCACTGGCCGGCCATCGTGTTCTGCCGCACCAAGCGCGGCGCCGACCGCCTGGCCAACCGCCTCGGCGCCGCCGGCGTGGAGGCGGCCGCCATGCACGGCGACCGCAGCCAGGCGCAGCGGGAACGGGCGCTGGCCGCCTTCGCCGCCGGCCGTGTGCAGGCGCTGGTCGCCACCGACATCGCGGCCCGCGGCATCCACGTGGATGACGTGGCGTGCGTGATCAACTTCGACCCGGCGGAGGACGAGAAGGCGTACGTGCACCGCGCCGGCCGCACCGGGCGGGCCGGAGCCGCGGGGCTGGTCGTGTCGCTGGTCAACCCGGCCCAGGCGGCGGACATCAAGAAGCTGCAGGCCAAGCTGCGCCTGCCCCGGGGCATCGACCGTCCCGACGTTGCCGCCCTCGGCACCGTGGTCCCCTCGGCGTCGGCCATTGCGGCCCGCCAGGCGGGCACCCGCCCGTCGGCGCCGGCCGTTCCGGCCCGCCCCTGGGCCATTCGCCCGTCGGCTCCCGCCGGCCGGCGCGGCTACGCCGGCCGCGGCCGGTCTGGGGCACCCCGCTCCCGCCGGGCCAACTGACCGCCGGGCGAACTGAGGCGGCTACCCCCGTCCCACCGCCCGCACCGCGGCGTCGAGAGCGCCGGCGGTGAGCTCGGGCAGGGTGAGGTAGCGGGCCCCCATGGCCTCGGCCAGGCTCCGGGCCAGGCCGAGACGGGTGGGGCCGTCCTCGGCGTCCACCACCACGGCGCTGACCCGCCGGCGGCGCACGGCGTCCGCCGCCGCCAAGGCGGCGGCCAGCGGGTCCTCGTCAAGCCCGGCGCCGGCCCCTAATCCGGCCGCCGTTGCCCGGCCATCGGTCACCAGGACGAGCAGGGGTCGGTGGGCGGCGCTCGGGCCGCCGGCGGCCGTCGCCACGTCGAGGGCGGCGCCGATGCCGGCCGCCAAAGGCGTCCGCCCGCCGGTGGGCAGTTCGGTCAGCCGGGCCCGGGCCACCTCGACGCTGCTGGTCGGTTTCAGGACCACGTCGGCGCCGTCGCCCCGGAAGGTCACCAGAGCCACCTTGTCGCGCCGCTGGTAGGCGTCGAGCAGGAGGCTTAGGACGGCGCCCTTGGCCGCCTCCATCCGCCGGCCGGCGCCCATGGAGCCCGAGGCGTCCACGGCGAGGATCACCAGGTTGCCGGCCCGCTGCTGGCGGACGGCCTGGCGTAGGTCGGCGGGGACGAGCGGCGCCGGCTCGGCGCCGGGCAGGGAGCGGCGGGCGGCGGCCGCCCGCACCGTGGCGCCCACGGCCAACGACTCGATGGGCCCGTCGGGCACCCGGTCGGCGACCAACCGGCCCCTCGGGCCTTCCACGGTGCTGCGCCGGCCGGGGGCGGCCAGTGGCGCGGGCCCCGCCGGGCGGCCGGCGGCCAGGGGGACGACCGGCCGCGCCGCGTCGGGCGCCACCACGTGGGTTTGCTGCCCCGCCGCCTGCCCGGCCCCTCCCGCCCCCTCCTCGGCGTCCCGTTCGAAGGCGTCATGCGCCGGCGCCTCGTCGGCGGCGCGCTCAAGGGCGTCGTCGAGCTCCTCGTCGCTGATGCCGGGCGAATCGAAGGGGTTCTGGCGCCGGCGGTGGCCGAGGGCGAGGGGCGCCACCCGCCGGACGTCCTCGACCGTGGCGCAGTCCCGGCCCTCGAAGCCGGCCACGGCGGCCGCGGCCCGGCAGATGGTCAGGTCGGCCCGTAGCCCCTGGGCCCCGACGCCGGCGCACAGCCGGCTGACCTGCTCCACCAGCTCGTCGGGCAGCGAGGCCGGGCGGGCGGCGGCCAGCCGGGCGGCCAGTGCCTCGTCGGCCGAAACCCACTCCTGGGGGGGCCGGCCGGAGGCCCCGGCGGAGACGTGGTCGAAGGCCAGCCGCCGGCGCACCGCCTCGGCCCGTACAGCCGGGTCGAGGGGGGCCCGCACGTCGACGGCGAGCCCGAACCGGTCGAGCAGCTGGGGCCGCAGGTCGCCCTCCTCGGGGTTCATCGACCCGACCAGCACGAAACGGGCCGGGTGGCGGTGCGACACCCCCTCCCGCTCGACCAGGTTGACGCCGCTGGCGGCCACGTCGAGCAGCACGTCGACCAGATGGTCGGGCAGGAGGTTCACCTCGTCGACGTACAGCACCCCGCCGTGGGCGGCGGCCAGCAGCCCGGGCTGGAAACGCCGCTCCCCCGCCGTCAACGCCGCCGCCAGGTCGAGGGTGCCGATCAGGCGGTCTTCGGTGGCCCCGACCGGCAGCTCCACGAACGGCGCACCGGCCGGCAGCAGGGCGGCCAGGCCCCGGGCGACGGTGGTCTTGGCGCTGCCCTTCTCGCCGCGCAGCAGGACCCCGCCCAGTGCCGGGTCGATGGCGGCGAGCAGCAGGGCCAGCTTGACGTCGTCCTGGCCGACGACCGCCGAGAACGGGAACGGCGTCATCCCCACGGATCCAGCCCCAGTGCCCCCGCCTCGGGTGCCGGCGCCCGGTCGAGCAGCCAGCCCAGGAGCTGACGCCGGCCGGCGTCGTCGCGCAGCCGCCCGGCCACAGTCGCCAGCGCCCGGGGCAGCTCCTCGGCCACGAAGCCGTCCGACCAGTCGCGGCATCCGTACCCCAACCCGAGGTCGACGTGGTGGACCTCCACCTCCCGCCACCGCGAGAACGGCAGGCGCTCGGCGGGCAGGAGGGCGCCGCCCACGGAACGGGTGTACCGGGGCCAGGCCTCCTCGGGCATGGCGTCGCAGGCGGCGTCGACGGCGGCCGCACTGGCCAGCACGTCGGCCACCAGGTCGACCGCGGCGCGCCCGGCGCCACCCTCGATCTCGGCGGCCCGCCCCTCGTACCCGCCCTCGTACTGGTCCACCACCTCGTCGCGGACCGCCCCTTCGAGGCGGCGGACCACGCTGTCGGCGTTGCGGGCCAGGTGGGTGAGGACGTGGCCGACGGTCCAGCCGGGGAGCCGCGACGGCCGGCGGGCCACGTCGTCGGTGACGTCGACCATGGTCTCGGCCAGCCGCCGGTGCGCCTGGCGCACGCCGGCGATGTCCGCCGCCAGCCTGTCGTTCATCGTGACTCCTCCCATCCCTCGGCCTCGAGCAGCGCCGAGCGCAATGTTGTCATCGCCTGCTCAGACGGCGTGGCCCACAGCCCCCGGTCGACGGCCTCGAGGAGCCGCTCGGCGATGGCCCGCAGGGCCCACGGGTTGGACTGGGCCATGAACTTGCGGACCTCGGCGTCGGCGACGTACGCCGACGTGACCCGCTCGTACATCCAGTCCTCGACCACGTGGGCGGTGGCGTCGTAGCCGTACAGGTAGTCGACGGTGGCCGACAGCTCGAAGGCGCCCTTGTAGCCGTGGCGGGTCATGGCCGCGATCCACTTGGGGTTGATGACCCGGCTGCGGACCACCCGGGCCGCCTCCTCGGCCAGGGTGCGGACCCGGGCGGCGGCCGGGTTGGCCGAGTCCCCGAAGTACGCCCCGGGTTGGCGGCCGGTCAGGGCGCGGATGGTGGCGATCATCCCGCCGTGGTCCTGCAGGTAGTCGTCGGAGTCGAAAATGTCGTGCTCGCGGTTGTCCTGGTTCTTGACGGCCACGTCGATGGTCGCGAAGCGCCGGGCCATGGCGGCGGCGGCGGGCAGCCCCATGCCCGCCCGGCCGTAGGAGTAGCCGCCCCACGCCTGGTAGACGGCCGCCAGGTCATCGTCGGAGCGCCAATCCCGGCTGTCCAGCAACCCCAGGATCCCCGACCCGTAGGCGCCCGGCTTGGCGCCGAAGATCCGGGGGTCGCCGTCGGCGGCCACGCCGGCCAGCCGCACGGCGTCGTCGAACAGCGTGACCAGGTTGGGGAAGGCGTCGCGGAAGAACCCGGAGATGCGCAGCACCACGTCGACGCGGGGCCGGCCCAGTTCGGTGTCGGGGATGCGCTCGACCCCCGCCACCCGGCCGTTCTCCGCCTGCCACACCGGCCTGACCCCGAGCAGGGCCAGGGCCTCGGCGATGTCGTCGCCCCCGGTGCGCATGGCGGCGGTGCCCCACACGACCAGCCCGACCGACGCCGGGTACGACCCGTGGTCGGCCAGGTGGCGCTCGAGGAGGGCGGCGGCCAGCTGGCGGCCCACGTCCCACGCCAGTGGGGTGGGAAGTGCCTTGGGGTCGACGGAGTAGAAGTTGCGGCCGGTGGGCAGCACGTGGGCCATGCCCCGGGTGGGGGCGCCGCTCGGCCCGGCCGCCACGTAGCCGCCGGACAGGGCGTGCAAGGTGTTGGTCAGCTCGTCGGGAGTGCGGCGCAAGGCGGGGACGAGGACATAGCACGCCCAGCGCAGCGTGGGGTCGTCGCCGGCGTAGGTCCACCCCGCCGCCTGGCACGCGGCCAGCTGGGAGCGGCATTCCGCCTCGACGGCGTCGATCGACGACCGGGGGGCGCCGGCGGCGGTCAGGTCGACCCCGAGGCGGGCGGCGACGGTCTGGCGCAGCGAGGGGACGTCGCCCTGGGGCAGACGGGTCATGGCCAGCACCAGGTCGAGCTCCGCCTCGCCCTCCGGCGGCTGGCCCAGCACGTGGAGGCCGCCGCGGATCTGGGCGTCCTTGAGCTCGCACAGGTAGCCGTCGACGTGCAGGATGAGCTCGTCGAAGTCGTCTCCCTCGGGGGCGGCGGCCACGCCCAGGTCGTGGTGCAGGGACGCCGCCTGCAGCAGGTCCCAGACCTGGGCGCGGATGGCGGGCAGCTTGGACGGGTCGAGGGACGCAACCTGGGCGTAGGTGTCGAGCAGCCCTTCCAGCCGGGCGAGGTCGTCGTAGGTCTCGGCCCGGGTCATGGGCGGCACGAGGTGGTCGATGATGACGGCGTGGGCCCGCCGCTTGGCCTGGGTCCCCTCGCCGGGGTCGTTGACGACGAAGGGGTAAATGAGCGGCAGGTCGCCGAGGGCGGCGTCGGGTGCGCACGAGGCGGAGAGCCCGACCCCCTTGCCGGGCAGCCATTCCAGGGTGCCGTGCTTGCCGGCGTGGACGACGGCGTCGGCGCCCCACCCCTCGTCCAGCCACCGGTAGAAGGCCAGGTAGTGGTGGGTCGGGGCCAGGTCCGGCGAGTGGTAGACCGCGATGGGGTCCTCCCCGAACCCGCGGGGAGGCTGCACGGCGATGAAGACGTGCCCCAGGTCGAGGCCGGCGAAGACCACGTCCCCGCTCGGCTGGTCGCGGTAGACCGTGCCCGGTGCGGGGCCCCATTTTCCCGTGACCGCGTCGCGAAGGGCCCCAGGTAGCGACGGGAACCATTCGCCGTAGGCGGCCCCCGGCCAGCGACCCGCGGCTCGGGTCAGCTGCGCCGCCGTCAGCGTTTCGCGCTCGTAGGAGAAGGCGTCGATGAGCTCCGACATGAGGGCGTCGCCGTCGTCGGGAATGCGATCGACCTGGTAGCCGGCGGCCCGCAGGTGGTGCAGGAGGGCGATCACCGACGCCGGGGTGTCGAGCGCCACGGCGTTGCCAATGCGGCTGCGGCTGGTCGGGTAGGCGGACAGCACGATGGCCACTCGACGCTCGGACACCGGCAGGTGGCGCAGCCGGGCCAGCCGCACGGCGATACCGGCGACCCGCGCCACCCGGTCCGGCACGACCCGGTACGCCGAGACCGGCGTGCCAAGGGTGGAGCCGTCATCGACGATCTCCTTGAAGGAGAACGGCACGGAAATGACGCGGCCGTCGAACTCGGGGATGGCGACGCTCATGGCGAC
>DATARN010000223.1:0-4872 GCA_036264135.1 Acidimicrobiales bacterium
AACGTCGGCGACTGCGCCGGCATGGCCGCCGACCTGTTCGAGTCCTACGAGGTCACCCTCGTCGCCTCCATCATCCTGGGCGTGGCCGCCTTCCGCTCCATTGGTGCCAACCCTGCCCTCGGCCTCATCTTCCCGGTCATCGCCCGGGCGCTCGGCGTCCTGAGCTCGATTGTCGGCGTCTTCGCGGTGAAGGCGACCGACAAGGACCGCTCGGCCATGGCCCCCATCAACCGGGGCTTCCTGACCGCCGGCATCTTGACCGTGGTGACCACCTTCCTCGTCGCCATCTTCTACGTCGGCAACAAGCACGGTCACGAAGGGTGGAAGGTGTTCGGCGCGGTGACCGCCGGGCTGATCCTGGCCCAGCTGCTCTCCCGCCTGACGGAGTACTTCACCTCCACCGAACGCGCCCCCGTGCGTGACATCGCCGAAGCGGCCCGCACCGGCCCGGCCACCGTCGTCCTCTCCGGGATCGCCTCGGGCCTGGAGTCGAGCGTGTACGCCGTCATCCTGATTGCCATCACCATCGGCGTCGCCGTCCTCATCTCCGGCGGCAACATCGAATTCGCCTTCTACCTGGTTGCCCTCACCGGCATGGGCATGCTGGCGACCACCGGCGTGGTCGTGTCCGAGGACACGTTCGGGCCGGTTTCCGACAACGCCGCCGGCATCGCCGAGATGTCCGGCGAGTTCGAGGGGGAGCCCGAGCGGATCATGGTGAGCCTGGACGCGGTCGGCAACACCACCAAGGCGGTGACCAAGGGCTTCGCCATCGGCTCGGCGGTCATCGCCTCCGTCGCCCTGTTCTCCAGCTTCACCGAGACCATCGGCGGCCAGGTGCCGTTCTACAAGAACCTGCCCGCCTCCAAGCTGTTCAGCACCATCCAGATCAACGTGGCCGACCCCAAGACCTTCATCGGGTTGCTGATCGGCGGGTCGATCGCCTTCATGTTCAGCTCCCTGGCCATCCGGGCCGTCGGTCGCACCGCGGGCACGGTGGTCCAGGAGGTGCGCCGCCAGTTCCGGGAGCATCCCGGGATCATGGACTACACCGAGAAGCCCGAGTACGGGCGAGTGATCGACATCTGCACCACCTCGGCGCTGCGGGAGTTGACCACGCCCGCCCTCCTCGCCGTGCTCACCCCAGTCGTCATCGGTTTCGGGCTCGGCTACCTGGCCCTTGGCGCGTTCCTGGCGGCCGTCATCCTGACCGGCCAGCTGATGGCCAACTTCCTCTCCAACTCGGGTGGGGCATGGGACAACGCCAAGAAGTACATCGAGGACGGCCACGAAGGCGGCAAGGGCTCGGAGGCCCACAAGGCGGCGGTCATCGGCGACACCGTCGGCGACCCGTTCAAGGACACCGCCGGACCCGCCCTCAACCCCCTCATCAAGGTCATGAACCTGGTCAGCTTGCTCATCCTGCCGGCCGTCATCTCCCTCGCCCGCGGCCCGATTCGGACCCGGTCGACGGGCGCCGGCATCACCATCGCCATCCTCGGGCTGATCGTGCTGATCGTGGCCATCGCCTACTCCAAGCGCAAGGTGGTCGCCATGGACACCGAGGCGCCGGGCACCACGCCGCCCTCGGCCACCATCGTTCCCCCCGCCCCCGCCTACGCCCCGATGGGTGCCACCGCGGGCGGCCCGGAAGACACCTTCGTGACCTCCCGGCCTGACGGCGCCCCGACCGCGCCCACCCCCGCCGGCGCCTGGGAGCCGCCGTCCGGGCCGCCGGCCTGGTCCCGCATGACCGAGCCCCCGGCCGCCGCCCCGCGTCCCCCGGCGCCCCCCGCTCCGGTGGCACCCGCCCCGGAAATGGCGCCGGCGCCAGCCCCGGCTCCTGTGGCCCCGGCGGTAGCCGCCCCGGCCCCGCTGCCCGCGACGCCCGTTCCGGCGGCCGCCCCCACGCCCGTCCCCGTCGTCCAGCCGGCCTTCGTGCACCCGGCGCACCACGGGGAGTTCGACGCCGGCCAGCCCATCGTCTGGGTCGCGGTTCCCGGCACCAGCGAGTATTGCCTCACCGTCGGTTCCACGCCAGGCGGCGACGACATCGTCAACACCGGGCCGCTGCCGCCCAGCCAGACCATGTTCGCCGCGCCCTCCCTGCCCGCCGACCGGGAGCTGTTCGCCCGCATCTACAGTTCGGTGAACGGCCGGTGGAGCCACGCCGAGGTGGTCTTCCGGGCGCCGGCCGACCAGACCCCCCACGCCGCCCTCACCTGGCCCGCCGAGGGGGCGAGGGGCGTGGACAGCGAGCGCCCCTTCAACTGGTCACGGGTGCCGTGGGCGACCAACTACTGGCTCACCATCGGCACCACCGAGGGCGGCTCGGACCTTCTCAACACCGGTCCGCTGCCCGCCGGCCAGAGCAGCTTCGCCGCCCTGCCGCCCTTTCCCGCCGGCCAGACGCTGTACGCCCGCCTGCTCACCTGTGACGGCGTCAACTGGACCTACACCGACGTGACCTTCACCGCCTGAGTACGCCGCGGCGTCAGCGGGCGGCGGTCCCCTTTTCCCGCCGCGCCTTGCGGACCTCGAGGACGATCGGTATCAGGGACACGACCACCACCACGGCGATGATGGGCAGGAGGTAGTGGTCCACGTTCGGGATCGACTTGCCCAGGAAGTAGCCGGCCACGGTGACGCCGGCGGACCACACCACCCCGCCCACCACGTTGGACATCAGGAAGGCTCGGGGCTCGATTTCGGCCACGCCGGCGAGGGGATTCATGAGGGTGCGGACCACCGGCACGAAACGGGCCAGCACCACCGCCTTCGCCGGGCCGTACTTCTCCAGATAGACCCGGGTTCGGTCCACGTACTCCTGTTTGAAGAACCGGCTGTCGGGCCGGCGGAAGAGGGGCGGGCCGAATCGGCGTCCCAGGATGTAGCCCGTCTGGGCGCCGGCGATGGCCCCGACGATGGCGGCCGCCACCACCAGGGGCAGGTTCAGGTGCACGTCGCCCGGCTTGGTGGTCGCCGAGAGCAGGCCGGCGGTGAACAGCAACGAGTCACCGGGCAGTACGATCCCTAGCAGGATTCCCGTCTCAGCGAACAAGATGATCAACACGCCGAGCGCGCCAAAGCTGTTCAGAAGGTGGGTCGGGCTGAGCACGGCGGCATCATCGTAGGCGAACCGCCTTCCCGGTTGACACCGCACCCTCCTGCGACCACTCTCTTGCCACCCATGCCGAAACCACTGGTCATCGTCGAGTCCCCCGCCAAGGCCAAGACCATCGCGGGCTTCCTCGGCCGCGACTACACGGTCGAGGCGTCGATCGGCCACATCCGGGACCTGCCGAGCGTGGCCGCCGAGATCCCGCCCGCCTACAAGGGCGAGCCGTGGGCCCGGCTCGGCGTCGACGTGGACAACGACTTCAAGCCGCTCTACGTGGTACCCGGCAAGAAGAAGGATCAGGTACGGAAACTGAAAGGTTTGGCCAAGGACGCCAGCGAGGTCTACCTGGCGACCGACGAGGACCGCGAGGGCGAATCCATCGCCTGGCATCTGCTGGAGGTGCTCGCCCCCCGGGTGCCGGTGAAGCGCATGGTCTTCCACGAGATCACCCGGACGGCGATCGAGCGGGCGGTGCGGGAATGGCGTGACCTCGACCGCCGGCTGGTCGACGCCCAGGAGGCCCGACGGATCCTCGACCGGCTCTACGGCTACGAGGTCTCGCCGGTGTTGTGGAAGAAGGTCATGAACGGCCTTTCCGCCGGCCGGGTCCAGTCGGTCGCCACCCGCCTGCTGGTCGAGCGGGAGCGGGCCCGGATGCGCTTCACCTCGGCGTCGTACTGGGACGTTGACGGCCAGTTCCAGAAGGTGGGGAAAGGGGACCGCTTCGGTGCCACGCTGGTCGCCCTCGATGGCCGCCGCCTGGCCACGGGCAAGGACTTCGACGAGAACGGGCGGGTCAACGGCACCGCGCTGGTCCTGGACGAGGCCCGCGCCGCCGGCCTGGCCGAGAGCCTCACCGATTCCGCCTTCTCGGTGCGGTCGGTCGAGGAGAAGCCGTACCGGCGCTCACCGTATCCGCCGTTCATGACCTCGACCCTGCAACAGGAGGCCGGCCGCAAACTGCGCTTCGGGTCCCAGCGCACCATGCGGGTGGCCCAGGACCTGTACGAGCAGGGATATATCACCTACATGCGGACGGACTCGACCACGTTGTCGGACCAGGCGCTGACCGCGGCCCGGGCCCAGGCTGCCGCCCTCTACGGCCCGGCGTACGTGCCCGCCCAGCCCCGGCGCTACGACAAGAAGGTGAAGAACGCCCAGGAGGCCCATGAGGCCATCCGCCCATCGGGCGAGACGTTCCGCACCCCCGAGCAGACCGGGCTGCACGGCGACATGTTCCGGTTGTACGACCTGATCTGGAAACGGACGGTGGCGTCACAGATGGCCGATGCCCGGGGCCAGAGCCTCCAGGTCCGGCTGGGCGCGGTGAGCTCGGGGGGGGAGGACGCCGAGTTCGCCACCAGCGGCAAGACGATCGAATTCCCCGGATTCCTGCGGGCGTACGTCGAGGGTTCCGACGACCCCAACGCGGCGCTCGAGGATCAGGAGGTCCGACTACCGCTGTTGGCCGTGGGCGACGGCCTGCTGGCATCGGACCTGGTCCCTAAGGGGCACGCCACCCAGCCACCGGCCCGCTACACCGAGGCCTCGCTCGTAAAGGCGCTCGAGGAGCTGGGCGTGGGCCGGCCGTCGACCTATGCCTCCATCATCGAGAACATCCAGGCACGCGGCTACGTGTGGAAGCGCGGGGCGGCGCTGATCCCGGCGTGGACCGCGTTCGCGGTGATCGGGCTGTTGGAGCAGCACTTCTCCGAGTTGGTGGACTACGGGTTCACCGCCCAGATGGAAGA
>DATARN010000003.1:0-1641 GCA_036264135.1 Acidimicrobiales bacterium
GGCAAGACCCTTGCCGGTTTCCTCAGGTTCGCCGTTCAGGACGGTCAGGCTCTGTTCAGCTCTGCGGACGGATACGTCCCACTGCCGGACAATCTCGTGCGCGCGAGTCTCGCCGTCGCCGACCAGATCCCCGTTCCGCTCCCGCCGCCCGCCGGGGGCGGTGGTTCGGTGCTGCCCCCGTCCACGCTGCCCCCGCTTCCCCCTCTGCCGCCTGGAGGTAGCAACCCGGGCGGTCCCTCGCCTTCGCCCTGTGCATCGGCGTCGGCTTCCGCCTGTCCCGGAGGCACGGGGGCGTCCGACACGAGGATCGCCACCCTCAGCTACAGCCAGGGACTTCAGCTTGCGACCGCCGGGCACGACGAGATGGGCGTCCCCAACCAATACCTCCTCCCGATCCTGCTGGGACTGACCTTGCTCCTCACCGGTGGCGGCCTCGGCCTGCAGCTCTGGGCGGGCCTTCGGGCCCGCCGCGTTATCAGACGAGAGCCTTGACACCGACTCCCGGGCGAACCAGGCTGCAGACTGTCGGCTACGTCCTGAGCGTCGCGGGAGTGCTGTTGCTGTTCTGCCTCATCTACGAGTTCGGCATCAGCGGCCTCGTGGCGCAGCAGACGCAGGAGGGCCTGCTTCCGGTCTTCAAGACCGAGGCCAAGACCACCGAGCTCGGCCTCCCGACGGTCAATCCTTCCGAGGGCAGCCCGGTGGCGCTCATAGACATTCCCCGCCTCGGATTGCAGCGGCTTGTCGTCGAGGGGTCGACCCCGGACGATCTGAAGGCAGGGCCTGGCCATCTGAGCGTTTCGCCGATGCCCGGCGAATTCGGCAACGCCGTCGTTCTCGGCCGGCGCACCACCTATGGCGGTCCCCTGCACGACCTGAACCTCCTTCGCCCCAACGACCAGATCTCGGTGACGACGGGGCAGGGGACGTTCACGTACATCGTGCGTGATGTGGGTCGCGTGGGCGCCGGCGACCTAAGACCGCTCGAGGGCACCCTCGACAGCCGCCTCACGCTGGTCACCTCGGATCCACCGTTCCTGTTCAACGGCCGCCTCGTGGTCGTGGCGATGCTCGTCGGGACGCCGCTGGCGGTCCCTACGCGCAACCCGCCTTCGGTCTCGGCGTCAGACCTCGGGCTGGCCTCCAACCTAGTCTGGTTTGCCCCCGCCCTGCTGCTGTCGCAGCTGCTGGTGGGCACCGTCTGGCTCGCCGGCCGAATGCGCCGCCGGTACTGGCCGCGCTCGGTGACCTACATGTTCGCCGGGCCTGTGATCGTCGCGCTCGCGGTGGCCACAACGATGATTCTCGACCGGGGATTGCCCGGCACTCTGTAGGTTCCTGGAGGAAGGTGGAAAAGATGGAAATCAAACGTCGTGCTCTTGCAGTGATCGTGGGTCTGTCGACGGCAGCTCTGCTGGCGGGTTGCCAAGGCGACGTCGCAACGGCGACCAGCAGCAGCCCGACGCCATCGCACCAGCCGCCGGCGTCCGCTCCGGACCCCAGCATCCGGGAGGCCAAGAGCGCCTCGCCGGAATTCGACGTGGGCCACACCGTGCACATGACCGCGGCCGGAATTCAGCCGAGGTTGCTCGTGAGCCTTTGCTGCAACCCGGTCGTCTTCAAGAACGAGTCCGGCGCCAA
>DATARN010000042.1:0-7276 GCA_036264135.1 Acidimicrobiales bacterium
GACCGGCACGGCCTCCTCGGGGGCCTCGGGTGACGGCGGCTTCTCAGGCGACGCCAGTAACACCTCGAGCACCACGGGCGACGCCACCAGCGGCGACGCCGGCGCGACGGCCACCGCCGCCGGCGGTGACACCGGTGCGTCCGGCGTGGCGACCAACGCCCCGTTGGATGCCGCCACCAGCGGCGACGGCGGTGCGGCTGATGTGACGGCCGCCAGCGGGGCGACGGGGGCGGCCACCTCAGGGGTCGCCTTCTCGGGCGGGGTCCTATTCAGTTCCGGCGGCAGCGGTGCCGTGGGCGTGATCGTGGTCTCCGGTGATTCCGGTGACGGCACGGGGACGGCCACGGGCGGCACGTCCGGCGCCTCGACGGCCACCGCGACCGGCAACGCCACCTCGGGCAGCACCGGCGACTCGGTGACGACCGCGGCCGCCACCGGCGGCGAATCGGGTAGCGCCACGGCGAGCCCCAGTTCCACCAACGCCGCCTCGACGGGCGACGGCGGCGCCTCGGGGACGACCGGAAGCGCATCGCAAACGACCGACGCCACCTCCGGCAACACCGGCCCCGGCTCGGGCGGCGGGACAGGAGGGTCGGGCCTGGCCTCTGGCACCGGCACGGCGTTCTCGGGCACGACCGGTCCGGGAGGCGATTCGGGGGCGGCCGATAACACGTCCGACACGTCCGGCGACGCCGGCAGCGGCGCGGCCGGCGCAGCGGCCACCGTGTCGGGTGGGACCACCGGCGACACCGGTGCCGCCACCCTCACGCCCACGGTGACGATCATGAGCGGCCCGGGCGGTCCGGGAACGGCGGTGGCCACCACCGGTGCGACCGGACCGGCCGTCTCTCCGGTGGTGTTCTCGGGGCCGGTGATCTTCGGCCTCGGTGGTACGGGCGCAGTGGCGCACGTCGCCGTCAGCGGCGACACCGGCGACTCGACGCCCACCTCGACCGGCGGCAACACGGGTGCGGCTTCCGGCACCGCCTCGGGCAACGCCACGACCGGCGACTCCGGCGCCTCCGAGACCCACGTCTCGGCCACCGGTGGCGTCACCGGCGGCACCGCCGCCAGCCCGACCGCGACCAACACCTCGTCCAGCGGTCCCGGCGGGGCCTCGGCCATGTCGGGAACGTCTTCCCAGACGACCAATGTCAGCTCCGGTGACACCGGCGGTCCGGCAACGGTCTCCTCGCTGATCGTGGCCTCGCCGCTCGCCGGGGTGTCGCCTCTCAAGGCGGCGTCTCCCCTCAAGGCGGCGACGTTGGCCGGGTCGAGTGGCGGCGCCAGCGGCGCCGCCGGCACATCCGGGGCCACGTCGTCTGCGTCGAAGGTGGCCTCGGCCACCTTCAGCGCACCGGACACGGTGACGGCCGGGACGTTGGCGCCCCACGCCGCCGCCGCCCTCCTCGGAGGGGCGGGCGCCGCAGCCGCCGTGGACCTCAGCACCACCGATCCGGCGACCCTTTCCGCCAGCTGCGCACCGAACGCCGACATCTCGGAATCGGGATGCGGCAATGTCGGGTTCGGGAACTCGGGCCGGGGCAACGTCGGCGTGGGTAACAGCGGAACGGGCAATCAAGGCACGGCCAACTCCGGCTTCTTCAACGTCGGTGTCGCCAATTCCGGCGAGTTCAACGTCGGTGTCGCCAACTCCGGCTGCGGCAATAACGGCACGGCGAACTCCGGGTTCAGCAACGTGGGCATCGCCAACTCCGGGGGCGCAGGATGCGCCATTCCTGGGGTGCCGGGCACGCCGGGCGTTCCTGGGGTTCCTGGCGTTCCTGGCGTTCCCGGTACACCCTCCGTCCCGGGCACACCGGGGGTTGTCGAGGTGGGCGAGGTGGGCACCGAAGCGGCCGCCGCCCAGACGACCGCCGCCGCCTTGCCTCTGACCGGCTCCAATACGGCCATGCCGTTGGCGGTGGCCTTGGGGCTGCTGCTCAGCGGAGGCGCCGCCGTCGGGCTCACCAGCCGCCGGCGGGAAGACGCCGAAACGGAGTAAAGCACCAGGGTCCGGGGACGGACCGTGACGACGACATAGAGGGAAAAGGGGGGCGTTCACCGCCCCCCTTTTTCGCGCTTGGAAACAGGTGTGTCCGTTTGGTGGTTTCTTTTCCCGTTGGGGTGGACATGGTTGCGTTGTGAGCAACCATCAACTACCGTCCGCTGGCATGTCCGCTCGGGTTATACGACGAATCGGTATCAGCTTCGCCATGGCGACCGCCCTCAGCGTGCCGGTCCTGGCCCAGGCGGCCTCGGCGGCCCCCCTGGCGACGCAGCGCTTTAACTGCGCACCGAACGCCGACATTTCCGAGTCGGGCTGCGGCAACATCGGTGTCGGCAACTCGGGCTTCGGCAATAACGGCACCGGCAACTCCGGCGCGGGCAACACCGGCACCGGTAACTCGGGCTTCGCCAACATCGGCAACGGCAACTCCGGCGTCGGCAACGTGGGCAACGGCAACTCGGGCTGCGGCAACGTCGGCGTGGCTAACTCCGGCGGCGGCAACGTGGGCGTGGGCAACTCGGGCGGGTTCAACTGCACCCACTTCACCCCGCCCCCGACCACCACCCCGACCAACCCGACCACCCCTACCACGCGCCCCGGCGGGACCGTTCGCATCGTTGAGCCGGGCTCGCCGATCCCCGTTGCCACAGCCACGGAGGCCGTCCAGACGGGGGCCACCCTGCCGCTGACCGGTGGTAACTCCACCGCCCCGTTGACGCTGGCCATGGGCCTCCTGGTCACCGGGGCCGCCGCGGTGGGCCTGGCCAACCGCCGGCGCCACGCCATGGCGGCCGCCCACGGCGGCCAGCCGATCCCGCTGTCCGCCGCCGTCGGGCTTCTGCTGACGGGACGGGCCAAGGTGGACTCGCCGGCCCGCAAGGACAAGTAGCGGTCGTTCCGCTCCGGCGGTCCGGCTCAGCCGGCGCGACATAGACTGGCCGTCCTCCTTCCGCCTCGTCCCGGAGCGAAGGTCCTGACGATGGGACCGATGGCCGTGTCCAGTTCCAATGTGCATATCGAGGCGCCTTCCGCTGATCTGGCGTCGGTAATCGACACCGACGAACTTGTCGCCGCACCGCCCCGGTGGGAGAAGCAGGTGCTGGAACTGGCGCCGGCCTGGGACGAGTTGGCCCCAGAGCACCAGTGGGCCGCCGAGCGCCTACGGATCTTCCTCCTCACCTGGGATCCGTTCGAATGGCGGTCCGATCGGGCGGCGGCGTTTGCCACGTCCACCAGCCGGTCGGCGTCGGCGGCGGACGGGCTCGGCCTCGTCCTCTATCTGCCGCACTGGCAGGCCCTTCGGCTGGCCGGCGGGGAGCCCGGCCAGCTGGCCGTCGTCCTCGCGCCGCTGCTCGAGTCCATCGTGGCGGTCGGCACTGCGCAGCGAGCGGCCATCGAAGAAGGGGTCTACGCCGCCGGCGTCCACTCTGGTGCCCTGCCCCGGCTCCTCAGTCAGGTGCCGCCCGCGCCGACCGGGGGACTCCCGGCGCTGACCGTCGTCGGCGACGGGTGGCGGCCCATCCAGTTCGATGCCCTGGAGGATCTCGGCCAGGACCTCTTCGGCCCCGCCGACCTCGATCGCTCCCCGGTGCGCTTCAGGGAGCCAGGGGAGCAGTTGGCCGGCTGCCCGGGCTGCGGCGGTCGGGCCGTCGCCTTTCCCGACGGTCTGCAGGACGCCCAGGACAGCATCTGTGGACCGCACCGCGCCGAGGCCCTGCGCATCACCACCGCTCGCCTCGACGCGGCCAAGGCCAGCAACCCCGAGGGCTGGGAGGCGCTGCTCGCCGCCGGCCAACGCCTCCTCGAGCCCCATCTACCCGACGGGCTGGGCCCCCGGCTCCTGGCCGCCGCCACCTCTTCCGATGGGGACGTTGCGGAGCAGGCGGCGCTGGTCATCGAGGCGGCGGGACTCATGGCCGGCCTCCCCGATCCCCAGACCCCCCTCGGTGCC
Source organism: Acidimicrobiales bacterium (assembly GCA_036264135.1). GTDB lineage: Bacteria > Actinomycetota > Acidimicrobiia > Acidimicrobiales > Palsa-688 > DATARN01. The sequence continues at coordinate 3,963 of DATARN010000042.1, forward strand.
CGATTGGCGCCGGTGCGGCTGTGGCTGGAAGGGCTCCCGGCAGCGATGGCCGACGCCGGATTGGACGAGGAGGCGCCCCGGGTTGGGAAGGCGGCGGCCCAGCTGCTCAGCTTGCCGTCGGCCGATGGGGCCGATGGGGCCGATGGGGTCGAGGTGGCCGCCACGGCTGGCTCGGCGGCCGGGACCGAGGTGACGCCCTCCAAGCCACAGCCGTTTCGGCGCGACGCCCGGGTGGGCCGCAACCAGCGTTGCCCCTGCGGCAGCGGCAGGAAGTACAAGTTCTGCCACGGCGCCTGAGCCGCTTCACCGTTTCGCGCGGAGAGTGGTGAATACCACCGGTTTTCGCGCACAACAAAACGCAGCACGCTCAGGAGTAACAGGAGCCCCAGCGGCATCGGCGCCCCAGCGGCATCGGGGCCGCCGCTCCTGGCCGGTCAGCAGTCGCGGCGCAGCCACTCGCCGCCAGGCGTGACGGGCCGCAAATCGCCGTCGAGCTCGTACACGATGGGCACGCCGGTCGGGATCTCCAGGTTGGGGATCTGGTCGTCGGCGATCCCGTCCAGGTGCTTGACCAGGGCGCGGAGGCTGTTGCCGTGGGCGGCCACGAGCACGACCTTGCCGGCCCGCAGGTCGTGGACGATGGCGTCGTACCAATAGGGGAGCATGCGCGTCACCACGTCCGCTAGGCATTCGGTGGCGGGGATCAGCTCGGGAGGCAGGTCGGCGTAACGGGGGTCGTGGGCCGGGTTGTAGGGGCTGGCGGGATCGATCGGCGGCGGCGGCGTGGCATAGCTGCGCCGCCAGAGCAGGAACTGCTCCTCCCCGAACTTGTCCCGCGTCTCGTCCTTGTTGAGGCCGGTGAGGCCTCCGTAGTGCCGTTCGTTGAGCCGCCAGTGGCGGTGGACCGGGACCCACAACCGGCCCATCTCCTCCAGCGCCAGGTGCAGGGTGCGGATAGCGCGGGTCTGCAGCGAGGTGTGGGCCACGGTGACGGGGATGTCGGAGGCGGCCAGGCGGGCGCCGGCGGCCCGGGCCTCCTTCTCCCCCAGCTCCGACAGGTCGGAGTCGTACCAGCCGGTGAAGCGGTTGGCCAGGTTCCAGGTGCTCTGGCCGTGGCGGAGCAGCACGACGGTGGACATCGGGTCCAAGCCTACGATCCAGGTCACTTGAGTCTTTGTGACTCAAGTTTGCTACACTTGAACAGTCAGACAGATCTCATGCCCGGATGTCAGTGTCCGCGGATCTCAGAGTAACGGAGGCACCCCTTATGCCCAAGGCCGTCGGTATTGATCTCGGTACCACCAACTCGGTCGTCAGCGTTCTGGAGGCCGGTGAGCCTACGGTCATCCCCAATGCCGAGGGAGCGCGAACGACCCCGTCGGTTGTCGGCTTCTCGAAGTCGGGTGAAGTCCTGGTGGGCGAGGTCGCCAAGCGCCAGGCGATCACGAATCCCGATCGGACCATCCGGTCGGTCAAGCGTCACATGGGAACCAGCTGGACGGTCAACATTGACGGCAAGAAGTACACCCCCCAGGAGATCAGCGCCCGCATCCTGCAGAAGCTGAAGCGAGACGCCGAGAGCTACCTGGGCGACACCGTCTCCCAGGCCGTCATCACCGTCCCCGCCTACTTCGACGATGCCCAGCGCACCGCCACCAAGGAGGCGGGTCAGATCGCCGGCCTCGAGGTGCTGCGGATCATCAACGAGCCCACCGCCGCCGCCCTGGCCTACGGGCTCGACAAGGAGGGGGCCGACCAGACCGTCTTGGTCTTCGACCTGGGCGGCGGCACCTTCGACGTGTCGGTCCTGGAGATCGGCGAGGGCGTCTTCGAGGTCAAGTCGACCGCCGGTAACACCCACCTTGGGGGCGACGACTGGGACCAGCGCGTCATCGACTGGCTGGTCAACGGCTTCAAGGACACCGAGGGCGTCGACCTCGGCAACGACAAGATGGCCCTGCAGCGGCTGAAGGAAGCGGCGGAGAAGGCCAAGATCGAGTTGTCGGCGGTGCAGGAGACCAGCATCAACCTGCCGTTCATCACCGCCACCAGCGAGGGCCCGAAGCACCTCGACATGAAGCTGACCCGGGCCAAGTTCCAGGAGCTGACCAGTGACCTGGTCGAGGCGTGCAAGGGCCCCTTCGAGCAGGCCATCAAGGACTCCGGCATGACCAAGGATCAGATCCACCATGTCGTGCTGGTCGGCGGCTCGACCCGGATGCCGGCCATCCAGGAGATGGTCCAGGCCCTCACGGGAAACGAGCCCCACAAGGGTGTCAACCCCGACGAGGTCGTGGCGGTCGGTGCCGCCATCCAGGCCGGCGTGCTGAAGGGTGAGGTCAAGGACGTCCTGCTGCTCGACGTGACGCCGCTGTCGCTCGGCATCGAGACCAAGGGCGGCATCATGACCAAGCTCATCGAGCGCAACACCACCATCCCGACCAGGCGTTCCGAGGTGTTCACCACCGCCGAGGACATGCAGCCGAGTGTGGAGATCCACGTGCTGCAGGGCGAGCGTGAGATGGCGATGTACAACAAGACGCTGGGCAAGTTCCAGCTGGTCGACCTGCCGCCGGCGCCCCGCGGGGTGCCCCAGATCGAGGTCACCTTCGACATCGACGCCAACGGCATCGTCCACGTCTCGGCCAAGGACAAGGCCACCAGCAAGGAGCAGTCGATGACCATCACCGGTCAGTCGGCGCACAACCGCGACGAGATCGAGCGCATGGTGCGCGACGCCGAGGCCCACGCCGAGGAGGACCGCCGCCGCCGCGAGGAGGCCGAGGTCCGCAACAACGCCGACAGCCTGGTGTACCAGACCGAGAAGATGCTGCGGGACCAGGCCATCTCCATGGAGGGTGCCGAGAAGGAAAAGGTTCAGGCCGACCTGAAGGTCCTGAAGGACACCCTTTCGGGCACCGACATGGACCACATCCGCCGGGCCACCGACAGCCTGGCGTCGTCGGTTCAGGAGCTGGGCAAGCGGCTCTACGAGTCGGCGGGCGCCAACGGTTCGGGCACCGCGGGACCCGGGACAACCGCCGGGTCGCGCCAGGGGCCGACCTCGGGCCCGAACGACGAGGAAGTCGTCGACGCCGAGATCGTCGACGAGCATGGCGCATGACCGGCGCCGATTCCAGGAACCGGGCGGCGGGCCGCCCCTCCGGCTCGGACGGGCCGGCGGGGACTGACCCGCTGGCCGGCGTGGTTCCCGAGACGGGCGCCGACACCGCCGCCGCCGGCGCGGCGGCGGACCAGGTCGGCGGGGATACCGGTGGCCCGGCCGGCGACGAGGCCGGAGCGGACAGCCAGGA
>DATARN010000049.1:0-57366 GCA_036264135.1 Acidimicrobiales bacterium
GGGACGATACAAGCGTACGCTCGTGTCGGGCGTGCGGTTGCACCGACGCCGAGGCGTGTGACGGCGGCTGCTCGTGGGTTGAGGACGACCTCTGCTCCGAGTGCCTCGACACGCCCCGGGCTGCGACGGACACGGGCGGGGAGGGGTCGCCCGCCGAAGCCCCGGCCGTCACCATCGCCAGGCCGGGCCGGGCGAAGAAGTGGACGGTCACCTGCACCGCGTGCGGCGATCTCGGTAAGAACACCACCGAGGAGTTCGCCAACGACGCCCGCGCCCACCATCTCGCCGCCGTCCACGACATCGAGACGCCGTGAGCCTCGACAACGCCATCCGCAGCCACCCGCTCTTCCAGGATCTGCTCGGCTGCCAGTGGGGCCGCCGAATCAGCCTCCCCGACGACAGCAGGCCGTGCGCCGAGCAGGCCGTCCAGATCGTCGTCCTTCACGACGGAGACGACGAGGTCGACTTCAAGCTGTGCGCCCACCACCGTGAGCTCGTCAAGACTCACACCGACCCACACCGCGAGCCCGAGCGATGACGCTCGACCGGTTCTTGGAGGACCTGGAGCGCGTCCGGGCCCATCTGGGGGCGAAAGCCCGGGACATCGACGTGCTCATCGAAGTCGACCCGACCGACATCTACGTCGACGAGGACGGCGAATGGGCCGGCGACTTCGTCATGGACGTCCAAGAGGTCGAAGGCCGCGGCCTCCAAATCGTGATCGGCGCAGCATGACCGGCCCCGAATACGTCGACACGGGGATGTACCGATTCTCGAAAACCCACTTCCACCCCGGCGGCGACCTGCAACGCGGCGGCGCCGTCATCGACTCCTGGGCCGACGCCGACGGCGAGGTCTTCGTCAAGGTCGTCGGGATCTACCGGGGGGCGCCGTTCTACGAGACATTCCCGTTCGCCGACACCGCCCCAGGCGCCGGCGGCGACATCATCCAACTCCCCGCTCTCCGCGACCTGCTGCTGGTGCTCGGCACCGACGAGATCCGCCACAAAGACCCGCTCAAACATTTGCACGCCAAGAGCGTGCTGACCCCGATCGTCCTCGCCCGCAGCCCCGCCTAACCGAAAGGACCCCATGCCCAAGCCCGACCACAACCCTGACCGCCAGATCCGCCCGTTCGGCGACTTCCTCGCCGAGGTCAACGGCGGACTCACCCACCACGAACTGTCCGAGCAATTCAACGAGCTCATCTTGGCCGTGTCCGCCACCGGCAAAGTCGGCACCCTCACACTCACCTTGAAGGTGGCACCGGAGGACGACGCGGACGGCATGGTCCGCATCACCGACAACGTGACCGTGAAAATCCCGGAAGGGAAACGGCCGAACACCCTCTGGTACGTCACCGAAGACGGCAATTTAAGCCGCCACAATCCCGCCCAGACCCGGCTGCCGTTGCGCGGCGTGCCCGGGTCCGAGGCCGTCATCCCCGAAAACGACCGCAAGGAGAACGAAGCCTGATGAGCACCGAAGCCGAAGCCATCGCCGACCTCGCCGTCGACGCCACCACCAGCGAAGACATCCCCGCCATCGCCGGCGACGCCGGCACCATCGTCTACTCGAACAAGACCGCACTGCACCACTACGACCACGAGGCGCTCCTCGACGCGCCCCGACGGGTGAAAGCCCGCGTCGCGGTCCACACCCCCGACTCGCTGGTCCTGTACGTCCGCAAACACGGCCACGAAACCGCCCCCGCCGACCGCAACCAGGTCGACACCGCCCGGGCCGACCAGACCGAGAAAGTCTGCACCGCCCTCTACGCCGATGTCGACAAGGTGACCGTCACCGCCGTCCTCAACGGCCACGGCGCCGGCGGCGCCATCCCCGGCTGGGGCGACCACCGCGCCGCGCTCGCGCTGCGTTACGCCCCCGAATGGTTGCACTGGACGTCCCAGGACCGGGTGTGGCTGGCCCAGGTCGAGTTCGGCGAACACCTCGAAGAAGGCTACGGCGAGATCGTCGAACCGTCCGCCGCGGAGATGCTCGAGCTGGCGCAGACCATGTCGGCGAAGAACCGGCTCGAGTTCCGCTCCCAGCAGCTCCTCGGGAACGGGCAACGCCAGTTCACCTACCACGAGACCATCGACGCCCGGGCCGGCGAGAACGCCACCATCACTATCCCCTCGAAGTTCAAGCTCGGGCTGATCTGCTTCGAAGGCCAAACCGAGGGCTACCCGGTCGACGCCCGCTTCCAGTTCCGAATCAACGACGGCGCCCTCCGGGTCCGCTATCTGCTCACCCGCCCCCACGACGTGATCCGCACCGCGTTCGACGATGTTGTGTCCGACGTCGAGCACGGTGTCGGCCTCGTCGCCTTCCGTGGCACACCCCCGGCATGAGCGACGCCGCCCCAGCCGACGTCGGCCTGTGGGCGGTCGTGGAGATCATGGGCCGTCGCACCCGGGCCGGGCTCCTCTCCGACGCCCAGCTCGGCGGCGCCACCCTGCTCCGCATCGAGCACCCCACCCGCACCGACCACACCGGCACCGAACCGCTCACCGAGTACTACGGCTCCGACTCCATCTTCGCCATCCGTCCGTGCTCCCGGGAGGAGGCGGAGCGCGTCGCCGGCTACGCCTGGCCCGCGGCTCGGTCCATGACACCGGAACTGGCGCCCGTCTTCCAGGACCTGGTCGACGCCGAAGAGGTCGACGATGACCCCGATGACGACGAGTATCCGCTGTGACATCACTCGACGAGATCGTCGCCGCTCTGGTCGCGGCCCGCACCGAGAAGCAGGCAGAGCTGGCCAAACTCGACGCCGCCATCGTGGCGCTGCGTCCGTTGGCGGCGCAGCCGTTCGTGGTCGCCGACGACCCGCACCCGGACAGCCGCAGGATCGGGCCGGCGCCCGCGCCGCAGAAGACCGGTCCTCGGAAACGCCGCGAGTTCACCGATGAGCAGAAGCAGGAGGGCGCGGACCTGGTCCGCCGGATCGGCCCGCGCGCCGCGTCGAGACAGCTCGACGTCGTCGAGTCAGTCCTGCAGAAATGGGCGCGCCGGTTCCCCCCAAAAGGTGATGGGGGCGGCCGGCCGGTCGGGGGTGAGTTAGAGCGCACACCGGTCGAACAGCCGTTTGACAACGGGCCTGCTGCCAACGTCACGGATGGGACCCCCGGAGATAAAACCGGACCGGCCGGCGAAAGCGACCTCACCCCCGACCCGCCGGCCGCCCCCGCGGCCGTCACCATCGAGACAGCGGAGGCCGTGTCTGCAGACACAGCCACGGCCATGGCGATCCTCGACAACCCCGAATGGATCGACGGCGCCGAACAGACACCCGGTAACGCCTGGATGCGCGCCGACGGCCAACTGTGGGAATGCGACTGCGGCACCCGCCGGCGCACCATCGGTGGCCTCCGCTCCCACCTGCGCTCCGTCGTCAACCCGGACAACCACCACCCGCAAATCATGGTGCGTGCCTGGACGCAACCAGTTGTCAACCACTTACCAGAAAGTGATAGAGAGCGGCCGAATCTGGCCGGGTCAACGTTCGGCTGCACCCGCTGCAAACCACCCCAATTCTTCAAAACCGAAACCTCCCTCGAAGGCCACGTCGACCGGGTCCACCCGAGCCCGGCCAAGCGGGGCGCGTTCATCGACACCGGCCTCCCACACCCCACCCACCGAGGCATCGACGACGCCCGCCGCCAAGCGTTCGAGGAAGCCGACGCCTCATGATCCTGATGACGCTCGGATGCCGCACCTGCGGCGGGTTCGTCCAGCACCTCGACATCATCTGCGCCATGGCCTGGCTCGACGAACACCCCCTCTCGTTCCTGTGCACCGACGCCGAGTACTACCGCCGGCTCGCCGAAACACTGCCAGCCGAGCAGGAGACGGCATCGTGAGCGACCTTGAAGACCGGCTCGCCGGCCAGTTGCGAATGATCGACGGACCCGCTTACGTCCGCGAGCACCGATTCCACCCGACCCGCAAATGGCGGTTCGACTTCGCCTGGCCAGCGCTGCTCCTCGCCGTAGAGGTCGAAGGCGGCAGCTGGACCGGTGGCGCCCACAACCGCGGCGCGCACTTCGAATCCGACGCCGTCAAATACTCCGAAGCCGCCGTCCTCGGATGGCGGATCATCCGGGTCACTACCGACATGGTCGATGACGGCCGCGCTGTCGGCCTCATCTGCCGTGCCCTCCACCTCGACGCCGAGGTCGTCGGATGAAGGGCCATAAGGGCACCACTCCGCTCTGCAGCACCTCGCCCATGGCCATGCGTGATCTGCTCGTGAAAGTCCTAGTCCGGCTCGGCGTGCTGGCGTTCGCCGGAGACACACGTCGGCCATTTGTGCCACTGGATCCACGTCTCGACAGGGCAACTCCACGAGCCCAGGCGAGCCCGAGGGGCGGAAAAGGGCGGAACAGAGGTGAGGCGTGATGGGTGAATGCGAAGGGTGCGCCTACCCGACGCCAGCGGACGGATACTGCCCCGAGGCCAAGGAGTGGGAGCGCCGTTGCCTGCGGGCCGAGTCCGCTAACGACGCTGAACATCGGATGCTTCTGCATCTGTTGCGGGTGCTCCGAGACAAGGTGGACGGCGGCTATTGCCTTACCGAGCTTCTATTCGACTGCCCGCAAGACGAGATCAACGCTCTGATCGGAGCGATCAAACAGGTTCCACCGAAGGGCGAGAAGAAGAAGGAATCGGACGATGACCATTAGGCGCCTGTACGGGAGCAGCGAGCACGTGGGCGGTGGGAGGTGGGAGCTGTTCATGTTGGAGGACCCCACCCAAGAGGAGCAACTGCGTTGGACCGAGGCCCACGATGCGCTATTCCCACCCGCCATGCCCGACGAGGGCGGGCAACCGTTGAACGACAAGGAGGCTGAATCGTGAGCATGTGGGCCGACGACCAAGACCAGAATGAGTTACCTCCACACCTGCGGGATGACGCCCCCGAGGCGTCGTGTGGGCGTTGCGGCCGCAAGACCTGGGACCCCGACCAGTTCGGCCAAGAGGACCGCATGACTCAGCCTGATGGCTCCCCGTGCGGCGGTCGGTTCTCCGATCCGAAGGGCGGGAGAGAGGTGAATCGTGATAGGTAACTGCAACTGGCGGATCTCATGGCGGAACGACCCGGTAGGCCGCGCCATTGCTGACCGGCACTACAACCGGCAGAACGTCGGCGCTGACGGCTTCGTACCACCAGGCCGCTGCCTGGTCCTCCTGGCCGACACTCCCGCTCTGTGGGTGACCTCGTGCCCGAAGGCCGAGTACGTCCAGCACGACTGGGCTGGAGCGTGGATGAACTCGTGCTTCCGCAAAGAAGGCCCCGGCGTGGCATCCGACATGATCCGCCAGGCGGTCGCCCACACGCTGTGGAAGTGGCCGGTACCACCGCCGCTCGGGATGGTGACGTTCGTCAACGCCGACGAGGTCGAGCACAAGCGGGAGCCGGGCTACTGCTACAAGAAGGCCGGTTTCGAGCACGTCGGGTTCACCAAGGCCGGGCTGTGGGTCTGGCAGCTCCTCCCCGACCGGATGCCCGATGCCATAGAGCCGCTACCGAGAGAAGGGGCGCTGATCGCCGTATGACCACACACGGGCGAAACACATGACTAGCCCATTGGAGCGCATGTACCCGAACCGCTGCTACGACTGCCTGGCAGCAATACCGCTGGACGATCTGCTGTGCGCCAGATGCCAGAAGATCTATGCCGACGAACGAGCACGACGCCAGGGCGGGAGGGTCACCGATGAGAAGTAGTGCCGCTGGGTGCCCGAGGAGCAACGAGCATTGTGGTTATGTCCGAGGGAGTTATTGCTCCCTTTGGGATACCTGCCAAGACCTGGCCGAGATGAGCCGCCAGCTTGAGGCGATCAAGGCCGCACAGGAAGCCGAGGGGCGAGAAGGAGCGAACGATGAGTGACCTTCCAGAAGGCATGAAGTGGTGCCCCGATTGCGACGGGATGGGCGAGATTTACTACATGGACGCCAGCCCGGACATGGACGAGCACGCTGTCCCGTGTCGAAAGTGTGACCGAGGTCTGGTCCCCGTCGAGCCGGGTGGGAGCGACCGTGAGCGATAAGAGCGAGTTCTACACCGAGGACGGCACATGGTGCTGCACGACGGATCACGTCACTGAGCCATGCGGTGACTGCGCTGGATGTGACCTCGTCCGAAGCCACAACCGTGCGTTGAGCCGCGATCCGCAATGGCGGCGTGATATCAGCGAGGCGCAACTCAATGCCATCGAGGAGTTGTGCGCCACCGCGTCTCCAGTGCTGACCCATCCGTGGAAGCGGGACGATGCCGTGGCCGAGCACTTGGAAGACCTGGGCGGAACAGGGGAGTCGTGATGAGTGAGGCTGACATCGACCAGCTATACGGCTTCCAACTCAGCGAGTTGGTGCTGATGGACTGCCCGTGCTGCCACTCGACCTTGGCCGACCATTCGCTGACCGAGGCGATGCGCTGCGGCCAGTCGGCCATGTTCAAAGACGGGCGGGATACCGCCGATCGAGAAGGAGGCTGACTGATGGCAGATACAGCAAAAATCGGAGTCGGGATAGGTGAGGGATACGCGAAGGGCTACGACCCCGAGAAGTTCTCCCCACTGCGGCATTGCCGCGGCGCTCAGATCACCTGGGAGACAATCGAGATGATGAAGCGAGCCAACGGGCATCGACGTGACCGCCGAGCGGCGCAAGGTCGACCAGTTCGGGTCGTGGCTGTACCACATTCTCGACGGCAAGCCCGAGGCGGGCGGGAGTGATTGAATGAACAAGGATGAACGTGAGCGGCTGAAGGCAATAGCTCGGCTTGGCAGCCTTCGGGCAACCGTGGAAGCCATGCGTGAAGCAGGGCTGACCGAAGATCGGCCCGACACGGAGGAAGAACTGGCCGAGCAGAAGGCGACGACCGAGGCCCTGATGGCCGCCCAACTACGAGCGATAGCGGCCGGTGATACATGACTAGCTGCAATCCTGACTGGCTGGACTACCCCGAGCCCTACCACGCCGAACGTATCCCCGAGTACCTATCTGACCAAGTCGAGCGGCTGGGCCTGGCCCCTTGCAACGGACAATCCGAAACGCCTCCTACGGGGGCAAACGTCTCTGACTCCAGGGACCAGGCCAGCGATGACGATATCGGGCCGTTTAGCACGGGTCAACCGTGACCCTCATCGGCTCGACCGTCGCCGTTCGTGGCCCACTCCCGACCGTCGAGGAGCTGCAGTCCGAGGCCCACGCGTGCGGCGACGGCTGGCTCGCCACCGACCGCACCGACCCGCATGTCAGCTGGTGTTTTCGTTGCGGCGCGTGCCTAGGCCAGCCCGGCGGCACACGCCCGACCCGTCCCCTCGCCGACACCCATCTCGCCGGCCGCGGTGTCGGCACACCCATTCCCGCAGAATCAGCCACCTGAAAGGAACGAGCATGACCACCGCCCTTATCCCCGAACGAGCCGCCCGAATCGACAGCCTCATCCTGAAATCCGGAGGCCACCGGCCGCCCACCGATGGCGACATCCAAGCGTGCATCATGGAAGCCGTCGCCTGGGTCGCCGGCGAACCCTGGTCCGACCATCCACAGTGCGCATCGCCGACGATCGCGGCGTTCATGCGCCGGTGGAACGACGACCTCGGCGACACCGACCGGCAGGCCCTCAAGCCGTACATCACCCGGCTCGTCGGATCGAAAGGCACCAAAGCCCAAGAGGACCAGCGGGGCTGGATGGCCGCCGACTGGATGGTCCACTTCCACCTGCCGCTCTGGCTGCGCGCCGCCGGCCTCGACGACCAGGCCGCCCAGGTAGAGGCTCTCCCGACCGTCACCAGCCGGGCCGACTGGCTGGCGTGCGGCCCGACGATTGACGCGGTCCGTGACGTCACGTGGCCGTTGCGGGACTCGTGGAGCAAGAAGATCAGGGGGGCCGTGAAGGCCGAGCTTGAAAAGCGAGGCCTCACGGCCGTTGCCGCTGCCGTTGCCGTTGCCGCTGCCGCTGCCGATGCCGTTGCCGTTGCCGCTGCCGATGCCGCTGCCGATGCCGTTGCCGTTGCCGCTGCCGATGCCGTTGCCGCTGCCGCTGCCGCTGCCGTTGCCGCTGCCGCTGCCGTTGCCGTTGCCGCTGCCGTTGCCGCTGCCGCTGCCGTTGCCGTTGCCGCTGCCGCTGCCGATGCCGTTGCCGTTGCCGCTGCCGCTGCCGTTGCCGCTGCCGTTGCCCGGTGGTCGCACGTCTACTGGGCGATCCGCGACGCCGTCCGAGCCAGACTCCAAGAGGTCCTGAACACCAAACTGGCCGAACCGCGGGCCGCCGCCAAAGCATCCGCCGTTGACCTTCTCGAGCGGATGCTCGCAGTCACGAACAGCTAGTAGCCGGCCGCATCTTCCCCTGTGGCCGCCCCACGCGCCCCCGAATGCCCCACCTGCCCGAAACGACTCGGGCATTCCACCGGCGCGCTCACACCCCACTGCCACCCCGACCACAACCCCGCCTGCACCTGGTGGCAATGCCACCGGTGCGGCCACTACGGCGACCCCGCCCGCCATCACGCCGGCCGTTGGATCAAAACCGGGCAGGCCGGCACATGACCGACCAGCCGGAGGAGGGGAGCGCGTCGGCGCGATGGGACGCCACCCGCGCCAAAAAACGACGCGAACCCACCGGGCCCGCATCCCGGCGGTGCATCAACTGCGGCGCCGACAGCACCCCCCGCTACCTGTACTGCTCCGACGATTGCGCCGCCGAATCCCTCGCCAAGAACCGCCGTACGACAGGAGCCGAATGAAACGTCTCGCCTACCGGCTCCGCATCCGCCTCGCCGGCCGCCGCCGGCTCGAGCGGATCGTCCGCGCCCAATACGACCTGATCTGCGACCTGGAGGAAAAGCAGCGCACCCATTGATGGCCGACATCGACGCCTACGACACCGTCACCCGGCGCCTGGCCGAAGTGACCGGCTATCAGCCACCCAACGAAAAGGGAGGCTGGCGGTGCCCCGCGCACACAGACCGGAACCCGTCGCTGTCCGTCACCCGCGGCGACGGCAAAATCGCCGTGCACTGCCACGCCGGCTGCTCCGTCAACCAGATCGTCGAAGCCCTCCACCTCACCGTCAACGACCTCTTCGACCAAACCTCGAACAGCAACGGCCACGCAGACCCGGACCGGGCCGCCATCGAACGCACCTACGACTACACCGACCCCGCCGGCACGCTCCTCTACCAGGTAGTCAGGATGGCCCCGAAGGCGTTCCGGCAACGCCACCCCGACGGCAACGGCGGCTGGGTGTGGAACATGCAAGGCGTCGATCGCACCCTCTACCGACTCCCCCAAGTCATCGACGCCGTCCGGCGCGGACGGCGAGTGTGGATCGTCGAAGGCGAAAAAGACGTCGAAGCCCTCGAGACCGCCGGCGAGACCGCGACCACCAACCCGGGCGGCGCCGGGAAATGGCGACGCGAGTACAACCAGCATCTGAAAGGCGCCCGGGTTGTTATCGTCGCCGACCGAGACGACACCGGCCGACGCCACGCCCTCGACGTCGCGGTAGAGCTCGGCGACGTGGCCCGCACCATCCGCCTCGTCGAACCCGTCCACGGCAAAGACGCCGCCGAACACCTCGGCGCCGGGTACACCATCGACGATTTCCAAGGCGACCCCGAACCGCGGCCGCCGCTCGAGTGGTTCACCGCCGCCGAACACGCCGCCATAGTCGACGGCGCACCACCGGTCGGGTGGCTGATCCGGCCGATCTGGCCCGCCGACGGCTACGGCGTCGTCGCCGCAGAGATGAAAGCCGGCAAAACATGGGCCGCGCTCGACATGGCCGTCGCTGTCGCGGCCGGCACCCCATGGATGGGCATGTGGGCGTGCGACACACCCGGGCCCGTGATCGTCTGCCTCGGCGAAGGCGGCCAACGCAAAATGCTCCGCCGCCTCCGCGCCATCGCCGCCTTCCACCAGGTGGCCTACGAGAACCTCCCCATCCACGTGTGTTTCCGGGTGCCCCACCTCACCGACCGCAACCACCTCGAGGCGCTCACCGAAAAAGTCACCGCCGTCAGCCCGACCCTCGTCATCATCGACCCGCTCTACCTGGCCGCCCGCGGCGCCAAAGCGTCGCAGCTAATCGAGATGGGCGAACACCTCGAAGCCGTCCAACAGGTCGCCCAGAACTCCGGCGCCGCTCTCGCTCTCATCCACCACTGGAACAAGACCGGCACCGGCCAAGGCGCCCAACGGATGACCGGCGTCGGCGGCCAAGAATGGGGGCGGGTGCTCCTCTCCGCCGCGGTCAAAGCCCGAGCCACCGACACAGACACCGGCGAATCCCGGGTCACCCTCGAATGGGACCTGATCGGCGACGAAGTCCCCGAGACCACGTTCCGGACACGCCGGCGGGTGTGGGCCGACGACCCCGACCACCTCGACTCGCCGCTCCACTACACCATCGAGGAACTCCACGCCGACGATTCCGACAGCATCGAAGGCGCCGAGAACCTCAGCCCCGCCCTGAAACGAATCCACGCCGTCCTCCTCGCCGCTACAGACTGGCTATCGGTCCGAGAGATAGGCGACCGGGTAGCCCGAGACGACACCACCGGCACCGGCCTCAAACGCCGCACCATCCAAGACGCCTGCAAGAAGCTCGTCGACAAAAACCTGGTCGCCTCGTACGGCCAGGGCGAGAGCGGGCAGCCGTACTCCTACCGGGCGCTCGACGCCCACGACCAACTGGGCCGCCGCTTCGGCGACACCTGGCCCCCCAGATCCGTGCCCCCACCGGCTGAGCCGGAACTCGAATACGACCCGGAGGACCACGACGATGACCCGCCCTTCTGACCCAATTGCGGGGGGCGCAAGAATGCGCATGCGCACCCACGCAAACCATGCGCACCCCAAGATGTGGGGGGTGCGCGCACGGCACCCCGCTGCCCAAAAGCGGGGTGCGCAGAGTGCGTGCACTCCTTACAGGGGAATGCGCACCCCCATGCGCACCGCTAACAACCAGCAAGCACCCGCACCAGGACACAACATCCAGTGACCTGGCAACCCGACATCCGGCCAGACACATCCCCCCGCCTCTGGGCCGCATGGCAAACCATGCTCATCACCATCAGCGACGGCAAATGGCACCCGCGTCCCAGCCTCATCCAAACCATGACCGCCGCCGGGGTCGCACCACGCACAGCCCTCAACCTCCTCGACCGAGCCCACAAAGAACACATCACCCAACGCCGAGGCCGAGGCCAAAGCCACCTCGTACGGGCCCGAACCCAACACATCGCCATCCCCGACCCGCCAGTACGGCCATGAGCGGACCCTTCCAGTGCTCAGACTGCGGGAAAACCCATCCACGAGGCTGCACCAGCCATCGCAGCACCGACGGCGAACCGTGCGGCAACTGGCCGAGACGGGGTGCCACCGTCTGCCGCTACCACGGCGCCCGGGCAGCCCAGGTGGCGGCCGCCGCGGACCGGCGCATCCAGGTCGAGGTCGCCGCGGCCGAGTTGGCCCGTCTGGGGCTGCCGATCCGCACGTCGGACGGCGAGGCGCTCGCGGAGCTCCGGGACCGGTACCGGGGGACTGTCGACGCCCTGTGGACGCTGGTCGGGAACCTCAAGTTGGTGCCCGAGGCGGACATGCCGGGGGCGGGCGGCACGGACGGGATCTACGGGCGGACGTACCATCAGACCGGGAAGCCGACCGGCGAGGCGAAACCTCACGTGCTGGTCCAGATGTTGGGCGACTGGTCGGACCGGTTGGCGAAGATCGATGAGATCTGCGTGAAACTCGGGATGGCCGAGCGGCGGGTGCGGGTCGAGGAGGCGCAGGCGGTGCTGCTGGCGGGGGCGGTGGATGTGATGCTCGCGTCGGTGGTGCCGGCGGAGTTGCATGACAGGGCCCGGCAGGTGTTGGGGACGGAGTTGCGCCGGCTCGATTCGGCCGGCATCAAGGAGGGCGTATGAGCAAGCAATCCCGCCTCAAACGGACCGCCGAGCCGAAACCGCTGACCGCGGCGCAGCAGCACCGCCAGGCGATGCGCACCGCCGTCGACCGGGTCTGCGACGCGTGGCCGGACGCCCTCCTCGACGTCGGCGCCATCGGATTCCCGGGCCGGGCCGGCTACGACGGCGGCAGCGGGGGAGGCCCGACATTGCGGGTGCAGGTCGGCGACCACGAAGAACGCGTCTCGGCTACCGGTGTCGAACTCGCGGCGCTCACCGGCCACGACATCGGCTACGCAGTCGGCTGGATCTCCGAACTCCACGACACCGTCCTCGCCATCCTCGCCGCCGCCTACCCGACCGCGCATGTCCAGGTCGAATGGCAACCCGACCCCGTCCGGGCCCAACTCCTCGCCGCTGTCAGCGTGCTCGCCGACAGCTGGGATGCGCACCGGCCCGGCCACGACCACCAACGCGGCCTCCTGTACCGACTCGCCGACTCCGCCGCCCGGCACTGGCCCGGGCCGCCATCGAAAGGCACCAGCATGGGCGGCGTGACGGTCGGGCAGCGAACCCCGGCCTCCGAGACGTGCGGGCTGTGCGAGAAGCCGGTCGCCGGCGGCCGCGACGACCCGATCCGCCGCATCGACGGGCAAGCCTTCCACGCCAAATCCTGCTGGTTCACCGTCACCCGCCAACGGCAGGCGAAGGCGTCCTGACGTGGGGATGCTTGACAAGCGGGTTTGCTACACGCCATGCTTCGGTTCGGCTAGTGATGGCGGACTGTGCCCACGATGAGCATCTCCGGGTGGGGGATCGAAGGCGGAAAGGTCCGAATAGTCACCACCGTGTGCGTCGAGTCCGTCCATCCGGCAGTGTGGGAGCTCTTCGACGAGTACGTGATCTTCGAGCCGCCGATCACCTGGAAGCATCTTGGCGTCACCACCACCGACGGCACGCTCTACGCCCGACTCCCACTCGAAACCTACCGGTCGCTCGAGGAGATCGTCCCAGCTCTCGAGCGGGTCGGTCACCGAGTAGTGCGCATGCAGCGCCGCCGAGCCCGATGACGTGGGAGTCCTCGCCGCCACAGCAGCACTCGTCGACCGGCCGCCCCCCGATCACGGCGGCTGGGAGCCGTACCCGTGGCAAATCCCACCCGACCACATCCCCCCAGCCGGCGCGTGGCTCCAGCTCGGCGGCCGAGGCACCGGCAAAACCGACGGGGCAGCCCACTACGTCATCGACCACGTCCGCGGCCCCGCCTGCGACCACCGACTCCCCGGCGGCCACCGCATGGCCATCATCGCCCCCACCCTCGGCGACGCATCCGACGCCTGCGTCAACGGCCCCTCCGGCCTCAAAGCGTACTGGCCCGAAATCCGGGAAGTGACCCGCAAAGGCGGCACCTACGTCCTGTTCCCCGGCGGCGCCGAAGGGAAACTGTTCGGCGCCCACGGACCCGAAGACGTCGAACGGCTCCGGGCCGGCGGAAACCGGTGCCTCGCCTGGTGGGAAGAGCTCGCCGCCTGGGCGAAACTCGACGAGGCGATGCGCCACTCCCGCTACGGTCTCCGCCTCGGCACCCGGCCGCATATCGTCGCGTCGACCACCCCCAAACCACGCCTGGCGTTGAAAGGGTTCATCGCCGACCCGAAAACACGGGTCACCCGAGGCAAAACCTCCGAAGCGATCCACCTCGACCAGATGGTCCGCGACCAGCTGTACGCCGACTACGGCGGCACCCGCCTTGGCCGCCAGGAGCTCGAAGGCGAGCTCCTGGACGACGTCGAGGGCGCCCTGTGGACTGTCGCCCTGGTCGATGCCGGCAGAATCAGCGAACCGCCCGACCTGGACCGGGTGGTGGTGGCGATCGACCCTGCCGGCGGCACCGGCGAACACAACGACGAGACCGGGATCGTCGCCTGCGGCCGGGCGGGCAGCGAGTTCTATGTGCTGGCCGACCGGTCGTGTCGGGGCACCCCGCAACAGTGGGCCGACCGGGCCCTGTTGGCGTTGGACGAGTTTTGCGGGGACCGGGTCGTGGCCGAGTCGAACTACGGCGGCCAGATGGTCGAACACACACTCCGCTCCGTGCGGCCCAACGTGCCGGTCCGGGTCGTGCACGCGTCCCGGGGGAAACGGCAGCGGGCCGAGCCTGTCTCCGCCCTGTACGAGCAAGGCCGCGTCCACCACGTCGGGATGTTCCCGCAGCTGGAGGACCAGATGTTGTCGTGGGTGCCTGACTCGGGGACGTCGCCGGACCGGATGGACGCCCTGGTGTGGGCGGTCACGGACCTGGCCGAAAGCGTGAAACCGAGAGGTGCCCGCATGACCTACGTGAGCCGCCGGTGACCCCGTTCGAATGGTCCGCGATCATCACCGGCGTCGGCTGCGCCGGCAGTTTCTACGCCGGGATCCGCTGGGCGACCCGCCACCTCCCCGAGATCCTCGCCCGCGCGTCGGCCGACCAGCTGCGGGAACTGGCCCGACGCACCGCCCAACATCGTTAGCAACCGGACCGGAGGTGGTCGCATGGGATTCCTAGACCGCCTCGCCGTCCGAGCCCTCCCCGGCACCGGCGCCGGACTCGGCATGGCCATCAACCCGCCCGCCGCCGGCCGCGGGAAAATCGGCGCCACCTCGAGCACCACCTACGTCAGCCCCCACCAGCCGCTGTACGTCGACTGGGACGCCCAGCAGGCCGCCCAGATCGCCTATATGGGCCACACCTATGTGATGCGCTGCGTCCGGCTGCGCGCCGAAACCATCAGCGCCCTGCCGTTCTGCGCCGGACCTGACCCCGACAACCCGTCCGTCACCACCCCCGGCGCACCCCTCGCCAAACTCCTCGGCCCCGCCAGCCCGCAGGAGCCGGGCGGACCGAACCCGACGACCACCGCCCGAGCCCTGTGGACGTGGTCGATCGTGCAGCGCATCGTCACCGGCCGCATGGCCTGGGAACAGCAACTCGACCCGCAGTCGAAAGACATCATCGCCCTGTGGCCGCTGGTCGCCGCCGCGCTCGACCCGATCCCGTCGATGCCCGGCAAACCCACCTGGTTCGAAGGCTTCCAGTACCGCACCCCGACCGGGATCATCCCGTTCACCGTCGACCGGGTCTTCTACGCCTGGCGGCCCAGCATCGAAGACTGGCGCCAACCCGAGTCCGTGTTGAAAGCGGCGAAACTGCCGATCGAGATCGCTGTCGCCTCCGACCGGTACATGTGGTCCCTGCTGAAAAACGGGATGGTGGCGTCGAAGATCGTGATCGCCCCGCCGTTCGAGGATCCCGCCGACCGGCGGGCGTGGGAAGACCAGTTCTTCTCCGAGTTCTCCGGGTTCGACAACGCCGGTAAGACGATCTTCGCGGAGGCGGAGAACGACTACGACCAGGCCGGCAAACTCGCCGACCAGGCCAGCGTGCAGGTCGTCGACCTGTCCATGAAGTCCGTCGACGCCCAGCTGCTGCAGATGGTGGAGACAGCGAAGTCCGACATCAACATCGCGTTGGGGGTGTCCAAGAGCCTGATCGGTGACGCGTCGCAGCGGATCTACGCGAACGCCGACAGCGAGTACCGGAACTTCTGGACGTTGACGGCGGTGAACGACATCATGGAGCTCCAGGACGACGTCAACCTCCAGCTGGCCCCCAAGTTGGGGGAAGATGTCGGCTGGTTCGACCTGTCCCGTGTCGTCGCCCTCCAGCCGCCGACGATCTTTCAGGCGCCGTCATTGAAGGACGCCATCGACGCCGGGGTGATCAGCCCGCAGCAGGCGTCGGATCTGCTGCGGATCCCGTCGTTCACCGCTACCGGCGAGGACATTTCGACGGCGCCGCTCGGCGAGGAGGTCGACGAAGCCTCGTCGTCGGGCGGCGCGGGCGGCCGGTCGCTGCGCCTGCACGGTGCGGGGTCGCCGGCCATGGGGGCGCCGGAAGGGTGGCTGTGGCGGCACCGGCCGACGACGACGTTCACGATCAACTCGGGCCGGGCCGGCTGGGGTCTGGTCCGCAAACCGCGGGAGCGGATCACCGCCGCCGGTATCCGAGCCCACCGGGCTCGCACCGCGGTTCCGACGCCGATCCTGGCGGATCAGATCTGCGAGCAGGTCGCCCGGATGCGCCGCCGCCGGGAGCTCGGCATCCGCTCCGGCCCCTCCAAGCTCGTCGCGGCGGGTGTCGCGGTCAAAGCTGGTGACACCGGCCGGGTGCTGATGTTGCAGCGGGCGTTGGACGAGAAGGATCCGTCGTCGGGTCGGTGGGAGTTTCCTGGCGGTCATATCGAACCGGGCGAGGACTCGTTCGACGCCGCCCGGCGGGAGTGGCAGGAAGAGGTCGGCGTCCCGATGCCCGACGGGAACGTCGCCGGGTCGTGGACCAGTCCGAACGGCGTCTACCGGGGGCATGTGCTTGTCATCCCCGAAGAGGCCGGTTTGAAGGTGAACCCGGATCGGGCGAAGATCCGCAACCCGGACAATCCTCGCGGGAAGTATCAGGAGACGGCCGCCTGGTTCGACCCGGACCATCTGCCGGAGAACCCGGCGGTGCGGGACGAACTGAAAGCCGATGCCGGGTCGTGGCTGCCGGTGGTGCACGCCGCGCAGCCGGTCGACCAGGCCGGGAAGCGGGGCGAGCCGGTGTTCGACATGGACCGCCTCGAGCGGCTCGGCGACGCCCTCACCGTCGCCGGCGTATGAACCGCGGCCGTTCCGAAGCGATCACCGCGGCCCTCGGCGTCATCCCCAAGCCGCTTCACCCCCTCGTCGCCTGCGACTTCCTTGTCGGCGTCGATCCAGTGTTCGCTGGCCTCCACCACTTCGAGACGGCCACCGACGGCAGAGCGTACAGTTCGACCGCTCACGTCGCCTACCCGTTCCATCAGAACCACCTCGCTGCCAGCCGACGCCGCACGACGGTCGTCCTTCCCAAGAGACACCGCCCAGCAACAGTGGTTCACGAACTAGGACACGTCCTCCACCATTCCGTGGGGTTCGATCACGACGCCAAGCCGGTCACGAGTTACGCCCAAAGAAACCGGATGGAGGCTTTTGCCGAAGCCTTCTGCACGTGGCTGCTCCACGGCTACGGCGACTACCCGGCCGCAGCCACGGTTGCATTCTTCGAGGCGCTGTGACCCTCACCGACATCCGCTCCGGGGTGTGCACCGGCGACGGTCCGTGCGACATCGTCCCGATCGGCCAAGGCAAGAACTGGGTCAACCGCGTCGGCGGCCTCCCGCTGTACATCCGGGCCATCGCCCAGGCGTTACTCCGATCCGGCCACAGCGAATCCGACGCCGTCTCCCTCGCCGTCGGCACCGTGAAGCGGTGGGCGGCCGGCGAAGGCAAAGTCACCGACGCCACCCGCGCCCGCGCCGCCAAAGCAGTAGCCGAATGGGAGGCAAAAAAGGCACAAGCCCACGGCTCCCGGGACATGGGCCCGGTCACCGAGGGCGGCTCGGCCGGGACGCTCCTGCCTCGTGGGCCGTCGCCGAAAGTAGCGCAGGCGGTCGAAGCGAAGATGGCCGGCCAGCACCCCGACGCGGATGTTCCGCACGCCTTCCGCGGCGCCGACCTGACCAAGTGCACGATCTGCGGCATGGCCGCCACCGCCGCGATTCACGGCAAGAAACGGGCCAAGACCGCCGGGAAGCGTGCGCTGGCGACTGTCGGCCAAGCCCAGGCCGCGGGCAGACACCGCGAGCGGATGGTCCACAAGGACCGGTTCGCTTCCGACGCCGACAAGCTCGAACCGGTCATCCATCAGGCGATGGTCGTCTTGTTCGACCGGCAACGCGCTGGCACCCTCTCCCGTCTCCGCGGCAGCCGAGGGAAACGGATGCTCGCCGGTGTCCGAGCCGACCAGCGCAACCCGCCGGCCGCGCTCCCCCCAGCCCCGGTACCGCCGGCGTTGACCACCGGCACACCCGGCCCGGTCCCGGCCGTCCCCGACGCCGCCGCCATCTTCGACACCACCTTCTGGGCCGACCAGACCGCCCAAGCCCTCGCGCCGATCTACGACGACGCCAACACCCTGTCCCTCGAGCGAATCGCCCAGCAACTCGGACTCCCGTCGACGTCGATCGCCCGGTCGGTGTACATCCTCCGGAGCCGGGAGAACCGGGCCGCGGCCACGATCACCGACACCACGTTCGCCCAGATCCGCGACACCCTCGCCGAAGGCATCGAGGACGGCGACTCGACCGCCCAGTTGACGGCCCGGGTCCAGCACGTGTTCGACGTCGCCCGATCGAGAGCCGAGCTGATCGCCCGGACGGAGTCCATCGGCGCCCTCAACGAGGCCGCCTACTTGTATGCCGCGAGCCTGCAATCGGGTGCGGTGGCGTCGAAGGAGTGGCTCGCCCACCACGACGAACGCACCCGGCCCACCCACCGCAAAGCCGACGGCCAGAAAGTCCCTTTGCACGCCCCGTTCCATGTCGGCGCCAGCCGGATGATGTTCCCCGGCGACCCGACCGCCCCACCGGATGAAGTCTGCAACTGCCGCTGTTCGCTGCTGTTCTCGGCAGCCTGATTCTTCCGGCATCACCTGGAGGTGACCATGACCGAACAACTCGAAGAAGGCTACCGGGCCGATGTGGCCACTGTCGCGGAGATCACCGACCTCGACGGCCATCAAGTGGTGGTCGACTACCCGTACCAGGTCCTCGACGGATACCGCACCGACTGGGCCCGGGGCTGCTGGCGGGAATCGTTCGCCAAGCGTCTCCCGGTGATGTTGTGGAACCACAATCCTGATCTTCTGATCGGCGCCGGCGTCCGCACCGAGGAACTCGGCGACCGGGCCCGGGTCATCAACCGGTTCGCGGACTTCGACGCTGTCCCCCAGGCCCGGGCGGCGCATTCGATGATCGAGGACAAGATCGTCCCCGGGTTCAGCTTCCACTACCGCAACGGGCGAAGCGTCGTCCACCCCGATGTTCGAGGGGCCCGCCGGTTCGTGAAGGCCGACATGCTCGAAAACTCTCCCGTCGTGTTCCCGTCGATCCCCGGCGCGGCCGCGGTCGGGATCCGCTCCCAGGAGGCACCCACGTTGGATACTCCGACCATCGACGAGATCCTGCGCTTGCGGGACCAGCGGATTCTGGACGACGAGGGGGTGCGGGCGTTGGTCGCCGAGCATTACCCGACGTTCCGGGAGCACATCAAGATCGGCACGACCGTTCGACCACCGGAGATGACGGCCGAGCAGCGGGCCGCGTGGGTGGAGAAGTTCACCGGCGAGATGGCCGGGTCCGGATTGCGGGACATGGTCATCCATATCGGCTCGGACGGCACCGTCACCACCGGCGGTGTCGCCAGCGACGGCGACGGGGGAGACGACGGCGATCCGGCCACGCTCGCCTCGGCGGTCGACGCCGCCCTGGACGAGGCCGCGAACCTGCTCGACGGGTTCGACGTCACCAGCCTCCCGGACAATGTGCAGCAGGCCCTCGCTCTGGTCCAGGCGGCCGGGGTCGCGGTCGACGAGCTGCTCGACGTGATGGGCATCGACGACCCCGACCAACACGACGACGGTGACGGCGGCCGGGCGATGCTCTCGTCGAAGGAGACCGACGACCTGCCCGACTCGGTGTTCGGCTACATCGAGCCGGGCGGCACCAAAGACGCCTCCGGCAAGACGATGCCCCGCTCGAAGCGGCATTTCCCGCTGCCCGACGCCGCTCATGTCCGTAACGCGCTGGCCCGGGCCGCCCAAGGCGCCGAGTTCGCGAAGGAGGCGATGCCGAAGATCACCGCCGCGGCGAAGAAGTTCGGCGTTGACACCGCCGGCAAACGCTCCGACCCCGAGCCCGAGCCGGCCAGTCCCGAAGCGCAGGCGGCAGCGGACGCCGCGCTTGACGCGGACCTGGCCCGCGTGCAGGACAGGCTGGCCCGACTGAAGTGAAGGTTGTCGTTTGGCCGGCGGATCTTCAAGGTTGCGGCCACTACCGGCTCATCCTGCCCGCCCAAGCCTTGCAGCAGCAGGGCGCCGACGTGCACATCGACACCGTCGGCCCGGTCGTCAACTGGGACCGCAAATGGCCCGGCGCCGACGACGGCCTACCGCCGGGCCCCGACGTCCAATACGTCAGCTTGGCCCAGCCGGTCGAAGCTGACGTGGTCGTGATCCAACGGCCCGGCCGGCGCTGGTGGGCGGACATGATCCCCGACCTCCACAAGCAAGGCGTCCGGGTGGTCGTCGACGTCGACGACCTGTTCGACGGGCTCTCCAAAAGCCATGTCGGTCACGGCTCCTACCGGCAGACCCACGTTCATCACGAATGGATCGACCGGGCCTGCCAACAAGCCGACCTCGTCACCGCGACCACCGCCCCGTTGATATCAAGATACGGCCACGGCCACGGGATCCTCCTCCCCAATCTGGTCCCGGCCGCCTACCTGGCCATGTCCGTCCCGGAACGCCCGAACACGATCGGCTGGTCAGGTGTTGTCGGCACCCACCCCGGTGACCTGCAAACCACCGAAGGCACCGTCCAGCAGGTCCTCGCCCGCACCGGCTGGACGTTCCACACGATCGGCCCCGTCGAAGGCGTCCAGCAAGCGTTGCGGCTCCGGGAGAAACCGTCAGCGACCGGCTGGGTGATGTTCGACGACTACCCGTACGCGCTCGCCGAACTCCAGGTCGGCATCGTCCCCCTCGAAGACTCCGCGTTCAACCACGCCAAGTCGTGCCTGAAAGCGATGGAGATGGCCGCCCTCGGCGTCCCCGTCGTCATGTCACCCACCCCCGACAACCTCCGGTTGCACCGGGCCGGGGTCGGCATGCTCGCCAGCTCGCGCGGGCAGTGGGCCCGCACCCTCGGCCGGCTATGCGCCAGCCGCGACGCCCGCACCGACCTGGCCGGGGAAGGGCGCCGGGTGATGGCCGACCTCACCTACGAAACCCACTGCGACCGCTGGTGGGACACCTGGACCGCACCGATCGAAAAAAGGAGCGCCGCATGAAATACATCCGCAAGCCCGCCACCGTCGAAGCCGCGCAAGTCAGCCTCGACCTCACCATCTCCGGGGTGACGATCCCGGCCGGGCATTGGCTCGTCCAGCACGAAGACGGATCGGTGACCGCGGTCAACGACGCCGACTTCGTGTCCGAGTACGAGGCCGCGCCGGAACCGGTCGCGGTGCCCGACGTCCCGGTCGAAGCCCCCCCCGAAGTTGCGGAGGCCCCGGCTCAGTGACCGTGCTGGTCGGCACCACCTGCGCCCCGTACAAG
The DNA here is from genome assembly GCA_036264135.1 of Acidimicrobiales bacterium. GTDB lineage: Bacteria > Actinomycetota > Acidimicrobiia > Acidimicrobiales > Palsa-688 > DATARN01. The sequence goes on from DATARN010000049.1 coordinate 21,164, forward strand.
ACCGACGACCCCCGCTCGGTCCTGTCGTGGCTGGCGACCGTCGAAGAACTCCACGCCACCAGCGACATCCAACTCTTCGCGGCGCTCGAAGTCGACGCCCGCGGCGAAGAGCCGCACACCGCGCTGATCACCGAGCTCGAAGAGGCCGGTGGTGTCTACTGGACGTTCTCGCTCGACGACCGGGCCGAGACGATCACCGGCCGGAACCGGCTCACCCGGATCTGCGCCGGCCGGAACCTGGTCACCCAATACGGCCACGACATCGGCGCCAGCCACATCCTGTTCGTCGACTCCGACGTGACCGTGCCCGGCGACGCGGTGAGACGGCTGCTCGAGGTGGACTGGCCGATCGTCGGCGGCCACATCCCCACCTACTGCCTCAACGGCCCCAAGGTCGAGGCTATCGACACGGCCCTGAACGGCGATCCGCCACAGTGGGCTGCCCGGATCGCCAACGACTACTCCTTCAGGCACTTCGATGGGCGCCCGTTCCCCGAAGGCGCCGACGTCCGCGAGCATATGAACACCGCCGGGTTCCTGCTCGTCCGCCGCGACCTGTTCCTCAAACTCCGCTGGCGGTGGAGCTTGGACGACGGCCTCACCGACGACCCCTGCTACCACGCCGACGCCGCCGCGCTCGGCTACCCCACCTGGGTCCGCCACGATGTCCGAGGCCGCCACTTCCCCGAGCAGATCGGCCCGGTCGACGGCCGCGGCCACGACCTCACCATCCACCGCACACCGGTGACCGTCTGATGCGCGTCCTGGTCACCGGCGGCGCCGGATTCATCGGCCGCTACATCACCGAACGTCTCCAAGGCGAAGGCCACCAGGTGGCCGTCCTCGACCACGAACGTCACCGCGACCCGCTCCCCGGCGTCGACACCATCCTCGGCGACGTCCGCGACGACGTGATCGTCACCGAAGCCGCCGCCCACGTCGATGGCATCATCCACCTCGCCGCCGTCCTCGGCACGCAGGAGACGATCGGCAACCCTCGGCCGTCCGCAGCGACGAACATTCTCGGCACCCTGAACGTGTTCGAAGCCGCCGTCCAATACGGCCTGCCCGTCGTCTACGCCGCGGTAGGCAACGCCTGGATGCGCACCCACGGCGGCGGCGCCTACACCATTACCAAGACCTGCGCCGAGGATTTCGCCAAAATGTACAACCACCATCGCGGCGGCCGGATCGCCGTGGTCCGGCCGATGAACGCCTACGGGCCCCGCCAGTCCGTCGCCGCCCCGTTCGGCTGGTCGAAGGTTCGCAAGATCACCCCCGCGTTCGTGTGCCGGGCCCTGTGCGGAATGCCGATCGAGGTGTACGGCGACGGCACCCAGATCTCCGACATGATCTACGTCGCCGACGTCGCCCGAGTCTTCACGATCGCCCTCGCCCATGCCGCCGAAGGCCGCATCCACGAGCAGCCGCTCGAGGTCGGGCCGCCCGAGTCGGCCACGGTCAACGACATCGCCCACCTCGTCGCCAACCTCGCAGCCGCGCACACCGGCCACGACCCGGTCCCAGTCGCGCATCTGCCGATGCGGCCCGGCGAGGTCCCGAACGCCACCGTCGCCGCCGACGTCACCACCCTCCACAAGGCCGGGATCGACCCGGAACAGTTCCTCACTCTCGACGCCGGCATGAAACGCACGGTCGACTGGTTCGTCGAGCATGAGGGCGACGCCTGGCACATCCCCGCCGAAGCCCGACGGTCCGGAAAGCTGCTGTCGTCGAGACTGCGGGCCGGCTGATGCACCGCGGCCACCGTGTCATCGCATGGGTGCCGTTCGGGCGTGAGCGGACCGTTTCGATCCTGATCCCGTACCTGCTCCGCGACGTCCAAGCCGGGCTGATCGACGAAATCTGGTTGTGCATGAACACGTCGCTGCAGCCGGACATCGACTACGCCCACGAGCTCGAAGCCCAGCACGACGCGATCCGCTGCGTGCCATGCCCGGGCCCCGACACTCCGGAGCTGGATATTCCGGCCGAATGGCGTGCCGGGTACCGGCAGCCGGTCCAGTTGAACACCGGCCGTTTCCCGCTCCACATGCAGGACCGCAACACCATCTACGTCCGCTTCGACGACGACATCGTCTGGGTCCACCCCGACACCGTGCGCACCCTGGCCGACCGGGTACTCGACCGACGGTACGACACCATCGCCGTCTTCCCGCTGATTTGGAACAATTCGATTTCGTCGTGGATGGCTCAGCGGCACGGCCGGCTGCCGCTCGACTGGGGGAAAGTCGCCGCCCGGGCCCGGACCTCCGAGGAGGTGTCCGCGGTGGATCCGGTCGGCTGGCAGGACCCGGTGTTCGCTGAACGCGTCCACGGGCATCTCCTCTCCTACCTCGAGGCCGGCGCCGAAGACTCGCTGCTCCTCCCGGCCGAGCTCCAGTTGGGACGCCGCCAGCAGTTCTCTGTGTCCTGCTTCGCGATTCACGGCTCCGAGTACGCCGACCTCAACGGTTTTCTCAGTTGGGACGAGGAGGAGCACTGGCTGACCATGCACCATCCCGGGATCGTGAACCGCGACAACCGGGTGTGCGGCATGGCCCAAGTCGCCCACTTCTCCTTCTACACCCAACGCGACTATCTGCTCGAGCGGACCGACATCCTCGACCGGTACCGGGCCCTGGCCGACCGAGTCACGGCCGGCCTGTACTACAGCGGCCTGGCGGCGCAGCAGTCGATGGACGGAGCCACTGCAGCATGACGGTCACTGCGGTGGTCTGCTCGTTCTGGGAGCCACGCTTCGCCAACGTCGAACGGATCGTCAACGACCTGCAGCACGGCACAGCCGTGCCGGATCGGATCCTGATCCTCAACAACAACCCGACCGCCCCCCACCGTTTCGACCACTTCCGCGGCCCTCAGGTGAGCGTGATCGGCGGCGACAACATGGAATGCCGCGGCAAGTTCGTCGCCGCCCTCTTCCACCCCGCCCACCACTACCTCCTCGCCGACGACGACACCTCGGTCGGACCCCGCACCCTGGAATGCCTTCTCCGACACGCCAAACCCGGGTTCGTGACCGGCTACTGGGGAGTCCGGCTCACCGACCGGTCCTTCATGAACGGCCAGCTCATCTTCCCGTCCGTCGTCCCCGCCCCCACCAAAGTCGACGCCTTCCACGGCCGGGTCATCTTCATGGCCCACGACGCCCTCGTCCGCATGCTCGCCGCCGAAGAAACCGTCCGCCTCGCCGACCCCGAAGCCGCCTACGTCGGCGACGACATCCTCGCCGGCCTCGCCAACCCCGGCTCCATGATCATCCCCATGCGCGGCGACGAAACCTTCGTCGATCTCGACCAACACGGGGTGGCCATGCAGACCCGCCCCGGATATTTCGCTGACCGCGACCGCTTCACCGCCGCCGCAGTCACCGCCCTCGCCAGCTAAACCGGCGAACCGCTTCAAGGCCCCGTCGATTGCGGGGCGACACGCACACCGTTCCGAGTCGACTGCTCACGGCGCGCGTCCCCCAACCAATCGAACCCTGAAAGGGGACCGCTGTGCTGAAACTATCCGACGCGTCCGTAGAGGACGTAGAAGCCCGACTGAAGGAGCTGAAAAGCGACTTCATCGACCTGTCCGAAGGGCGCCGCTCCGACATCGACGACGACGCCCTCAAGGACATGATCCGCGAGGTCGACTCGCTCGACACCTTCCTGACCCTGTCCGCCGCCGTCGAACGACGCGAGCAGGCCCGCATCGCCGCCACCGCCGCCCCGCTCGTCGGCGCCGGGTTCCGGTCGATCGGCGACGCCATCGTCACTCCCGAACTCCTCGCCGCGCTCGAGCGCAGCCCGAACGGCGGCTGGGTCAACTACGAACTGGACGGCCGCTCCGGTCAACGCCAGCACGTGTTCTCCGCCGAGTTCGACGGCAAAGACGGCAAGGAGCTCACCAACTGGCTGCGTCTCGCCGCGATCTACGGCGGCGGCGAAGGCGTCCGGGCCGCGGTCACCGAATGGGGATCGTCCGGTCCTCCGAGCTTCGATTCGACCGACTCCGGCGGTCTCCTCCCCAGGTTGGGCCAGCCGATCCCTCCGGTGCCGCGTCACGCCAAGCTGTACCTGCGGGACCTGATCCCGACCATGACCACCACCCTGCCGACGATGCCGTACGTCCGGGAACTCAACCCGGTCGCCGGCGAGTCCGTCGCCTCCGGCGGCGCTTCGACGGTGGCGGAAGGCTCGACCAAGCCGTCCGCGCAGCTGTCGTTCGAGTCGGAGAACGCCCCCATCACCGTGGTGGCGTCGACGTTGACCTTGTCGAAGCAGATGTTCCAGGACGCCCCCGCGGTAGTCCAGTACATCAACCAGCGTCTCCCGTACCTGGTGAAGTTCCGCGAGGACCAGCAGTACCTGTCCGGGTCGGGCACGTGGCCGGACATCGGCGGCATCCTCAACGACCCCAACATCCTCTCCCAGACCTCAACCTCGGGGGAGTACGCGATCACTGTCGGGAATGCGTTCGCGAAGGTGGAGAACCAGGACGGGGCGGTCACCGCGGTGGTGTTCAACCCGACGGACGCCTGGTCGATGTTCACCAAGCGCGCGGCGGGCGGGTCCGGCACGTTCGATGCCGGCACGCCGTTCTCGGCTCTGCCGCTGACGGTGTGGGGTGTGCCGACCTACCGGACCCGTGCCAAGCCTTCCGGGTCCGCTCTGGTGTGCGACTTCGAACGGTCGATGATGATCGTCGACCGCGAGCAGGTCAACACCCAGGTGTACAACGAGCGGTACGCCGAGCAGAACTTGGTGCTGCTGATCACGGAGGAGCGGACCGGGCTCATGATTTTCCGGCCCGACCTGGCCTGCAACACGGCCCTGTCGTAGTGGGCTGATCGGTGGCCCGCTTACGTGTGTATCCGCGTAAGCGGGCCACCGACCTCAAAGCCGAGATCCCGCACATCCGGTTGGAGGATTTCCGTAAGCCGGCGCCGGCCGGCTGGTCGGGTCGGGTGTTCACGGTCGATCAGCTGCCCGACGACCAGCCAGCCGTCGTGGACCCGGAACCCGAGCCGGAACCGCCCGTACCGCCCGTACCGCCAGCGGCGAAGAGGGGAAGGAGGAGCCGATGATCCCTGCCACCCCGAACAGCGGCACTGCCGACACGAACCCTCTCGTGACGGTCGCCCAATATCAGGCAGTCACCCAGGATTCGGCCACCTCGTCGGAGACTGTGACGGCGAACCTGGCAGATGCGTTGGACATGATCCAACGCGAATGCCGCCGCACCCTCCTCTACGCCCAGTACACCGAACGGCTGTACCTGTACCGCAACGGGCAGGTGTACCCGACCGCGACGCCGCTCGACACGTCGAAAGCGGTCATCTCGCCGGCCGGGACGTCGAACATCGGGATCTTCCAAGGGAACGGGATCTGGGTCGGCTGGTTCATTCCGCTCCCGTCGCTGCCGGTGTGGGTGGGGGTGGTGCCCCCGCAGACGGACATCACCTACTGGGGCGGCTACACGGGTCCCGCCGGCGCCGGCCCGCAGCTGCCGGCGTCGTTGCGTCGGATCGTGTGCAAAGTCTGCTGGTACCTGTCGAACCCGGCGGTGTTGACGGACATGCCGGGCGGCGTGAAGAGCGTGTCTGTGGGGGGAGTGTCGATGTCGGGGGATTTGGCGTCGATGGTGTCCCGGGACCGGCAGTTGGGTCGGGATATCAAACGGTGGCGTCATCCGCAGGCGCACGCCTGGGACGCCCAGGTCACCACCACCACATGACCTACGCGGGCGTCCCGGCGTTCATGATCGAATTCACCGGCCGGGTCGAGGTCGGCCTGCGCCGCTATGTGCGCCATTCGGATGGCTGGACGTGCGCGGACGGCTACCACCACGCCAAGGCGATTCTCGGATCGGCGACGCCCGTCACCGGCGCCGACGGCTACATCCGGGGCGCCTACTTCGCCTACCCACCGCACGACGATCCGCGGTGGCCAGCGAAATGCGACGGCTGCGACTACCTGTTCACCGCGGCGGACGAGTGGCAGAACTGGCAGGAGAGCCAATACCGCCGGGCTGATACCGGCGCTGTCACCACCATTCGCGACGCCCCGCCGGGGGCGATGTGGGACGCCTGGTGGTACCCGTGGAAAGGCCCCGACGGTCGCAGCCTCGTAGTTAAATGCCCGAACGGCGCGGAGTGGACGATCGACGGGCGCGCCAGCAACTGCGCCCTGCCTGACGACACGGTGCATCGCTGCTGGGTGCGTCACGGCGAGCCGCCGAATATCACGGTCGACAAGGACGGTGTCACGTGCGCGGCCGGCGCCGGCTCGATCGCGGCCGACGACTACCACGGCTTCCTTCAAGGCGGCCGGTTCACCGATGGGTGACCTGTGACCGGACGCCGGGTGGGCAACATCGGCGAGATCCAGCGCCCGGGCGACTACTTCGGGCCGACCGACGAGGTCGACGCGGCGGGCGAGAAGATCGGCCGGGCCGTCTGGTTCCTGCTTCCGATCGCCGACCCCGACAACCCATTCGACCATTGGGCGGACCCTCCCACCGACCGGGCGGATTGGGCGGCGAAACGCCGCAACAGGCTGCACCGGGTCGCTGAGCCGCCGTGGACGTTCCGGGAATGCCCGGACGGCAGCCTGGAGATCCGGGCTTCGATCGCCTGCGGCGGTGGGCCCGAGGGCATCTACTTCCACGGCTACCTCGACGAGGGCCACTCCTGGAGGATCCTGTGATCCCGCTGGCCACGAGCACGATCACCGTCTCCCGGGTGGAGGCGCCGGCGAACACCGACCCGTACGATCCCGGCCAGCCGGCACCCACCACAATCGCTACCGGTGTCCGGGCGGTGGTCAGCCCGCCGACCGCCGACGCGACCCTGTCCGGCGGCAACAAAGTCGTGTACGCCGCCCGGCTGCGCTGCGACCCGTGCGGCGTCGCCGCCGGCGACACGGTCGCCGATTCCACCGGAATCACCTGGATCTGCCTGTGGGCCCGCAGGGTCACCGCCGTCGGCCTCGACTTCATCGAAGGACAGCTCAGGATGGTCGAAGGAGCGACCTGATGGCCGACTGGCTGGACGCCGCGAAACACGCCGCCGACGAGGCCCTCAACGCCCGGCCCGGCAGCCCCGACGAGGGCCGGCTGTGGCAGATCTCCAGTAACCACGCCCTCATCGCCATCGCCGAGGCCCTCCGGGCGCTCGTCGGGGTGCTCGCGTCGATGCCCGTCGACGACGAACCGGACCGGCCGGCGCCATGCATCGGCAACGACCCGATGTGCCCGTGCCAAGACGGCGACGCCTGCCACTACGTCGACTACCCCGGCTCGCCGTCGATCCCGATCCCCGACAAGGCCGGTGACCGGTGACCACGATCGAAATCGACGACGCCGCGCTCGACGAGTTCCTGGCCCGCACCACCCACCAATTCTTGGAGGACAAAGCCCAAGCCGTCGAATCGACCGCCAAACGGCTCCTGGTCCTCCACGGCACCGGGCGTCTGTACACCACCCGCTTCTACCGCGACCGGGAAGGCCGCCTCCGCCGCGGCGGCCGCCGCGTGCCCCACCAGGCATCCGCGCCCGGGTTCCCGCCCGCGTCCGACACCGGCCGCCTCCTGTCGTCCATCCATCACGAAGTCGTCGGCGCCGGCACCGACCTCGAGGCCCGCATCGGCTCCGACGTCAACTACGCCCTCTACCTCGAGCTCGGCACCCGCTACATGCTTCCACGGCCGTTCCTGCGCCCCGCCCTGCGGGCCGTCGAATCCGGGCTGCAGGGGCTGCCGACCCCGGCGGCCGGCGGCTTCTTCGGGGCGATCAGCTGATGCCCGGCCCGAACGTCGTTGTCATCCCGGACTATCTCCCCGACATGAAAGCGTGGCTGAAAACCCACCCGACCCTGACACCGCTGCATGGTGGCCGGGTGTTCTTCCGGATCCCGACGAAACAGGGACAGTGGCCGATCCTGCGGATCTACCAGCTGAACGGCGGGATCATCGGCGACGGCGGCGACGCCAACGTCTCGCAGATCGACCTGTCGATCGAGACCGTCGGCGCGCCCGGCTCGTTCGACTACACCACCGTCCGCCAGTTGGCCATCGCGGTCGAGTCGGTCATGTGGACCATGCCGGCAGGAACCCTCCTCAACCCTGGCGGCGGCCCGACGGTGGCGCTGTCCGCCCGGGCGATGAACAAGATCGACTCGCAGGATCCTGACACCGGGTCACCGCGGATCGTTCTCGATTCCCGCTGGCAAATCCAAGGCCTGTAACCCCTAATCCGGCCACGCGAGTGGGAGACAACCAAGCCCGGACCTTCCAGTCGGGCTGAACGTCGCGTCCGCGCGGCAGGCAACCCCGTCACTCCAGACAGCCAAAGGAGAAATCCCCATGCCCTACTCAGGCCTCAACATTGTCTCCGGCGCCGGCACCCTCTACGCCGCCCCGCTCGGCACCACCGAACCCACCTCCGTCACCGGAGCGTGGCCCGCAGGATGGACCGCGCTCGGCTACACCGAGCAAGGCTCCCAGTTCTCGATCAAGCCGACCGCGAACCCGATCACCCCCGAAGAGGAGTACTGGCCGGTCCGGAACGTGATCACCGCCTACGACGGCCATCTTACGTTCGCTCTCGCCGAGACGACCTTCCAGAACTGGATGGTCGCGCTCAACTCGGGGATCGGCACGTCGCAGCTGGCCGGCTCGCACGGCACCAACGCCGACGGGTCGTCATGGGTGGAGATGCCGACGATCGGCACCGAAGTCCGGGTCATGCTCGGCTGGGATTCGCTCACCGAGGCGACCACCGCCGGCCAGGTCCAGGGCCGTCTGGTGATCCGCCAGACGTTCCAGGTCGGCCAAGCCCAGGTGACCCGCCGGAAGGGCGCGAACATCGCGGCGATCTCCTGCGACTTCCAGCTGGAGAAGCCCGTCGGCGTGAACCCGTTCCGGCTGCTCGTCCCCGCCGCGATGGCCTCATGATCGAGCCTCTGGTCGATCTCGACGACGTCGAAATCCCCGCCGGGCCGGAGGAGCCTTCGGTGACGTTCCGGCTGGACGGCCGGGAATGGGCGTGCCGCGAGAGGGATCAGCTGCCGGCGCTGGTCGTCGAGCAGCTGATGGGCGTCGGGACGCTGATGGTCGAGGAGTTCTTCAACAACCTTCTCGTCCCTGCCGACGTCGCCCCGTTCCGGGCCCTGTTGCACCGCCAGGACTGCCCGCTCACCCTGCCGCGCGTCCGGAAGCTGATGGAGATGTTGGCGGAGCAGGTGTTGCGGCGCCCTACGGTGCGGTCCTCGAGCTCGCCTCGTGGGCCGCGCAAAACCGCGGGTACGTCGAAGGCAGGCTCGTCCTCGCCGGGCACACCCCGGAAGCGGCGCGCCGGCTGACCCGGGCCGCGACGGCTGATGACGCGGATGGGATGTTGAGCGTGGCCGAGGCGCTGCTGGTCGAGGAGGCCCGCGACTCGGACAGGGCCGCGCTGACTGTCGGTGTGGCGCCCGCGGCCGTGGACCGGCTGCGGGCGGCCCTTGGCGCGCCCGCAGACCCGACCGACGACACCGCCGATGATGATGATGGGGACGAGCCGGGGTTGTCTGGGGCGTCGATCACTCAGCTGGCGGACTGGGTCGACCACGCCAACCATCTGATCGGCGGCAACGGTGGCTGAGTCCATCGCAACGGCGTACGTGTCGATTAAGCCCAATCTTGACGGGTTCCGGGAGGAGCTGCGCTCCGGGCTGGAGGAGGCCACCTCCGGCCTGGACGCGAAGGTGCGCATCGACGCCGACACCACCGAAGCGGACGTGAAGATCGACGAGACCCGCGGGAAACTCGACGAGCTCGGAGCGGAGACCGCCCGCCCGCGCGTCGAGGTCGACCCCGAGTCGGCGGAAGGGCAGCTGCAGGCGTTCCGGGACAGTTTCGACGAGGTCGGAGCGAAAACCGCCGACCCCACGATCCGCGTCGACGACACCGACGCCCAGGTCAAGTTGGCGGAGCTGCGGGCGGAGATCGACGAGCTGCAAACGAAAGCGGCGACGATCAAGATCGGCACGTCCGGGCAGGCCCGCAAAGACATCACCGACCTGCAGGCTGCCCTCGACTCGCTCAGCAACGAGACGTTGCGGCCGAAGGTCGACGACCGTGACCTGCAGCGGCTGCAGGGCGACCTGGACGGGTTGGACTCGAAGTTGCAGTCGGTTGGCGCGGACGCGGACAAGGCCGGGGCGTCGTTGGGTGGTGGGGGCGCGGCCGGCGGCGGCGGCGGCCTGCTCGGGTCGGTGCTGCCGTTGATCCCGGCGCTTGGGACCGTCGGTGCGGTCGGTGCGTCGGGGCTGATCGGTTTGGTGAACGCGGCGTCGGCGGCCGGGCTCGGTCTCGGAGCGTTCGCGTTGGCGGCCGAGGGGGATTTGGCGACGGTCGGCAACCAGATCCACGGGCTGCTCACCAACTGGCAGCTGGCGACCGCCGCGTTCGTGGACCCGGTCATCGTCAACGCCGTCTCGCTTCTGCCATCGGTATTCCAGTTCCTCACCCCGTCGGTCGCGTCGGCGTCGCTGGCGTTGCAAGGCCTCGAGCAGAACATGTCCGCCTCGCTGGGGTCGCCGTACCTGCGCCAGTTCTCGCAGTTCATCGCCGGGGAGGGCGGCGCCGCCATCACCAGTTTCGGGCATCTCCTCGGCGGTCTCGGGCACGCCTGGTCCGGATTCGCGGAAGGGTTCGCCCCCGAGCTCCAGACCATCGACGCGGATCTGGTCCGGTGGGGTCAGGACCTGACGAAATGGGGGAACGAGGCCGCCAACGGCGGGTTCTCCAGTTTCCTCAACTACATCCAGGCCAACGGGCCGCTGGTCGCGCACACGGTGGAGGACCTGGGCGCCACGTTCGTGACCATCGCCAAGGACGCCGCACCGCTCGGGCCGGTCACCCTGAAAATCGTGGACGCCGCGGCGAGCCTCCTGAATCTGCTGTTGCAGGTGAACCCGACGTTGACGACCTGGGGGCTCGGGCTGGCCGCGGTGGCGTTCGAGGCCAACAAGCTGCTCGGCGTGGTCGGCGTCGGCGGTCTCGCCGGCGCCGCCAAAGCCCTACCGGGGCTGTTCTCCAGCATCGGCGACGCCGCCGCCATCGGAGCTACCGGGGTGTACTCGGTGGCCACCGCGGCGACCGGCTCGGCGGCCGCTCTGACACTCGTCGGCGCGGCCGGTACCGGCCTCGAAGGCGGCCTGATAGGTGTCGTCTACGGGCTCCTCAACGCGGTGGGGGCGTTCGGGTCGTTCACGGCTGCCGCGGACGCCTCAGGACAGTCGTGGGCGAAAAACTTCATCGCCCAGCTGCCCGCCGGCACCGACAAAGTCGCGGCGGTCAACACCCAACTGTCGTCGCTGGGCGCCCAGCTGGGCGATGTCGCGCAACGAACCCACGACGGCGCCTACGCCATGGGGGTCCTGTCGACCGCGGCCGCGAACATTCCGATCGGGCAGCTGTCCGGCCAGTTCAAAACGCTCGGCCAGTCACTCATCGCCGACGGCTACACGCCGGCCCAGTCGCTGACCACCCAGTACGACAACCTGACCGCCACCCTCGAGCATCTCCAAGGCCAGCAGAAAGGTTTGCAGGCCCTCCTTCCCGGCCTGAAACAGGCGCAGGACGCCCAAACCGCGGCGATCGACGCGTCAGCGACCGCGACCGGCGCCGCGGCCGGCTACACCGGCTCGTACGCCCTGGAGTACGGGCTGCTGACGTCGCAGTTGAACACCGCGAATCAGGCGCTCACCCAGACCGAGACGTTGCTGAACAACATGGTGTCCGCGAATCTGACGGCGGAGCAGGCGACCACCACCTTTTACGCGGCTATCCAAACTCTCACGACGAGTCTTCACACGAACGGCACCAGCCTGGACGTGACGACGGCGAAGGGCCTGGCGAACCGGCAGGCGTTCGACCAGGTCGCGGCCGCGATCAACTCGACCATCCAGTCGTTGGAGCATCAGGGGGCGACGTCGGATCAGGTCGTCGGGAAAGTCTCCTCCCTCACGAGCTATATCGAGCAGCAGGCCGGGAAGTACGGGCTCACGAAGGGCCAGGTCGACGCCTATTTGCATTCGTTGGGGTTGACTCCGGCGCAGGTGAAAACCGATCTGCTGCTCGCCGGGTATGACACCGCGGCGGCGAATCTGCGGGGCTTGCAGAATCAGATCGCGGCGTTGCCGAAGTCGACGACGCTGTATGTGAACACGGTGTTGACGACGTCGATCCCCGGCCATCCCGGGAAGGGCGCCGCGCCCGGGGCGGCTACGGGGATGGGGTCGTCGCCGGGCGGGTGGACGCACATCGGCGAGGCGGGCTCGGAGGCGGTCATCGTCCCGGGGGGCGGGGCGTCGATCGTGAAAGACAAATCCCTCGCCTATTTGCCGACCGGAACCCAGGTCCTGTCGCATCCGGATACCCGCAAAGCGTTCCCGGGTCTGGCCGGCGGGGACACGACCGTGTCGCAACTGTCCGTTCCCGCGGTGGTGATCACGTTGAATGATCAGCGACAAGTGGTCATCGGTGACCTGGCGTCGAAGGCCGATGTGGTCGCCGCTCTGAATGCTGACCGCACGGCGACGATCGCCGCCATCCGCCAGCTGATCCCCGCATGATGCCGCTACGGGAGTGTCGTCGTGGTGGCCGATTGGTGGCCGTTGCCGGCATAGCAGGCAGGGGTGACAGCGCACTCAGCTGGGGTGAGATTCGGAAGAGTCGTTGTCGTCTGCGCCGCCGATGCCGCCGGCACGTAGTCGCCGTGGTCGCATTCGGACGCTGGGATAGCGGTGAACCCGTCACGTTGGGCTTCGCTCTGGCCGGTAGCGCCGCATGTGCCGTCCGGGTGGACGATATAGACGATCAGATCCGGTGTGTTGATCGGCGTTCCGTTGGCGTCACCGTTGGGCGCGGTCGCTCCATTGCCGGGCGTGCATTGCGGGCACGGCTGGCCATTGTTCTCAGGCGCAGCGATGGTGGTGGTCGTCACGATAGCTGCGACGGGGACACCCTGCCGTTTAGGGACCACCACCGCTGGCGGCCGGACGGGTATTGCCGTTATTGCTCTTGTTGTCGTGGCGGCCGCTGTGGTGACGACGTGGACAGCGTTGGTCCTCACGAGATGGAGCGTTTGGCTGGAGTGAGCGGCAGTGATGGTCATCGCCGCCGCCAAGACAGCGAACCCGATCAGCACCGCCAGTTTGGGTTTGTTCATGCCGGCCACAGTACGCCCGGGCTGGGACAATGAGCACTCAGACCACCACCTATTCGACGCCCGGGACGAACACGTACACGGCGCCGGCATTGCTGCTCAACGGCTCGGTGCAGGCGACCGTCGCCGGCGCGGCCGGCGGAAACTCGTCACCTGCGGGCCCCGGCTCGCCCGGCGGGGCGCCCGGTGCGACCGGCGGCAAAGGCGGCCAGGTTGTCGGTACTGTGCCCGTCGCCGCCGGCAGAACACTGACAGCTGTAGTCGGAGCGCAGGCCGGCGCCGGCGAGCACGCCGGAGGTACCGGAGCGGCAAGCGTGGCGCCATCGTCGGCCGGCGGCCACGGCGGCGGATCATCGGCTGTCCTGTCCGGCGCCACCCCGCTCGTTGAGGCTGGCGGCGGCGGAGGGGCGGGCGGAGCGTCCGGAACTGCCACCGGCGGCGCCGGCGGCAAAGGCGGCCTCTCGCCGTCGAACGGCGCCAATGGCCCAACCGGCGCATATAACGGTACGAGCGGGGCCGGTGGCGGCGGCGGTGGCCACCAGGGCGCCGGCTCGAACGCCCCCCACGCGACCAGCGACGGCAACGGCGGCATAGCCCCCGGGGGAGCTGGCGACAGCGGCGCCTCTCCTGGGACGGGTCCTGCCGGCGGAGGAGCCGGCGGCAAGTCGTACGCTGACCCGTCGGTCGGCTCGCCGGTGTTCACGGACGGCAACCGCGCCGGCAACGGGATCATCATCCTGGTGGCGACGGTCGCCGACCCGCCTTATGTGCCGACGCTCACCGCTCCGGGAGCGGGGGCATATCTGGATTCGTTCGCGGCGGGGGTCACGTTTTCGTGGACCTACAACCCGGGCACCGACTCGGGCGTCCAGAACGCCTACGTCCTGCGGGTGTTGATCTCCGGGGTGTACAAGTACTGGAACGCCACCTCGGGACTCTTCCAAGGCTCGATCGTGTGGAACAGTTCGGCGCTGCACACCGTCACCGTCCCGGCGGGGATCCTCCCGGACGGCGTCTCCTACAACTGGAGCGTTGCGACCCAAGAAGCCCATTACAACCTGCAATCACCATTCGCGTCCGATTCGGTGTTCACGGCATCGGCGCAGCCCACCGTCACCGTCACCGGCCCCTCAGGAACCATCAGCACCGCCCAGCCGGCGGTCACCTGGACCGAAATCCTCGGCGGCGGCCTGTCGCAAACCAGTTTCCGGGTGGTCGTCTACACCCAGGCCGTCACCCTCCAGCCCGGCTTCTCGCCTGGCGTCACCACCGCGACAGTTGATTCCGGGGTAATCAGCACCGCCGCCCTGTCGTGGCCGATCCCGACAGCCTTGGCGCAAGGCAACTGGGTCGCCTACGTGCAGATCGTCGAGACCGGCGCCGTCTCCTCCGCGTGGGCGTCCTCCGCGTTCACGATCACCTACCCCGGGCCGGCCACCCCCACCCTGACCGCAACGCCCGGCACGGCGGCCACCGGGGCGCCGATCGTCACGCTGCTCGTCACCGCGCACGACAACCTGCTGTCCACCGACGACGCCTCCTTCGAAGGCTCCGTCGGCACCTGGCAGCCCGGGGCGAACACCACCATCGCCCAATCGTCCACCCAGGCGTTGGACGGCAGCGAGTCGATGAAACTGACCGCCGCCGCGCTCGGCACCATCAGCGCGGAAGTCGCAACCGGGGCCTACCCGATCACCGGCGGTGTCAGCTACGCGGCCGTCGCGGCCCTGCGCTCCGCCGCCACCGCACGGTCGTGCACGATCGGGATTGCCTGGTACAACAACGCCGGCGCCCTCATCTCCACTTCGACCGGCACCCCCGTCAACGACACGACCAGCGGATGGACCCAAGCCACCGCGGTCGGCGTCGCCCCCGGCACGGCCGTGTACGCGGCCCCGATCGTCACCATCGCCTCCGAGGTCGCCTCCGGCGCCCACTACGTCGACGAGGCCGGTCTGTTCGCCGCTGCCGCCGCACCGGCGTGGACGCGCGGCGGGCTCGTCCCCTTGGACACGGTCAGCATCGTGAGCTCCGACGACGGGGGCGCCACCTGGCAGGCGGTCCGGGACGGCACCGGGATACCGGTCCCGTCGATCACCCAGCAAGTCACGATCGTCGACCCCGAACCATTGTTCGGCGTCCCCCGCCTGTACTCCGCCACCATCTCCGCGAACGTCACCACCCCGGTCGTAGCCACCGTCACCTCGACACCAGCGACCGCCACGGCGACGGTCACATCCACCAACTGGTGGCTCACCGACCCGCAAGACCCGACCACCGCCCTCGCTCTCCACCGGGCCGGCACCGTCGCCGCGTCGCTGTCCACCATCCAGTCGCCCATCTCCTTCCAGAAAACCCGCACCGAATCGATGGGGGTGTTCTACGCCTTCGGCCGGCCGAACGCCATCGTGCAGCGCGGCACCGTCCAATCGCCTTCGTTCACCCTCAACGCCCTCATCGAAGGCGCGGCCGAAGCGGCCACGTTCCTGTCGTTGTGCGACCGGCAGGCCACCCTGCTCCTCCGCTCCGACATGGGCGACGGCTGGTACATCGCGATCGGACCGGACCTGCCCGAGAGCATCCTGCGGGCCACCGACCGGATCGCCAACCCGTGGGCGCTCGCCTCCGTCGCCTGCACGGTCACGGACCGCCCCTGATGTGGCCCCTGTCCGCCGACGCACAGAAGGCCCTGGCCGGCACCCACGACGTGGCCCTGCTGGCGGTGGTGACCGACCCGAACGGCAACCAGCTCGCCACGTTGGATGTCGTCGGCGGCGGGGTCGTCGAGGACGAGACCGCCGCTATCCGCCGCACCGCCACCATGACGCTGGCGACCGTCGACCTGGTCCCCGCCGAGCTCGGCGACCTCCTCCATCCGCTGTCCGGCAACGAACTACGCCCCTACCGCGGCGTGAACATCCCGCCGCCGCCGGGGATCCTGCCGACCGCGCCCGGCGGGACGCTCGCCCCGCTCGGCGTGTTCCGCCTGTCGAAACCGGTCATCACCGACACCGGCAGCCAACTGACCATCGCGATCACCGGCAACGACCGCTCGTCCGAGATCGCCCGCCACCCGTGGACCGGGCCGTACACCGGCGCCGCCGGGCTCACCGTCCCCGCCGCGATCACGGCCATCCTGAACGCCACCTGGACCGGGCCGCCGCTTACCTACAACCTCTACCCGTCGACGGTGGTCGTCCCGGCCGGCACCGTGTTGGGGATCCAGTTCACCTCGACCGGCGTCAGCGCCCAATCGGGTTCCACGTCGGGGGGGAACAACCGGTGGCAGGACTGCGTCAACCTGGCCTTGTCCGCCGGCTGCGAACTGTTCTTCGACCGGCAAGGCGCCGTCGTGATGCGCCCCGTCCCCCAGCCGAACACGGTCCCGCTGTCGTTCTCGTTCGTCGAGGGGGTGACGTGCACGATGACGAGCCTGACCCGGACGTTGGACGAGGCGAACTTCCACAACGGGGTGATCGTGATCGGCACCGGTGTCACCGTCACCAACCCGGACGGGTCCACGTCACCGGGGACCCCGGTGACGGCGTCGGCGTATTCGACCGACCCGATCTTGGGGCCGTCCGGCGTCGAAGGCTCATGCCCGATCTTCATCACCGACGAGACCGTGTCCACCGTCCCGCAAGCCCAGGCGGTAGCGAACGCCCAACTGCCGTTGGTGCTCGCCGCCCTGGACGAGACCGCGTTCACCGCGACCTGCAACCCGGGCTTCGACGCCGGCGACGCGAACGGGATCACCCGGGCCCGCATGAAGGTCAACGACATCTACATCGGCGCCGCAGTCACCCACCCGCTGGACGTGGTCACGCAGATGCAGGTGACGAACCGGTCGTTCGCGGTGGCCGCATGACCGTCGTCCATCCCCACCGACAGTTGGCCCGGGCCGTCGCCGGCGCGTCGAAGCCCGGCACTCCGATACGCCACGCCCGCGGCGTCGTCATCTCCTCCACCATCGGCCAGTCCGTCGTCACGCTCGACGGCGGGGCCACGAACGTCACCGCCTTCAACTACGGCCACGTCGCCAGTCTCCCGGCCGGCACCGTCGTCGACGCGCTCGTCGTCGGCCACAAAACCTACGTCATCGGCGCCTACGGAACCCCGCAAGCCACCTTCCGGGCCCGAGTTCATCGCTCTGGGGCATGGACAACAGTCAACGGTTCGGGGATCTTCGGGTACGACACCATAGACACCGACCCATCCGGTTCCTACAACACCGGCACCGGGCAGTTCACGTGCCCAGTCCCGGGCCTCTACAGGGTATACGCGCAGGTTTGGTTCTCGCCGACTGCTGCCGGCCAACGGGAGCAGGCTTCCATCTTCCACGGGGCGACCGAGACCACCGCCGGAAGCTTTCCGGTGGCCCAAGCGGCCGGCGCCATCGTCCTGAGCAGCGTCTATGACGAGATCCAATGCGCCGCAGCGGACACCTTGCAGATCGACCATAGCGAGAACGTAGCTGGCGTCGCCGGAGGCACCAGCGGTGTTAGCGCCTATGCCCTCTTCTCGTACCTGCATCCGTAGCCGCTGATTCCCTCCGAATCACCCAATCCTCAGGAGGCGCCATGGCGCTCACTCTGCAAGCGGTCACGATGCGTGACGCCGCCTACCCGAACGGGTTCGAGCCGGCCACCGCCGCCGAACTGATCTACCTGGGCGGCGACACCCCCAACCCGGTCACCCCGGCGTCATCGTCCGCCCGCTACCGGGTGCCGTGCTGGGTTCGGTCCAACCCGTGGGCCGTCACCCCCGAATCCGACGCCGACGCCTTCATCGCCCTCCTCACCCGGTACGGCGTCCCGAAGGGTGTCGTGGTCATCCTCGACCTCGAGACCGCGGTCTACCCGGCGTGGGTCACCAGGTTCGGGCAGTTGCTCCACGCCGCCGGCTATCTGGTCTGGCCGTACGGGTCGTCCGGGTTCCTGTTCGCCAACCCCCCCCTCGACGGCTACTTCGTGTCCGAACCCGACCAGCACCCCCACCTCGACCCCCGCAGTGTCGCCACCCAGTGGGGGTTCTTCGGCGCCTACGACCTGTCCATCATCACCGCCGGCGAATCCCTGTGGGACACCGCGCCACCGCCCGCGCCGCCTCCGGCGCCGCCCGTCGTTGTAGGCCCCGCCTACCCGCTGAAAGGACAACCACCGAAAATGATCGTCCCGTTCTCCTGCACCACCGGCAACGACGGCACCGCCTACGTGCCCATCAAAATCCCCGCCGGCTGCACCCGCCTCCACGGCGGATTCGCCGACGTGCTCGACCCGACCGACAACAACGGGCATCACGACGGCGACGTCACCGCCGTCAACCCCGGTGGTGTCCAATGCGTCCCGACCGTCGGCGGTCCCGCCGGGCAGCGTCTACGGATCACCGGCGCCATCCCCGACCACTTTTACACCGGCCGAGCAGAGTGCTGCTGATGGCCGACGAGCCGACCATCAGTTTCACCGTCTCCGAGCTGCTCCAGCAGATCAAAGCGGACCAGACGGCAGGGTTCGCCCGGATGGAAGTGAAGCTCGACAACAAGGCCGACAAGGCTGATGTGGCGTCGATCCAGTCCGACCTGGCCCACTACGGGGAACGGCTCGGGAAGGTGGAGGACTGGCGGCGGACGATGGAAGTGTCGCGCGAGACCGGCCGCGAGCACGCCGAGACGGCAGCGGTGTCCAGTCAGCGCCGTTGGAACGTGGCGCTCGGGCTCACGATGGCCCTCCTGACCGGCGCCCTGGTCCTCGTCGCCGTGCTCCACTAATGGGCTGGCTGGCGATCCATTTTCGCTGGTTGTGGGCCGACCACGGCCGTTTCTACGGGCCGACGTCCGGGTGGATTCCCGATCTGACCATGTTCGCCGCGGTCGGCGGCGGGGTGCACTGGTACCGGGAGCACACCTGCCACGTCGATCACCCGAAGTTCTGTTGGCGTCCCGGGAAGCATCCGGTGGAAGGCACCCCGTACAAGACGTGCAAGAAACATTACCCCACCGTCCCCGCCCAGGTGACCGCAGAGCATATTGCCGACGCGCACGCCGAGGCCAACCAGTGACCCACCGGCAGCGGGACGGCTCCCGGCCCCTCGCAGCGCTCCTCGGGTTGTGGTGGCACGCCGCCAGCATGTGCATCACCAGGAGGATCCGATGACCGAACTGCAGCCCGGCGACCTCCTATGGACCCGCTCCGCCGGGGTCGTCGGCGCGCTCATCCGGTTCGGGGAACGAATCCACCATCACGGCTGGCGGTCCACGATCGCCCGGGCTGTCTCCACGGTCGTGCACGCCCGGATCCCCGAAGACCCCATGGACCTGTCGTGGGGGAACCACATTGCCGTGTACGTCGGCGACAACCAGGTGATCGAAGCGCTCGCCGACGGCCTCACTCTCGACTCGCTCGACCACTACGGGCCCGACAAATACCGGCCGCTGCCACTCGCCGCCGTCCGAGCCGACGCGACCGACGTCGACCGGGCCCGGCTCGTCGCTTTCGCCCGCCGAGAACTCGCCGACAAGGACCGGTACGGGTGGCTGGCCATCGCCTCCATCGTCGTACAGCTGCTCACCCCGCTCCGCTTGGACGTCTCGGTCGACGGCACGATGATCTGCTCGGCGTTCGGGGCCCGCTGCTGGGAACACGCCGGGGTGATCATCCCGACCCGGTCGCCGTACACCACGTTTCCGTCTGATCTTGCGCTGTTGGCGCTCAAAGGAGCCGCATGAAAACGATCACCCAACTGTGGCGGCTGGTCCGCCTCGGCGCGTACACGTTCGTGGCGCAGCTCATCGCCGGCGCCATCGCGTCCGGGACCACGAACCTGACGCGCGCCGCTCTCATCGCGGCGGGTGTCGCCGCAGCGGAGGCCGTGTACCGTCAGGCGGTCCCGGCCGGCAGAACGGACGGGCTGCTCGGGAATCTGATCGCCACCTACCGGCTCGTCAAAGCCGGAGTCCCGGTCCCGCACCCTCCAGCGGCCCCGCCACCCATAGCAGTTGAGGCGCCGGCTGCGCCTCCGGTCGGCTGATGCCGTCCACGCTCGTGTCCCCTGTCGCCCCGGTCCTGCGGTTCTACCCGCAAGTGGCCGGCGCCCCGCAGATCCTGTACGCGGAGGGCACCTGGGTTGACAACACGCTGCTCGCCGCTGTGCAGGCCGCGGCCGCGACGGCCGGGGTGGGACTCAACGTGGGTGCGGTGTCGGCGCCGGTGCCGTGGGAACCGAACGCGCTCATCACCCAGCAGGTCGCCGACTCCCGCTACGCCCTGTCCGGCGGCGGACTCTCGGTCATCGACGGAGGCACACCATGAGCGCCGCGTGCGGCCTTTCCGTCGGAGCGGAAGACGGCCAGTCGATCGTGGTCGCCTTGGCCGACGGCACCGCCGCCCCAGTCGCCTTGTACGACGACGCCGCCCTCGGTTCGCCGACCGATCACGCCGTGATATCAGCGTACGCCGGCACCCAATATTGGCGGCCGTTCTACGTCGCCACCCCCGGCACATACACGCTCACCGTCACTCAGGACGGCGCGGTGATAGCGACGCTGCCAGTCACGCTCGCCGCCGGGGTGACGGTCACGGTCGGCCCGTGGGAAACCCCCCTGTTCGGTAAGAGCCCGGCCCCGCAGGTACTCGATGGAGGAACCCCCTGATGCCAGCGATCGACACGATCAAACCCCGCGGCGGCACTGCAGCGCAGTGGACGGCCGCGAATCCGGTCCTCGCGTTGCGGGAGCTCGGCGTTGAAACTGACACCGGAGCGGACAAGCTCGGCGACGGTGTCACCGCGTGGAACTCGCTCGCGTACCGTTTTCGTCCTGGCGCTTTTGTGACAAGTTCTGGGACGGTCGCCGGCCAGGTTCCGCAGTCGCTCGGCAACGGTGCCTTCGCTGGCGCGCCGCTCAAGCCGCCGATCCCGCAGGACGCCCCAGGGATACCGTTCGTGATGGCGCCCGTGGCCGTCGCGGGAGGCTTCGTCTTTCAGCCGCAGGTCGGCGATCTGTCCTGGGTGCAGGACGGGGAAGCCCACGGAGCCGCCCCGACTAGCGACTTCTCCCTGATGATCGGCTCGACCTGGTTCGAGAACATCGTCTATTCATCCATCACCCCGAACGGGAACGACGGATGGACGGCCACGGCCACGGTCGGCTCAGGGACCACCGTCACCGTGTCCGTCTCTCTCACGAAGCTGGCCACGGGGGTATGGCGGAAGCGCATCGTGCTCATCGCCTCGGCGAACACGACCGTGCAGCTGTTCCAGGGCTATAGCGCTCCCAGCGGTCCGATCTGGCGCCACCTCGGCTACGACACGCCGGTGCTCAACACACCGATCACCATCACCGGGTTCCCGATGGTCGGCGTCGCCGCACCGTCCACCGCGGCTGGAAGCACGGCCAGGTCGAACGTCCAAGCCTTCTGCCTGATGCCCGACACGGGGGTCGGCGGATCGTGGGGCTACGCCCCGGCCACCAACGGGTTCATCTACGGAGGTTCCGGCAAGCTCGGCCTCTACGCCGGCCTCGGTATAGCAGGCGTCTCGGCGCTCTCCTTGACCGCGGGCGTGCCGACCACTGTCGGGTTCACCCACTTCACCGCCCCCATCTACGACGCCTTCTTCTCGTCCACGTGGACTTCAGTCTCCATCGAAGCCCTCCGCCGCCGTTGCCATGCCGTCGCCGCCCTGGTCCACGGTTCCACCGCCTCCGACCCGTTCACGCAGATGCTCACCGCGACCGCCCGCGCCAGGGTCGGCAAGGCGTCCGCCGCCGACGCGAGCGGGGCGTTCCTGATCCCGGCTCAGAACTACCCGAACTGCTACGTGCGGGATTCCTTCTGGACGCAGATGGGGCTGATGGACGCCAACATCTCCAAGCAGCTCCTCTCCCGGTTCGCCGCCAACCTCAACGGATCGAATCTCGCCCCCATCCGAGCCGCCCTCAACCAGACCACCGGGGCGATCACCTACGACCAATACTGGTGGACCGACGCAACCTGCCTACTGCTCATGTGGGCGTACTGGCACCTCACCACCTTCGGGGAAGCGGTCCTGACCGGCACCCAGATCAGCAACCTGATCGGGGCCATCGAAGCCAACCTCGACGCCTCCTTCTACCCCGTCGGCGACAACAGTCCCGGCTCGGGCTGGTTCGACAGCATCAGCAGCGGCCTGCCGACCCAGCGCACATCAGCCCAGATGACCGGGCTCTGCTATGTCGCTCTCCGCTGCGCCACCTACCTCGGCGGCACCGTCACATCGACTGTCCTGAACGGCGTCAAATCCGCCTACCAGTCCTTCTATGTCGGCGGATGGGTGCGAACCTTCTTCAACCGGTCGGGCTACACCGACCCCCTCGCTTTTGTGGATGTCTTCAGCATCCAGCCGGAGTTCTGGTCGCAGTACCTCATAGGCGAAAGCCTGCTCACCGATGCCCAGGTCGCTAGCCACCTGAACACAGTCTTTTCCACCAACGTCAAGACGATGCCGGCTGGCCGGGCCTTCGCCTGCATCGTGAACCAGGACGGCAGCTACTTGCCGGCCAGCGACTTCAACGCCGTCTATCCCGGCCAGAGCGTGTCCCCGCCGGGAGGCGTCTACCAGAACGGCGGCTCCTGGCTCCTGCACGACTTTCTCTGCCTCGCTACGGGACGCCTGCACAACTACGTCAACCAAGACCTCGACGCCATGTGGCGGGACCGGATAGCCGCCGAAACGAGCGTCGACTGGACCCTCCACGAGCACATCGCCACCTCTTCGGCGGGCGCGTATCCGCTCGGCTCATGCTTCAACCTCGCCTTCGCCTACGGGTGGAACGCCGCCATAGCCGCCCTCGAAAACTTCGCCGGACTGAAGCGATGAGCCTAAGCCGGTCGATGGTAGAACGTCGTTTCGGTGACGGCGAACGGCGTCCCCTTGAGACCTCCGACCTGCGTTGCCGGCCACCCCACCACCGCGTCGGCTCCCCCGTAGCGAGGGCGGTCCGAGTCGTCAAGAGCCAGCCAGCCGCCGGGCGCCACCAGATGGTGGGCAGCCTCAAGCAACTTGACGCGGGTGAAGTCGGGCGGGGCGTCCGCGGCGTCCACATAGACGAGATCGAAGGCGCGCTCTTCGGCGAGCCACGCCCACCATTCCTCTCGCGGCAGAACCAGCAGAGTGACCGTGGGGCTATCGCCGAGCCGATCGGCCAGACGCTGTGCCCACTCCGCATTGTCCTCCAAGGTGACCACCTCGGCAGCACGGGTCGACCACCACACGGTCGACATCCCGCCCCCGAGTTCCAGCACACGCCAATCCGGGCGGCGGTGCCGCTCCAGCCAACGGATGACCGGCAGCGGCACCCACGGCTCCGCCGGCCATTCCCCCACGTTCCGGCGCAGGGCCGGGAGGATGTCCCGAATGACCCTGTGACCCCAGAACTCGCCACGGAGATTGTGAAGGCGTGTCTTCGCCCCCGAGTTCCCTGCCACCGCCCACCTGAGTCGATCCCGCATCCAGACGAGCCTAAACCGCCCGTGACGGACCGCTCCGTAATGCCGGTTCTGTAGGCGCCCGGTCACGCCTCGGGCGGGGTGGGCGGCAGGCCGGACGCGGCCTCGATCCCGTGCACTTCCTGCCACGCCCGCCGCACCGCTAGCCGCCGCTCCAACGACGGTCGCATCGCCCCCACCTTCGGGTGGGGGCGTCTACGCGTCCGGCCCCGAACCGATGCCGCCAGAATAAACCCGACCACCACCAGCCCCGCGACCGCGGCCACCCACGGGAACGCCACCCCCACCGCCACCACCAGCAGAAGAGCGAACAGGACCCGGACCATCAGCCGACCGTACCCTCGACCTGCGACGGCGACGCTGGGCCGAGGACCAGCTGCTCGAGTCCCCGGGCGGCGGCGGCATCCTTCGCCGGCACGAACCCGGCGTACACCCGCAGCAGCATCTCCGGGGTGTGACGCAACCGCCCCGCCGCGGTCACGACATCGACCCCGTCCGCGATCATCCGGGTAGCAGCGAACCGGCGGAACGCGTGCGTCGTCACCGGCACCCCGGTCTTCCTGCCGAGCTCCGTGATCGCCGACCCGAAACCCTTCGCGTTCAGCGGCGACCGGCCGCAATCCTTCGACAGCAGCCACACGCCGACCGGCACCTCGAGCTCGGCCGCCTTCGCCGCCACGACAGCCCGGAACTCCCGGAGCACCGCCAACCCGAGCGGGCCGAGCGCCACCGGCGGATCCGGGTCATCGCCCTCACCCTTGGTGTTCTCGATCGTAGCGTCACCACCCCGGAGCGGGATCCGCTGACGGACCACGCTCAGAGTGCTGTCAGCCCAATTGACATCCGCCCACTGCAACCCCACCATCTCGCCGCGCCGGCAGCCGGTGATCGCCAGCAGGATCACCGCCGTCACCATCACCGCGACCGCCAAGTCCACATCCGTCCGCGGCGTCTGCTCGGGGACCTCCCCGGCCGCGTCGATCAGCTTGCGGACCTCTTCCACCACCGGGATCCGCTTCTTGCCTTTCGGTTTCTCCGGCGGCGTGGCCGCCGCGGCCGGGTTCTTGTCCCGCCAACCCCATTTGACCGCCTGGGTGAGCGCCCCGGACATGATCGAGTGGTGCTGGCGGATCGTCGCCGGCTTCGACCCGGCCGCCTTGCGGTCCCCGTAGTAGTCGTCGAGATCCTTCGCTGTCAGGTCCCGCAGCCCGATGTGGCCGAACGCGGGTCGCAGCCGTTTGTCGATCACCCGCTCGTACGATTCGATCGTGGCCGGGGCCCGACCGACCCGGCGCAGATGCTCGAGGTGGGCGTCGAAGAGATGCCCGACGGTGGCCTGCGTGCGGAGCTGCACCTTCCCCTCTTTAATCTCCTGGAGGAAGTCGCGCATCAGCGCCAATGCCTCGGTCTTGGTGCGGGCCCGGACGGTGCGGGACACCTGTCGGGGATTGCCGGTTACTGGATCGGTGCCGGCGTAGACCCGGATGCGCCAGACGCCCTTGCCGCGCTGCTCGAGCGTGCCCTCACCGCGGCCCCGGCGTCCCTTGCCGCTCAGCGGCTTCCCGGTCACGCGTCGAGGTCTGTCTGAGATTCTTGGCTGATTTGAGCCATGCGGAATACGTCCATGTCCCCCAAATCGACGCCGTCTGTCTTCGGATCAGAGAAGCGACCTCCGCAGGGGAAGCCATCGGGTTGGGTCATGCGGTCCTCTTGACCGAACATCTCGGGGTCCCAGGTCGTACGGCCGCAGCGGCCACACGTCGCCTCTGGTGCATCATCTCGTAGGTGAGGAGGCAGATCGGCTTGGTCCTGATCCTCAGCCCAAAAGCCAGTCATTGGATTCATCCTCTCTCGCGCCGCCCGGTCGATTCTGAAATCCCTTTGGAATCCCATAGAGAGAATCATAGCACTAAAGTCCTGGTAGATCGTGTGTGACGGTGAGTCGGTCTGTAGGCGGGATTCTGTCGTCCGGACCGTTGCCGGCCGGACGGGTGGCCATCCATCTGAGCGGTCCACCTGGGGACATTGGCCGGGCCGGCCGTCCCACGCTTGACCTTGCTCCGGGTGGGGTTTACCGAGCCGCCCGGGTCACCCCGGACGCTGGTGCGCTCTTACCGCACCGTTGCACCCTTACCTGTGACGGCCGGGCCATTGCTGGCGGCGGCCGTCCATCGGCGGTCTGCTTTCTGTTGCACTGTCCTTCGAGTCGCCTCGACTGGCCGTTAGCCAGCACCCTGCCCTGCGGAGTCCCGACCTTCCTCGACCGGGTCATGCCCGGCCGCGACCACCCGACCGACTCACCGTCGTCACCAGTGTGCCAGACCCGAGCCGGCGGCGCGTGGAGCGGCTCGCCGGCCGGTTACGGTTCGTCCATCTCCACCGCCCGCCAACCGCGAATCAGGCCGGCGGCCAGCAGCGCGGAGCCGAGCAGAAGGGCGCCGGCGAGGATCAGCACCACGTTGAGGGCGTCGGAAAAGGACTTGTTCGCGGCGTTGAGCACCTGCTGCACGATGGCGGCGATGGGGCCGGTCCTCGGGAGGGTCGACCCACTGGTGTTGACCGATCCGGTCGTCACTGCGGTGATCACCTGACCGCGGAGGGACGCCGGCAGGCCCGGGATGCGGGCCAGCTCGTGGGTCAGGTTGGTGACGAGCAAACCGTTGACGACGGAGCCCAGCACCGCCACGCCGGCGACGGCGCCGAGCTCCCGGCTGGTGTTGACGGCCGAGGCCGCCATGCCGGAGCGGGCCGCGGGGACCACGCCGAGGACCGACGACGTCACCGCCACCATGACGACGCCGAGACCGGCGCCGACGAACGCCAGCGACCACCCGAACAGTTCCACGCCAGAGGTCGCCGACAGCATCGAGTTGGTGACCAGGATCCCGACGCCGGCGACCGCGCAGCCGGAGGCCATCGGCAGACCGGGCCCCACCCGGGCGATCCAGCCACCGCTGAGGGCGGAGGCGGCGATCATGGCCGCGGCCATGGGCAGGAAGTCCAGGGCCACCGCGTAGGGGGAGGCGGTGCCGATCAGCTGGAGATACAAGGGGATGAAAAAAAACACGGCAAAGGTGGCGAAGTACCCGGTGAAGGCCACCACGTTGCCGCCGGTGAAGGCGCGCTCCCGGAAGAAATGCAAGTCCAGCACCGGTTCCTCCGCCCGGCGTTCGACCCAGAGAAAGGCGATGCCCGTGACGAGCGCGGCCGCGTAGAGGAGCCCGATCCACCAGGTGGCGTAGCCCGACGTCTCGCCGGCGATGGTGGCGAAGGTGGCGGCCGTCAAGGCGGAGGCGCCCAGCACAAAACCACCGACGTCGAGGCGGCGCCGGTCATGGTTGGCCACCTCGGGCAGGATGACGTAGACGCCGGCGATGGCCACCAGCCCTACGGCCACGTTGAACACGAACACGGCCCGCCACGACCACAGGCCGACCAGCGCCCCGCCCACCACCGGCCCGGCGGCGAGCGCCAGCCCGGACACGGCCGCCCACACCCCGAGAGCCTGGGCTCGTTCGGTCCGGTCCGGGTAGAGCTGACGGATCATCGACAGGGTGCCGGGCTCGGACGCCGCGGCGCCGATCCCCATGATCACCCGGGCCGCGATGAGGGTCCCGCTGGTATTTGCCACCGACCCGATGATCGAGCCGACGGTGAAGACGCCCAGCCCTCCGAGCATCACGGCCCGCCGCCCCAGGTGGTCGCCGAGGGTGCCGAAGGTGAGCATGAGGGCCGCGAAGGTGAGCGCGTAGGAGCTGACGATCCACTGCAGGGCGCTCACGCCGGCGTGCAGCCCGATCTGGATGTCGGCCAAGGCGGCCGCCACGACCGTGTTGTCCAGAAAGGTGACGAACAGCACCAGCGACAGCACGGCCAGCGAGAGCCGGGGCCGGGCGGTCCCGGACTCAGGGGTCACCACTCCCGCAACCTACCCGGCCCGTCCTCCCGAACCGGGGATCACCGGCCCCCTACACTGCCGCCGGATGCGAGCCCGACGCCCCGGCCAGCTGTGGTGGCTGGCCCTGGCCGGCGTCAGCTACATCCCGCTCCTGCTGACCAAACCCGGCCAGGTGGCAGCCGACACCAAGCAGTACCTGTACCTGGACCCGGGCCGTCTCACCACCAGCGCGGCGTCCATGTGGGACCCGAACACCGGGCTGGGTACGGTGACCCACCAGAACATCGGCTACCTGTTCCCGATGGGCCCGTATTACACCCTGGTCCACTGGCTGGGCGTGCCGGTCTGGGTCGGGCAGCGCATCTGGATGGGTTCGTTGCTGATGGCCGCAGGTCTGGGGGTGGCCTACTGCGCCCGCCGGCTGGGCTTGGCCGGCCCGGCCGTGGTCGTCGCCGCCTTCGCCTACACCCTGAGCCCCTACTTGATCGACTACCTGGGTCGCACCTCGGCGATCGTCATGCCGTGGGCCGCCCTGGGGTGGATGATCGGTCTGACCGCGACCGCCGCGCGCCACGGTGGCTGGCGGCGCCCGGCGGCCTTCGCGGTGGTGGTGGCGCTCGTCGGCGGGGTCAATGCCACCTCCATCCTGCTGGTCCTGCTCGGGCCGGCCCTGTGGCTGGTGTACGCGGTGTGGGGGACCCGGGAGGTCACCGGCCGGCGGGCCGCGTCGGCCGCGGCCCGGATCGGCGGGCTGAGCCTGCTGGTGTCCTTGTGGTGGGCGGCGGGCCTGTGGGCGGAGGGGCGCTACGGCATCGACGTGCTGCGGGTCACCGAGACCGTGCCCACGGTGTCCCGGACGTCGTCGTCGGCGGAGGTGCTGCGGGGCCTCGGCTACTGGTACTTCTACGGCTGGGACAAGGTCCAGCCGTGGACGATGGCGGCGGTCAACTACACCCAATCCCTTTGGCTGCTGGCGGTGAGCTTCGCCGTGCCGGCGGTGGCGGTGGGCCTCGGGTTGGTGGCGCGCTGGCGCTACCGGGCCTTCGCGGTGGGCCTGGTCGGGCTGGGGACGGTGGTGGCCGTCGGCGCCTTCCCGTACTCGCACCCGTCCCCGTTCGGGGCGCTCCTGGAGCGGGCGTCGGGCGGCAGTGTGGGGCTGGCGATGCGCTCGGTGGACCGCATCGTCCCGCTGGTAGTGCTGGGCCTGGCCCTGCTGATGGGCGCCGGCGTCAGCGCCGTCCGGCTGCGCTGGCCCCGCGCTGGACTGGTGGCCGGTCTGTGTTGCGTGGCGTTGGTCGCGGCCGACCTGCCCCCGCTGTGGACTGGCGACCTGATCGCGTCCAACCTGGCCCGCCCCTCCCAGCTCCCGTCCTACTGGCAGCAGGCGGCCGCCTATCTCAACGCTCAGGGGGCCAGCAGCCGGGTTCTGGGGCTACCGGGCGAGGACTTCGCGGCCTACTCCTGGGGAGTGACCGAGGATCCCGTGGCACCCGGCCTGCTCGACCGGCCCTACGTGGCCCGCCAGGTGGTACCCGCCGGGACCCCGGCCGCCGCCGACCTGCTGCAGGCTCTCGACGAGCCGCTCCAGGAGGGCACCCTCGATCCTGCCGCCTTGGCACCGATCGCCGGGCTCATGAGCGCCGGCCAGATCCTGCTGCAGTCCGACCTGCAGTACGAGCGCTACCACCTGCCGCTGCCGCAGAGCCTGTGGGACCAGCTGGTCCCGCCGCCCGCCGGCGTGACCGGGCCGGTGACCTTCGGCGGCCCGAATCCGGCCCCGCAGATCCGCTACCCCCTGGACAGCGAACTCCGGTTGGGCCTGCCCACGGGCCAGCCCCAGCCGCCCGCCCTGGCCGTGTTCGACGTCGCCAATCCGCGCCCCCTGGTCCGCACCGAGAGCACCGCTTCGCCGCTCCTCGTGGCCGGTAACGGTCAGGGCCTGGTGGAGGCGGCCGGGGCGGGGCTGCTGGCCGGAAACCCGACCATCATCTACAGCGCCTCGCTGGCCCACGACCCCAACGGGTTCGCCCGAGCCATGCAGGACGGGGCCGCCCTGGTGGTCACCGACACCAACGCCCTGGCGGCGGCGCGGTGGGGGACCCTCCGCGACAACCAGGGCCAGGTCCAGCAACCCGGGGTGAGCACGCTGGCCGCGAACCCCTCCAACTACGCCCTGCCGGTCTTCCCCGGCGCAGGCGACGACACCCGCACCGTGGCCCAGGTCGTCGGCGTGGCCTCGGTGCAGGCCACCAGTTACGGCGACCCGCTCACCTACACCCCGGAGGACCGACCCCTCAACGCGGTTGACGGCAACGTCACCACGTCGTGGACGTGCTGCGCCCACTCGCCGGTGACCGGTCAGCGCCTCCAGATCAACCTGCACTCGCCCGTCACCGTTGACCACGTCACCTTGCTGCAGGCGCAGCTGCAGCGCCCCAACCGGCGTCTCACCTCCGTCACCCTCCGCTTCGACGGATCGCACCCGTTGACCGTCCCGCTCACGCCCGCGTCGTACACCGCCCCCGGCCAGACGGTGACCTTCGGGACGAGGACGTTTCACCAGCTGGAGATCACCCTGGACGCGGCATCCGGAGGCGCCCGCAAGCGGTTCGACGGCCTCTCCCAGGTGGGCCTCGCCGAGGTCGGGATCCCCGGCGTGGGGCAGGCGTCCGAGGCCCTGCGGCTGCCGACGGACCTGCTGTCCCAGGCCGGCGCGGCCTCAGCCAACCATCCGCTGTTCCTGCTCATGGACCGCAGCCGGGCCATCGAGCCGCCCCGCCAGGACCCTGAGCCGACGATGGCCCGGACCTTTTCACTGCCGACGGCGCGCACCTTCGCCGTCGGGGGCACCGCCGAGATCAATGCGGGCGACTCGGACTATCTGATCAACCAGCTCGTCCGGCTCACGCCGGCCGGGAAGCTGCCCGCCGGGCCCGCGCCGCCCGGTCCCGCCCAGGTGGTGGCCGCCAACTCGTCCACCCGCCTTGACGGCGACCGGCAAGCCCGCGCCAACGCGGCCGTCGACGGCAACGCCGCCACCGCCTGGATCGCCGAGACCGGCCCCCAGGCCGGCGAGTGGTTGAGCTACGTGCTCGACAAGCCCGTCACCGTAGATCACCTGGCCTTGCAGGTCGTCAACGACGGCCGCCATTCGCTGCCCACCCGCCTCACCATCAGCACCGAGGAGGGCAGCCGGACGATCATCCTGCCCGCCGTCCCGGTCGGGTCGGGGCGGGCGCAAGGGTCGACGACGACGATCCCGGTGGCGTTCCCGGCGCTGAGCGGCAGCCGGATCAAGATCACCATCGACGCGGTCCAGCCGGTCCGGGCCCTGGACTACTACTCGACCTTTGCCGGCACCACCGACATCCTGCCCGTCGGCATCGCCGAGCTGGGCCTGCCGGTCGTGCAGCCGGCGACACCCGCGGTCCTGCCGGCCATCTGCCAGAGCGGCCTGTTGCGCATCGACGGCCGGCCTGTCGACGTCGAGATCACCGGCACGACGGCGGCGGCGCTCACCGGGCAGGGCCTGACGGTGCGGGGATGCGGCAACGCCGCCGCTGGCATCCAGCTCAGTGCGGGCTCGCATCTGGTGCAGACCAGCGCCCGGTTGCCGACGGGCTGGTCGATCGACCAGCTGTCGCTGGCCTCGCCGGCCGGCGCGGCCACCTCGGCCACCGCCGCACCCAACCCGCCGCGGCTGCGGCTCGACCACCAGGACCGCACATCGTGGACGGTCACGGTCGACGGTGACGGCCAACCTTTCTGGCTGGTCCTCGGCCAGAGCCAGAGTGCCGGGTGGTCGGCCACCCTCCCGGGCGGCCACAGCCTGGGCCCGTCGCAACTGGTCGACGGCTACGCCAACGGCTGGTACGTCCCCGCCGCGACCGTCACCGGACCCACGGTCATCCACCTGACCTGGACGCCCCAACGGGTGGTGTGGGCCGCGATCGGGGTGTCGGCAGTCGCCCTGGTCCTGACGACGCTGGTCGCGGTGTGGCCGGACGGGGCGAGCAGCCGGCGGCGACGCCGGGCTCGCCGGGCCCGCCCCGCGCCGCCGGGCAGCGGTCCGCTCCCGGCGTCGTGGGGGTCGCTGGCCGGGTTGGTGGGCGCCCGACCCCGGCCCGCCCACCTGGCCGCGGCCGCCGTCGGCTGGGGGCTCCTCTCCGCCGCGGTCAGCCGACCCGTGATCGGGGTGATCGCGGCGGTGGCGGTCGCGGCCGGGTGCTGGTGGTCCTGGGGGCGCCTGGCGGTCCGGGTCGCCACGGTCGGGGCCCTGCTGGCGGTGGGGGTCTACGTCGTCGTGCAGCAGCAGCGCCATCGCTACCTCCCGGCGATCGACTGGCCGGCCGACCTGAGCTCGGCCAACGACCTGGCCTGGCTGGGTATCACCCTCCTCGGCGCCGACGTGGTGGTGGGTGCCATCCGGTCCCGGCTCGGCGTGGCGTCTACGCTCGGGCCGGGCGATGGTCGAATGAGAAGGGCACCGCAGTGATCACAACCGCTTCGGCGGCCGGGGGCGGCCAGGTGGCGGTCGGGGTCGCCGTCGCGGTGGCGTCGGCCGCGCTCTACGACGCCGGCTACATCCTGGAGAAGCAGGCCCTCGCCGTTCTGCCCGCATTGACGGGGCAGCCGCTGCGGCTGCTCCGGGTCGTCCTAGGGTCCCGGCGCTGGTTGGCCGGCTTCATCGCCATGCTCGCCGGTCTGGGCCTGCAGGTCCTGGCCCTGACGCTGGCGCCGGTGACGGTGGTGCAGCCCGTGCTCGCGGCCGGCGTTCTGGCCCTGGTCGTCGCCGGTCGGGCGGTGCTGGGGGAGCGGCTGGGGCCTCGGGAGCGGGCCGCGGTAGCGCTGGTCCTCGCCGCGGTAGTGGCCATCGCGGTGTCCGCCGGCCCGGGGGCTGACCTGGCCCGGTCCGCGCCGGGCGGGCGCTTCGCGGCCATGGTCGGCATCGTGGCCGCCCTGGCCGCCGGCGCGGCGTGGGTCGCCGTCCGGGCCACCGGCCGGGACCTGGGCGGCCGGCGGGACGCCGTCGTCTTGAGCATCGCGGCGGGCCTGTTCTACGGCGTCGGCGCCCTGGCCGAGAAGGCGGTGGCCACCCGGCTGGTGGGCCACGGGGTCCTGGACGGGGCCGAGTCGGCCCTGGCCACTCCCTACCCGTGGGTGTTCGTCGCCGTCACCTTTTGCGGCCTGCTGGTCTTCCAGGTGGGGTTGCAGCGCCAGCCGGCGTCCCTGCTCGTCCCGCTGGCCAACGTCATCTCCAGCGGCTGCGCGCTGGTGGGCGCGTCGGTCGTGTTCGGTGAGCTGCTGGTGCCGGCCGGGTGGTGGTCGTTGCCCCGGTGGGCCGGGTTCGCGGCGGTGGTCGCCGCGGTCGGCGTCCTCGGCGCCGAGACCGCCCCGCGCGGCGCGCCCGTCCCGGCCTGACCGGCGTGCGCGCCGTGGCCGTCCGGGTAGGAACGTGGCGCGGTCTGGTCGCCGCCGCGGTCCTGGTGGGCCTGGGCATCCGCCTGGCTGACGTGCTGTCCCGGCCGCACGCCGTTGCCATGGGCGACGCCGCCGAGTATCTCGGCCAGGCCAACCTGCTGGCCCGGGGCAAGGGGTTCATCGAGCCGCTCGTCTACGCCGCAACCCACCACGCCCAGCCCACCGCCAAGCTGCCGCCGCTGTACATCATGCTGATGGCCCTGTGCTCGCTGGTGGGCTTCAAGAGTTTCCTGGCCCACCGGATCTGGTCGGCGATCATCGGGGCGTCGGCGGTCGGTCTGGCGGCGGTGGTGGGTCGGGACCTGGCCGGCCGGCGGGTGGGATTGCTGGCCGCCGTCATCGTGGCGGTGTACCCCAACATCTGGATGAGCGACGCCCTGGGCCTGTCGGAGACGCTGACGCCGATCCTGGTCCTGCTGGTGCTGTGGGCGGCCTACCGCCTCCAGCGACGGCCCACGCCGGCCGCCGCGGCCTGGCTGGGGGCGGCCATCGGATTGGCAGCCCTGGGTCGGGACGAGCTGGTGCTGCTGGCGCCGCTCGTCCTGCTGCCATTGGCCATCGGCTCCCGCACCCGCTCCTGGACCACCCGGGGTCGGTTGCTGCTGGCGGGCGGGGCCGCGTGCGCCGCCCTCCTCGGTCCGTGGGTCGGGTATAACCTCACCCGCTTTACCCACCCGGTGTTCATCACCGACCGGCTGGGCTCGGCGCTGGCCACCGCCAACTGCGATGAGGCCTGGCATCGCAATCCCGGGTACTGGTCGTTCCGGTGCGTGCTCTCCGCCGAGTCAGGCGTCCATGGCGATGAGACGGTGCTGGACGCCGCCGGGGAGCGGCGGGCCCTGACCTACATCGACGACCACCTGGGCGGACTGCCAGTGGTCGAGGCCGAGCGGCTGGGCCGGACGTTTGCCGTCTACCAAATCGTCCCGCAGATCCACCTGGACGTCTTCGTCGAAGGCCGCCCCAAGTGGTGGGCGTACGCCGGGCTGGTGATGTACTACGCGCTGGTCGGGCTGGCCGTTCCTGGCGCGCTGCTGCTGCGCCGGCGCGGCACCATCATCTACCCGCTGCTGGCGCTGGTGGCCGACGTGGTCATCACCGTGCTGCTGACCTACGGCCAGACGAGGTTCCGCGCCGCCCTGGAGCCGGCCCTGGTCCTTCTGGCCGCGGTCACCATGGACAGTGTCCTCAGGAGCCCACGGGGGCGGCGACCGGCCCCGATCGCCGAGTCCGATCCGCGGTCAGCACCTGTAGCGTCCCGAGTGCCGTCTGATCCCACGTGAGCTCCCGGGCCCGGTTCCTGGCCCCCACCTGGAGGCGCCGGCGGACGACCCGGTTGGTGAGCACCTGGTTGAGGGCCGCTTCCATCGCCGCGCCGGGCTCGGCCAACAGTCCGCTCTCGCCGTCGTGGATGGCGTCGAGGTGGCCGTCGATGGGGCTGGCGATCGCCGGCGTACCGCACGCCGCGGCCTCCGAAATGGTGAGGCCCCACCCCTCGTACGCCGAAGTGGACAGCACCACCCAGGCCCGCCGGTACAGGTCGACGAGGGCCTCGTCGGTGACGCGGCCCGGCAGGTGCAACCAGCCCTCGGCGTGGTGCGCCGCCACCAGGGCCTCCAGCCGGCGCCGTTCCGAGCCCTCGCCGGCCACCACCGCTTGCAGGTCCGGGTGGCGGGCTCGCACCCGGACCAGGAGGTCGACGAGCAGGTCGAAGCGCTTGTAGGGCACCAGTCGGCCCACCGCCACCACCAACGGCGTCTTTTCCACCGGTCCGCCCGGATGAAAGCGCGGGTCGACCCCGGGTGGCACGACCGACACCAGCGCCGGGTCCAGGCCCAGGGTGGCCACGATGGTGCGGCGGGACGACTCGGAGAGGGTCACCACCGGCGTGCCGGCGTACAGCGGGGGCGCCAGCCGGCGTTCCACCCACTTGCCGGCCCGGGCCAGCGCCCGGGGGAGGACCAGGTCCCACATGCCGCCGTGGACGTGGTGCAGGAACACCACCCGGGGGTGCGGCGCCCACACGGGCGAGAAGAACGGCATGCCGTTCCAGATCTCGACCACACCGTCGGGCCGGCTCCGGCGCCCGGCCAGCGCCGCCGCGGCCGCGGCCGGGAAGATGCCGTAGCGGCCCGCCGGTCGGAGAGTCCGGTACCCGTCGCGCTGCGACCGCCGGGGGGCGCCGGGGGCACGGGACGTGGTGAGTTGGACGTCGATGCCCGCCGCGGCCCAGCGCTCGGCGATGCGCGCCGCGTGCACCTCCGAGCCGCCGGCCTCGGGGTGCTCGAGATCCCGCCAGGCCAGGATCTGGACCCGCCGGAGGCCGGCGTTGGCGGCCAGGATGGCGAGTCGTTCGTGCGGTTGGCGGGGCCCGATGTCGATGCTCGGCGGCCGGACCCCGT
Organism: Acidimicrobiales bacterium; assembly: GCA_036264135.1. Classification (GTDB taxonomy): domain Bacteria; phylum Actinomycetota; class Acidimicrobiia; order Acidimicrobiales; family Palsa-688; genus DATARN01. The sequence continues at coordinate 56,647 of DATARN010000049.1, forward strand.
TGAGGGTCGGCACCGATCCGGCTGCCACGACCGCGCCGGCCGCGTCCTCGATGCCCTTCACCGGCTGGCCGCCAGGTCGCTGGTCGCGGTCGCCGTCGCCGTCGCGGTCGCCGGCACGGGGCGGGCCAGGGGGGACGGGCCGAGCACCCGGTCCGGCTGGCGGCGGCGCCGGCCGCCCAACACCGGTCGTTCGACGACGAGGTAGCTGGCCGTGGCCGCCAGGACGGCCATGGCCGTCACCGCGCCGAACAGCCCCCACGCGGAGATGCGGAACAGGTGGACGCCCGTCCACCGCAGGAACAGCATGAGCGAGGCCTCGTGCCACAGGTACACCCCATAGGACACCACCCCGAGTAGGGCCACCGGCCGGGCCCGCAGCAGGCCGCGGACCGCGCCGCGTTCCTGGGGCCCGAAGACGGCGGGCAGGACCAGGAAGAAGGCGAACAAGCCGTACAGCGTCTGCCGTTCGAGGCTCAGGCCCACCGGGCTCGGGGTGACCGGGGTCAATGGCAGGCCCAGGTTGCCGACCGCCACGAAGGCGCCCGCAGCCAGGGCCCAACTGGCCCAGGGCAGCCCCGGATGCCACAGCCACGCCGGCCGGCGACCGCTCTCGGCCAGATAGGCGCTCACCACCGCCAGCAGCATCCCGAAGGCGAACAGGTCGGTGAACCCCGGCAGCCAGTTGGGCATCGTCGACGACAACTGGGTGTGCCATTGCAG
>DATARN010000191.1:0-10842 GCA_036264135.1 Acidimicrobiales bacterium
GCCGGGTGACCGCCGGCGGCGCAAAGCGATCGCCGTCTCGTAGTGCTCGGGCTCGACCCCGCTCGGGAAGCAGTGGGCGCCCGACGGCCGGACGTCCTGCACCGAGCGGTGCAGCGAGCGCCCCCCGGTGAACACCAGGTCAGCTTCCCGCAACGCCTGGCGCTGGCGCAGGGCGAGCCCGGTGGGCGCGAAGCGGAAGGCGGCCAGGTCGTCCATCACGTCGTAGACCACGATCGACGGCCCCAGGGTGCGGGCCACGTCGAGGGCCATCGGGGTGTACAGCCAGACCGTGCGATCGGCGTGGCCGCCCAGCCGCTCGGCGAGGAGGACGGTGTACCACTGCGATGCGGTGGTGTCGAAGCCCGACGCCGACCACGTGGCGGGCAGCTGCAGCCACAAGCGGGTGACGGTGCCCTGGTCGTCCTCGGCCAGCAGGGGCGTGGTGAGGCCCGCGACCGGCTCGGCCTCCTCGACGAACCACGTCCGGGCGAAATGCCGCGACAGCCGGGAGATGAGCTGCTGTGGACGTTGCCAGACAAATGTCCAGCGCAGGTGGGAAAGGACAACAAGCTCAGCCGCCATGGTTGCTCCTCAGTTGGATCCGGTCGTCGGGACGGTGGGTGCTCGAGCACAACTCGCGGGCGGGGGGCCGACGCCAGTCCCAGTGCGACATGTGGGGAAGCCACCCCTCCAGCCAGTGGGCGACCGGGGTCCGGAACCGGTACGCCGGAAGCTCGGCGGCCGGTGTGCCCGACGCCGCCAGGGAATAGGCGAAGGACATGGACGACGGCCGGCGGTCCAGGTTCTCGTCCAGCCAGACGACGCCGACGGGGTCAATGGCCCCGACGCACTCCTGCAACAGCGACGCCCAGTCGGCGGAATCGATGAAGGGAAACCAGCAGTACCCCCGCACGTCGACGCCGCGGTCGCGGGCGGCTTCGGTCTGCTCCAGGGTGTATTTGAGCCAGCTGGCCCGGTCCGAGGCAAAGCCGCGGATATTGGTCTCCGACAACGAAACGGGCAACCGGTAGCGGTCCCAATACTCCGTTATCAACTCGCACAGCGGCGGCGGGGCGGGAGGCGTGTTGGTGCCCTGCCCCGGGGCGCTCCAGTGCCATTGATTGTGGGCGTAGTAATCGAGGCCGAGCACGTCGATGGAGCCGGGCTCCACGCCCAGCAGATCCTCGCCCCCCGCCTGGACCAGCTCATGCACGAATGGCCGGTCGAGGTCCACGGGGCGGCCGAGGAAAAGGTCGGTGAGCAGGAACCTGCGGTCGTTGGCCATGGCCGCGAACACCCTTCCCTCGGGGGTGGCGCCGCTGTGGCGCTCGCACGCCTCTACGTGGTGGTGCTCGGCTTGGGGCAGCAGGTCGCGGAGCAGGCGGCTGGCGGCGGTAATGGCGGGAAAGACGTTTCCCGCCAGGCGGATGAAGCCGGCGATGCCCTGCGTGTGGGGCGCCCACACGCCGAGTTGGCCGCACAACAGCAGGGTGGTAAACGGTTCGTTGCACACCGTGTAACCGGGGAGCCAGGGGTAGCGCTCGGCGGCCGCCTCCACGAAGCGCAGAAAGGCGGCCCCGAACTCGGGGGCGCCCAGATCGCCCAGCCACATGGGATAGCTGGTGTGGTGAAGGAGGTCGACGATCGGTCGGAATCCGTTGTCCCGCATGAAGCCCAAGACGGCATCGGTGTGTGTCCAGTCGAAACGCCCCCGCTCCGCTTCGATGCGGTGCCAGCGGAGGGGATAGCGCAGGTCCCGGACGTGGCACGCCGCCAGCAGCGCCAAGTCATCGCGCCAGCGGATGTCGTGCTCGGTCGTCTCCATGACGTCGCGGTCATGGGCCGGCTGGTAGGTAGATTCGAACGCCCCGACGAAGCGGATGGGGGAGGGCCGTGCCGGGTTCACGGGTGCCGCTCCAGTTCCCGGACTGGACCCGGCCGGATCGGACCCGGCCGGCTCGGACCGGCCCCGGCGCCCGTCGCCTCGATGGCTTCGGCGATCTCGTCCAGGAGATGCTGGTCGAGCATGACGTCGGCGGCGGCGACCCAGCCGTCGACCTGCTCCTCATTGCGGGCGCCGACGATGGCGCCATCGACCGCGGGCCAGGCCAGGGCCCAGGCGATGCTCAACTCCGCCAGGGTCGCCCCCGCCCGCTGGGCTATCGGCTTCAGCCGCTCGACCAGCGCCAGATTGGTCGAAAGGCGGGGCGCGTTGAAGTCGTCGGCCGTGGACCGCCAGTCGTCGTCGGGCAACGACGCCACCCGGGCCGCCGAAAAGCGGCCGCTCAACAGGCCCGACCGCAACGGGCTGTACACGATGACGCCGGTGTCGTGCTCGGCCCACCACGGCAAGGTCTCGCCCGCCGCCTGGCGGACCAGGAGGTTCAACTCCGGCTGGAACGTGTCCACGTGACGGATCCGCTCGCATTCCGCCAAGTCGCCCCGGGTGAAATTGCTGAGGCCGATGTAGCGGACCTTGCCCTCGTCGACCAGCTGGGCCATCGCTGCCCACGACTCGGCCAACGGCGTCCCGTCCTCGGTGGGCCAGTGAGCCTGGAGCAGGTCGATCGTGTCGACGCCGAGGCGGCGCAGCGATGCTTCGCATTCCCGCTTTATCGATCCCGGCGCCAGCGAATTGCTGAGGCTGTGCTCTCCGGGGGCCCATACCAGGCCGCACTTGGTGAAGAGCAGGGGCCGCTCGTCCACCGCCAGGCCGCGCACCGCCTCTCCGACCACGCTCTCGGCCCGGCCGAACCCGTAGGCGGGGGCGGTGTCGATCCAGTTGACGCCCCTCTCGAGGGCGCGGTGGATCGCCGCCACCGAATCCCGGTCGTCCTGCGGACCCCAGCCCCCCTGCCAGCCACCGCCGCCGATCGCCCATGCCCCGAGCCCGACCCGGGAAATGTCGAGTCCCGTCGTCCCCAATGGCGCGTATTTCATTCGTGGTCCTCCTCGAACAACGTGCGTCCCGATGGTTGGAATGGTTCTTGTCCCGGACGAAGGGCCGCCGGTCCGGTGGGCCTAGGCCGCAGTGGAGCCGTCATCCCCGCCCGCCCTGTCCAAAGAATGCTGCCGGTGCCGACCGGCCTCTACGCCCGAATCACCGCGAGCCGGCTCCGCGCCATCGAAGGTGAAAAGACCGGAGAGCCCGGTTATCTCGAACACCTTCGCGGTCTGAGAACGGGGCGCTCGGAGCACCAGATCCCCTTCTCGTTGGCGCAGCCGCCGCAGGCCCCCAACGAGCACGCCGAGCGCCGTCGAGTCAACGAACCCCACTCCGGAGAGGTCCACCGTGATCCGGTTGGTGCCGTCCGACTCGAGTCCCCGGAGCAGTTGGCGAAGCTGCGGAGAGGTAAACGCGTCGAGGTCACCCTCGACCGCCACTTCGGCACTCTCACCACACTGACGTACAACCATGAAGAAATCCCGCACCGGGTCCACCTCGTCCACGACATCTGCTGCAATGCATCGATCCGCTCAGTCGATGCTGGCTGAAGGCTCAACCGGTCCCATTACTTACCGTGGGACAGGGTTCCCAAAACCAAAGCCTCGCCGGGGAATCTTTCGCTTCCGTGGGTATGACGAAGAAGCCGTCGGCGACCTCGCCGGAGGGCAGACAGGAGAGGTACATGAGCACCGAGGACAAGATCCAGAACAAGGCACAGGACATCAAGGGCAACGTCAAGGAGGCGGCAGGCAAAGCAACCGGCAACGAGCGCCTCGAAGGCGAGGGCAAGGGCGACCAGGTGGCGTCGCAGGCCAAGGGCGTGGGCGAGAAGATCAAGGACACCGGCTCGGCCCTGAAGGACGCGGTGACGGACTAGTTCTCCCTGCCGGCGCGGACGGGTGTGGTGGGGTTGACCCGCCACAACGTCCGCCGCCCCGGCCGGTGGCTGCTACCGGTCGGGGCTCGCGGAGATCGCCGCGGGAGCGGGTTCCGGCGCCCGCGTCCCCGTGGCCGGCGCCGCTGTCCCGGTCGGCGCCGGCGTGCTCGGGACCAGGAAGCGTCCGATCACCGGCAGCTCCCAGAACGACTCGGCCCGAGCCACGGCGATGGCGCAGGGCAAGGCGTGCTCGGGCGAGTCGTACAGGGCGTAGCGGGGCAGCCAGTCGGGGTCGAACTTGGCGTTGAACTTCCACAGCGACTCGATCTGCATGGAGTCGGACATGCGCCGCAGGAGCCACGCCTGGATGCGCTGCGAGAGCCCGTCACCCGCCTCGCCGGCCAGTACGGCCCGCATGGTGGCGAAGTTCAGGCCGAGGCCCGTCTTGCCCTGCGCCTTCAGGTAGCGGATGGTCTCGACGATGGCGAAGTCCAGCAGCCCGTTGGGATGCTCGCCGCTGTCGCGCCGCATCAGGTCCAGGGAGTAGCCGTTGATACCGGGGGCGGGGACGTACTGGCAGAAGGCCACGGGCTCCGCCTCCCCGTCGGCGCCCGCCGGCCCCCACACCACCGCCAGCAGCAGCCCATCGTCGCTGGCGTCGAACGCCCGGCCGAGCGTCATGGAGAAGCCCCGCTCGAAGTCGCCCCGCCGGCTCTTGGTCATGACGCCCTCGAGCTGGCGGCGGAGGGCCACGTCGATGGTGGCGGGATCGTGGAAGGTGATGGTGTAGCCGTATTTGGCCACCCGGTTGACGGCCTGCCTTAGGCCCTTGAAGCGGCCGCCGTCGAGGGTGAAGCGCCCGCAGTCGACCACCGCCTCGTCGCCCACGTACAGGTCGTGCATGCCGGCCGCCCGGTACACGGGGAGCCAGTCCTCCCCGGCGCCGAGCACGGTGAGGGTCCAGCCGCTGCGGTCGGCGAAGCGGCGGAACGCCTTCCAGACCTCCTCCCGCTCGGCACGGGGGCCGATGGGATCGGGCGAGACCAGGCAGACGCCGCCGTAGATGCCGTAGGCGACGACCGAGTCGCCCCAGAAGAAGAACTCCTTGTCGGGCCGGAGGGCGAAGTAGTCGAGGGTGCCGGATCCGTAGCGGCGCACCACGTCGCGGGCCCGGCCCAGCCCGCCGGCGCCCAGGTTGACCCCCGCCGGAACCCCGCCCGCGGCCGGTGACGCGGCGCGGTGGGCGACCACCGGCCGGGACAGCAGGTAGGCGACCGCCAGGCCCAGCCCGATGGCGATGGCCACCATGGCGGGGGCAAAGAAGTCGTCGAGCCGGTCGGGCAGCCGCACACTCCGAACCCCGACCAGCCGCTCGGTGGCGGCCAGGAAGGCTCGGGGCAGCGGCAGGCGCTGATGATGGCGGCTGGCGGCCAGCCGGGTTCCGAGCTCGACGGCCGCCGTCCCGAACGCGATCGTCAGCGCCGCCCCCCAGAGGAGGGTCAGGACGCCCCGCCGGGTCGAGGGTTTGTCGACTCCCGCCTGGAAGGCGTCGCGGTGGACAAAGAGGTAGCCGAAGACGGCGCCGGTCGCGATTGCCTCTTCGACGTCGAAGCCCTTGACCAGGTGGAGGAGGAACGTTCCGGCCAGCAACGTGCAGGCGATCAGCCACGCCCGGCGCTGCCCCCGGCGGATGCTGCGGGCCAGGGCCAGCAACCCGAGGCTGGCCAGGGCGACGAGGGCGTCGGCGGCCTGGGGAACGGCGAGCGGTACGAACTGCAACAGGCTCGACAGGCGCTGGCGGGTCGGGGCCAGAAACGCCGACATCAAGCTCAGCACGCCCGCCGCCGCCACCAGCGCCGCCGACCAGCGGCGGACCCGCCGCAGGCGGCGGTCGACCGAGACCGGGGCCGGCCAGGAGGTGCCATGGGGGAAGGTGGCGACCAGCACCGGCTGGCTGTCGTTGGCCGCGGGAACCCGCTCGGGTCCCGACTGGGTCAGCAGCCGCTCCAGGATGGTGGCCCCGCCCAGGTCCTTGCGGCTGTGCAGCAACCGGACGTGCAGCTCGCTGCCGGCTTCCAGCTCGACCCAGGAGACCTGGCGCTGGGCGAGGAACAGCGACGGCGCCCCGAGGGCGTGCAAGCGCGCCGGCGACTCGGTGACCACGTCGGAGGCGCAGCCGCTGTTGGCGTAGAACCCGTCCCCCAGATAGGTCAGCTCGGGGCGGCGGGTGCTGCCGGTGACCAGGCCGGCGTGGCCGGAGGTGACCAGCTGGCGCGCCCGGGCCCGGGCGGCGGCGTTGCGGTCGGAGCGGGCGTCGTCGCTGGCCTGCCGGAGGGCGACGCCGGCCAGGCCCCGCCAGGTGCCCCGAACCATGAGGGCCACGACGGTGCCGACCAGGATCAACCCGACGGCCGTGGCCAACCCCATAAATAAGGTGACGCGGGCCGCCGACGCCACGTGCTGATGGGCGGTGCGCATGGCGGCGAAGGGCAGTCGCAGGAGGGCGGCGGCGATGACCGGCAGGAGGAGGACCCAGGCGTGGCGGCCCAGCCGGCGGTAGGTGAGCCGGGAGGCGAGGAAGCGGGGAAAGGAGGCCGGGTCGTCCAAGGACTCCAACCCGCTGAGCCAGCCGTCCGCCTCCGGCAGTTGTGCCCCTCCAGCCGGCCCGTCATCGGTGGCCCGGCCGGACGTGGACGAGCGAAGCGCCGGCAGGACGTCGCACACCAGGTGATGACCGAGGGGGCTCTCCCCGGGATTGCGGGGGTCATCGAGGTGGGTGAGGGCGTCGAGTTGGTGGCCCGGCTCCACCCGGACCACTCGCGGACCGGCGCCGGTGTCGATGGTGAGGTCGGCGGCCAGGGCGATCTCGGTGCCCAGCATGTCGCCGATGGCCCCGGCCGCGGCGGCGTCCCAGGCGACGCGACTGTCGCGGGCGCCGGGCAGGTACAGCACGCGCCGGCCCGGTCCCGCTGCGAAGGCCTTGACCGCGGTGCGGAGGGCGGCGTGGGCGAGGAGGGCGGCGCGGGCGTCGGTTCCGCCGGCGCACAGCAGCTCCAGGCAGCTGCCGTTGAAGATCAGGAGCCCGGGGCCGGTCCAGGCGTCGACGGCCTGGGCCAGCTCGGCGGTGGCCGTGGCCGAGGTGGATGTGGTGTACCGGCCCAGATGAAGGTCGCTGACAACGAGGACCCGGCCGCCCACCGGGACGTCGACAGCCAGCAGATCCGGCACCGCCGGGACAGTCACAATTGGTTCATCCTCGCTAGGGGAGTACTCGGGTTCAACTCGGCGCCAGCTTCATGTTGGCAGGTTGGCGGCTTGTGAAGGCAGTCACTACGCTCGACTGAACGATGTCAGGCTTCCTCCGCAGCTACCTCACGGTGGCAATTTTCGCAGGGGCGGCGGTCGTCCTGGTGGTCCTGATGCTGGGGTTGGGAAGCCTGCTGCGCCCCACCCGCCCCCAGGCGCAGAAATACATCGCCTACGAGAGCGGCGTCGACCCGGTGGGCGAAGGCTGGTCACAGAGCCAGATCCGGTACTACGTCTTCGCCCTCCTCTTCGTCATGTTCGACGTGGAGACGGTATTCATCCTGCCCTGGGCCGTCCGGGTCAAGGCGCTTGGGACGTACGGGTTGGTGGAAGCGACCGCCTTCATCGTTATCCTCGCTCTAGGCCTGCTTTACGCCTGGCGAAAGGGGGTGCTCCGGTGGGTCTAGTGGAAAAAGGGTGGGTGCCCAAGCCATTGAGCGCCCTGCTCAACACGGCGCGCAGCTACTCGCTCTGGGTGTACCAGTGGGGGCTGGCGTGCTGCGCCATCGAGATGGGCGCGGCGTTCGGCTCGCCCCGCTACGACGTCATGCGCCTCGGGGTGATCCCCTTCCCGGCGTCGGCCCGCCAGGCCGACCTGGTGGTGATCAGCGGGACGGTCACCGACAAGATGGCGCCGCCCATCCGCCGGCTGTACGAGCAGATGCCCGACCCCAAGTACGTGATCTCCATGGGCAGCTGCGCCAACTGCGGCGGCCCGTATTGGGACAGCTACTCGGTGACCAAAGGCGTCGACCAGATCATCCCCGTGGACGTGTACGTCCCCGGCTGCCCGCCCCGTCCCGAGGCCCTGCTCGAGGGGATCGTCCTGCTGCAGCAGGCCATCCGGGGCGAGAGCATGGCGGATCGGTGGCGGGGCGATCCCATCGTGGTCGGCGGGGGCACCATCGACGGTTCCACGCCGGTGAAGCTGAAGTCCCGGCGCGACGCCTCCAAGGCGGTCAAGGCCAAGGCCCGACCCACCCTGGAGGAGACCACCGCCGCCTACCTGGCCGCCCACCCCGAGCCGCAACCGCTCGCCAGTCGGGCGGCGGAGGAAAACGCCCCCGGGGACAAGGCCGACGCCGACGCCGTCGCCGCCAAGGCCGAGGTGACCACCGGTGGCTGACGACACGCTGGAGGCGACCGCCGAGCCGGAGGCGCCCGACATGCTGCGCCAGCCGATGCTCGACCTCCTCCAGAGTGAGCTGGGCGACGACGTCCTGGCGTACGACCTGATCCCCGGCGACGAGCTCGTCGTCCGCGTCGAGCGGACGGCGTGGCGTCGGGCGGTCGCCCTGTGCAAGGAGCGCCTCGGCCTCACCTACTTCTGCTTCCTGTCGGGCATCGACTGGAAACCCAACCCCGGCCTGCTCGGGGAGAAGGCGTGGGAGGCGGAGGAGGCGGTCATCGAGGCCACCGAAGGCGCCCTCGACGCCGATGCCGGCGACGACGACGCCGCCGGGGCCGACGCCGCGGCCGCCGACGATGCGGCGGCGGAAGATGCCGAGGCCGCGGCCAGGAGCCCGCAAACCGGCTTCCGGACGGGTGTGGCGGGCGGCGAGAGCCGCTTCCAGGTGTTCGCCCGCCTGTACAACGTCACCACCCACGTCGGCCTCACCCTGAAGGTCGACCTCGACGAGGCGGAACCTCGCATCGAGTCGCTGGTGCCGCTGTACCGCGGCGCCGACTGGCACGAGCGCGAAGCGTGGGAGATGTACGGCTTCGACTTCACCGGTCATCCCGGCCTTCGCCACCTCTACTTGCCCAGCGGGTTCGAGGGTTACCCCCTGCGCAAGGATTTCCCGCTGCTGGCCCGCATCGTGAAGCCGTGGCCCGGCCTGGTCGACGTCGAGCCCATGCCCGGAGAGGAAGCCGATCCTGACGCCGATCCCCTGGCCGGCGTCGAGTAGGCGACGAAGATGGCCATAACCGAACGCCAGCGCTCCGCCTACATCGCAGCGACCGCGGCCGACGCCCGGGTCAACGTGGAGCTGGAAGCCGAGGGCATGACCCTCAACATCGGGCCCCAGCACCCCGCCACCCACGGCACGCTGCGCATCGTGGTCCGTCTCGACGGCGAGCAGGTGCTGTGGGCGGAGCCGGTCGCCGGCTACATGCACCGGGGCTACGAGAAGCTGACCGAGGTCCGCACCTACCCGCAGATCACCACCCTGGTCAACCGCATCGACTGGCTGGGCAGCTTCTGCAACGAGGTCCCCTTCATCCTGGCCGCCGAGAAGCTGATGGCCATCGAGGCCCCGCCCCGGGCCCAGCACATCCGCTGCGTTCTCTTCGAGCTGGGCCGCATCGCCAACCTGATCCTGTTCCTCGGCGACATGGGCGTGCAGCTGGGCGCCCTCACGCCGGTGTTCTTCGCGTTCCGCGACCGCGAGCACGTCCTCAACCTCATCGAGGCGGCCACCGGCGGCCGGTTCCACCCCAACTTCGACCGCATCGGCGGCCTCAAGGAGGACCTGCCCAAGGGCTGGATCGACGAGACCAAGGGCGTCTTGAAGAAGGTCGTGGGTTTCTGCGACGAGATCGAAGACCTGCTCATGGGCAACGAGATCTTCGAGCAGCGCACCCGGGGCATCGGCGTCATCCCCCCGCACATCGCCTTGGAGTACGGCATGTCGGGCGCCAACGCCCGGGCCTCGGGGATCGACTTCGACCTCCGCCGGGACGAGCCGTCCCCCCTGCCGTGGAGCCAGTGTGACTTCAAGGTCTGGACCCACCCCGACGGCGACTCCTTCGCCCGGTACTGGGTTCGCCTCCAGGAGGTCCGGGAGGCGGCCAAGATCGTGGAGCAGCTGCTCGGCACGATGCCGAGCGGCACCATCCAGGCCAAGGTGCCCCGCATCATCAAGGTCCCGCCGGGGGAGGCCTGGGTGCACACGGAAAACCCCCTCGGGGAGATGGGCTATTACCTGGTCAGCCAGGGCGGGCTGGGGCCGTTCCGCTGCAAGATCCGCACCCCCTCGTTCTCCAACGTGTCCATCACACCGTGGCTGCTGCGGGGGGTTTTCGTCCCCGACGTGATCACCATCTTGGCGTCGCTCTATTTCATCCTCGGCGACATCGACCGGTAGCGACCCCCATGGTGACGGCGCTCGACATTCCCTACTGGGGCCAGACGCTCATCAAGGTCGTGCTGGTGCTGATCGCCGTGCCCACGGCGACCGCCCTGATCGTGCAGACCTTCCTGTTCAAGGTGATGGCCCACATGCAGAGCCGCCTCGGCCCCATGGAGGCCGGCCCCCACGGGTCGCTGCAGCTGATGGCCGACGGGGGCAAGTTCCTCCAGAAGGAGCTGCTGGCCCCCGAGCGGGCCGACAAGCGGGTCTTCGCCCTGGCCCCGGTGATCGTGCTGATCAGCACCTTCATGCTCTACGTCGTCATCCCCATCGGCCCGGGCGCCATCGGCGAGAACCTCGACACCGGCATCTTCTTCGCCCTGGCCGTCAGCTCCCTCTCCGTCGTGGGGATCCTCGCCGCCGGCTGGGCGTCGGCCAACAAGTACTCCCTCATGGGGGGCCTGCGCGCCGCCGGCCAGCTGATCGCCTACGAGCTGCCGCTGGTCCTGGCCGTGGTCGGCGTGGTCATGATGGCCGGGACCCTCTCGCTGCAGGGCATCGTGCACGCCCAGGCCGGCTTCCACCTCTTCGGGTCCAAGCTGGTGGTGCCCTTCGTCCTGCCCCAGCTGGTCGGCTTC
>DATARN010000206.1:0-9990 GCA_036264135.1 Acidimicrobiales bacterium
TCGCACTCCTCGCAGGTGGTGGCTACACCAGCCATCATGGCCAGGTCGACGTAGGTGACGCCGACGCCGTTGCAGTTGGGGCAGGCGCCCTCGGAGTTGGCGCTGAACAGGGCCGGTTTTACGCCGTTGGCCTTGGCGAACGCCTTGCGGATGGGGTCGAGGAGTCCGGTGTAGGTGGCGGGGTTGCTGCGCCGGGAGCCTCGGATGGCGCTCTGGTCGATCGAGATGACACCGTCGCCGGCGGGGATCGACCCGTGAATGAGCGAGCTCTTCCCGGAACCGGCCACGCCGGTGACGACACAGAGCACGCCGAGGGGGATATCGACGTCGACCTTTTGCAGGTTGTGCGCCGTGGCGCCGCGGATCTCCAGTGCGCCAGCGGATTTGCGCACCGACTTCTTGAGGGCGGCTCGATCGTCGAAGTGGCGCCCGGTGAGGGTTTCGCTGGCCCGCAGCCCGGCGACGGTGCCCTCGAAGCACACCGACCCGCCTGCCGTGCCGGCGCCGGGGCCGAGGTCGACGACATGGTCGGCGATGGCGATGGTTTCGGGCTTGTGCTCGACGACCAGGACGGTGTTGCCCTTGTCACGCAACCGCAGGAGCAGCTCGTTCATTCGCTGGATGTCGTGGGGGTGGAGGCCGATGGTGGGCTCGTCGAAGACGTAGGTGACGTCGGTGAGCGAGGAGCCGAGGTGGCGGATCATCTTGACCCGCTGCGCCTCGCCGCCCGACAGCGTGCCCGCCGGTCGGTCGAGCGACAGGTAGCCGAGCCCAATCTCCACGAACGAGTCCAGGCTCTGGTGCAGCGCGGCCAGCAACGGTGCCACCGACGGCTCGTTGAGGCCACCGACCCAACCGGCGAGGTCACTGATCTGCATGGCACAGGCGTCGGCGATATTGATGCCCTTGATCTTCGAGGACCGCGCTCCCTCGCTGAGCCGGGTGCCGCCGCAGTCGGGACAGACGGTGAAGGTCATGGCCCGCTCCACGAAGGCGCGGACGTGGGGCTGCATGGCGTCGACGTCTTTGGACAGGAGCGACTTCTGGATTTTCGGGATCAGACCCTCATACGTGAGGTTTATCCCGTCGACCTTGATCTTGGTCGGCTCCTTGTACAGCAGGTCGTGGAGTTCCTTCTTGGTGAACTTGCGGATCGGCTTGTCCGGGTCGAAGAAGCCGCAGCCCCGGAAGATGCGGCCATGCCAGCCGTCCATGCTGTAGCCCGGGATGGTGAGGGCCCCCTCGTTGAGCGTCTTACTGTCGTCGTACAGCTGCGCCAGGTCCATGTCGGAGATCGTGCCCCGGCCCTCGCAGCGCGGGCACATACCGCCGGCCCGGGTGAAGTTGACCCTCTCGGCCTTGGCCGAACCGCGCTCGATGGTGATGGCACCACTCGCCCGGACGGAGGGAACGTTGAAGGAGAAGGCGTTCGGCGAGCCGATGTGCGGCTGCCCGAGGCGGCTGAAGAGGATGCGCAGCATGGCGTTGGTGTCGGTGGCGGTGCCGACCGTGGAGCGGGGATCGGCGCCCATCCGCTGTTGGTCGACGATGATCGCGGTCGTCAGTCCGTCGAGCACGTCGACGTCGGGCCGGGCCAGTGTGGGCATGAATCCCTGCACGAATGCGCTGTATGTCTCGTTGATCATCCGCTGCGACTCGGCGGCGATCGTGCTGAACACCAGCGAGCTCTTGCCCGAGCCGGAAACGCCGGTGAACACCGTCAGCCGGCGTTTCGGGATCTCGATACTGATGTCCTTCAAATTGTTCTCGCGCGCCCCGTGCACGCGAATTACGTCGTGGCGGTCGGCAACGTGCGGCGCCGACACCTGGGCGTCAGTTGTGGTGGCCGAGCTCATCGTTCTCCATTCTGCTAGTCGCCGTCGCCGTCACGGTCGGCAGCGCGCCATTTGCGCCGCGCCGGCAGCGTGACGTCGCCGTAGCCGTTGCAACGCACCTCGGTCGGTCGCAGTTCGAACAGAACGTACCGGTCGGCGGGGCGGTAGCTGGAGGCAGCGGCGACCGTCGCTCGGACAGCGGCGTCGTCGACCGGGTGCCCGGTGCCGCTCACCGATGCCTCGCCGCCAGTCCCCCGCGTTGTCTGCGACCCCGTTATGGAGGGCGAACCACCCCCGCTGACGGAGGTCGGCGCCCTTGGGCGATATCGGCTCCATGAACAGGTAGAGGCCGTCGGCGGAAACAATCGGCGTGACCGGGTGGACCCGTGGTGCGCCGCCGGCCCGCACCGTCGCCAGGTACGCCGGCGCCGCCCGGAGGCGGTCCGCCACAAATGCGGGCAGCTCCGGCTCGGCGGCGGCGAAGTCGCCCCAGCTCGTCACAGGTCCAACTCGGTCAGGCCTGGGCGATGCGGACCATGTTGCCCGAGGGATCCCGGAAGGCGCAGTCACGCGCCCCCCACGGCTGCGACGTCGGCTCCTGCAGGACCTCGGCGCCCGACGCCCTGACCTTTTCGAAGGTGGTGTCCAGGTCGTCGGTGCTGAAGATGGCGACCTGCAGCGAGCCCTTCGTCACGAGCGACAAGAGGGCGTCGCCGTCGGCGGGCGAGAGACCGCCGTGCGGCTGGAACAGGACGATATTCAGGTCTTGTCCCGGGGCGCCGACGGTGACCCAGCGGAACCCGTTGGCTGCGACATCGTTGCGGACCTCGAGGCCCAGGGCGTCACGGTAGAAGCCGAGGGCCTCGTCAGGATCGTGGACCGGGATGAACATGGTTGAAACGGTGAGTGTCATGGCGACCACCGTACGAAGCTCGCCCCTGCGGCGCTTCTCCGATCCTGCTCGCTACCGGGACAGTCGGCCCCCGAGAATTCCGGGCATCTACCCCGCTGAAGTCTCAGACCGTGATCGGGGTTCGCCGTGGCCGGGTCGCCACCATGCTCACGCACGGCGGCATGTCCTCGAGGCCCCGGTGATCACCCGCCCGGTAGCGCGACGGCGTCTGGCCCACGATCTCGGTGAACCGTGAACTGAACGAGCCGAGCGACGTACAACCCACCGTCATGCAGGCATCGGTGACCGACATACCCTGACGCAGCAACGCCTTTGCCCGCTCGATGCGGCGCGTCATGAGATACGAATACGGCGTTTCGCCGTAGGCGGCACGGAACTTGCGGGAGAAATGAGCGGGCGACATCAACGCCGTGCGGGCCATGGCGGGGACGTCCAACGGCCGGGCGTACTCCCGGTCCATGAAGTCGCGCGCCCGGCGCAGGTGGGCGAGGTCGGCGATCTCCTCCGGCGTCACGCCGACAAGGGTACGCCACGCCTTGCGCCCCTGCGGATCGGCACCTTCGTGCGGCCGATGACCGGCTAGCGCTTGCTCAGGTGTTTGGCGGTGCCGTGTTTGGCGGTGCCGTGTTTGGCGGTGCCGTGCTTGGCGGTGCCGTGCTTGGCGGTGCCGTGCTTGGAGGCGCGGTGCTCGGCGGCGCGGTGCTCGGCGGCGCGGTGCTCGGCGGTGCCGTGCTCGGCGGTGCCGTGCTCGGAGGGACCGTCGGGGGGATGGTCACCGGAGGCACCGTAGACCGAACGATCGTTGTTCCGGTGTGCGGTGTCGTCGTTCCCGGGTGCCGCTGGGTCGTGGGTGGTGTCGAGGGCGTCGTCGTGGAGGGGACCGATATCCAGGGAATGGTGAACGGTGGCGTCGCCGGGGGAGCGCCGGCGGGGGCCACGGTGGTAGGCACTTCGGGGGCAGCAGTCGTGTCCGTCGTCGGCACGAAAAGCCCGCCCCTCGGAGCCCGGGTGGTCGTGGTGGTCGCCGTCGCCGAGATGGCGACGCCCGGGTTGTGATGGCCGCCCCGCCGGCTCAGCATGACGCCGACGATTCCGAGCAGGATTACCACGCCGGCCGCGATGGCGATCCTGTTGATCCCCACCCGGCGGCTGGCCGCGGGCGCGTACCGGTGATCCTCGGCCGCGGCCACGGCGCTGAGGGGACCGGTGTGCTCGTCCCAGTCCTCGCCGGCCCCCTCGTCGCCGTCAGGCGCCCACAACTGCGTCGGCGGGCCCGGGTCGGCCACCGGACCGGCGCTGGCGACGGTCCCCGCCACGGGGACGGCCTGGTCGAACCCGTTGCGCCGGAGCCGTTTGCGCAGCGTCGCCACGCGGGGATCGCCCGACATGGCGCCGAAGGAGGCGGGAACCTGCGCTTCGGGCGCTCCGACGTCGTAGCGATCCTCCAGATCCCACAGCCACTCGCCGGTTTCGTCGTGGTCGCCGGCAAACTCCTCCGCGTCCATTGCGAGGAGTCTACGACCCATCGCTGCAGGTCAGGCCGTCACGACCCGGTTTGCCAACAATGGGACACTCCCTCGGGCCGCCGATTGCCGCGGTGACGTGGGCTTTCGCCACTGCTCTGGGGCAGGGAAAAGGGGGCCGGGGAGCGGCCGGCCGGGATGGTCGCCCCGGCACCGTGGGCGGAACCAGCGGCGCGCCGCGCCGGGCGACTCAGCCGCGCCCGGGGAAGTCCCAGGCCACCCGGTAACATCCCGCCCAGTGCGAGCATTTCGACGGGCGCTTCTGGCCATGGCCGCCACGGGGTTGGTGGCGGTGATCGTCCGACTGCGGGGCAGCGGGGGAACACCGCCGCAGACCGGCGGTTGGCGGGAGCTGTCCGGGCCGGATCTCCGCTGATCGATGCGGGCCGTCCTCCTCGGCCTGGGAGCGGTTGGCATCCGAGCAGCCCGGCAGCTGGCCGCGACGGATGGTCTTGACCGGCTGGTCCTGGTGCACCACAACCGCAGCGCCTTGGCAGAAATCGCCGAGGCGCTCGACGACCCGGGCCGGGTCGACACGGCCTTCCTGGAGCGGGGCGCGTCGCCCGACGCCGTCCTCGACGACGCCGACGTCCTTGTCCTGACCACCCCGACGGGGCATCGCGCCGCCGCCGAGGTCGCCCTCGAGCGCGGCGTTCACGTGGTGTCGGTGTGCGACGCCGTGGACGGCGTCCGGGGTCTTCTGGCCCTCGACGCCGAGGCGCGGGAACGTGCCGTCTCGATCGTGGTCGGCGCGGCGTTCGCCCCGGGACTCAGCTGCGTGCTGGCCCGCCACGCCGCCATGTCGTTCGACACCGTGGCCGAGATCCATGTGTCCAGCATCGGCACCGGCGGCCCGGATTGTGCCCGCCGCCACCACGCTGCCCTCTCCGAGACGGCAGTCGACTGGCGCGATGGTGCCTGGCGCCGTCGCCGGGGCGGCTCGGGGCGGGAATTGTGCTGGTTTCCCGACCCGGTGGGCGGCGCCGACTGCTACCGCGCCGCCCGGCCCGACGCCCTGCTCCTCGTGCCCGCTTTCCCCGGGGTGAAGCGGGTCACCGCCCGCATGGCGGCGACCCGCCGGGACCGCCTCACCGCCTGGATGCCCATGCTCCGACCGCCCCACCCCGAGGGCATGCTCGGCGCCGTGCGCGTCGAGATCCGGGGGTTGCGAGGCGCCGGCCATGACGCCGAGGTATACGGCGCCCTCGACCGGCCCGCGCTGGCCGCCGGCACGGTCGCCTCCGTCGCCGCCACCTGGGCCGCCGACGGCCGGCTGTCGCGTCCCGGCGCCGGCGGCTTGGCCGAGCTGATCGAGGAGCCGGTGCCATTCCTGCAGGAGTTGGCTCGCCGTGGGGTGCGAGCCGCGGTCTTCGAGGGCAGCGACAGCGAAAAGGATCCTCCGACGCGCAAAGTCCCGGGTCGAACGAGCTTTGCCCGGCTGGAAAAGCCCGGCGCGTCGATGTCGGCTGGCCAGGGATAAGGGCGGGCGGCACTCCCATGGCCGGCCCCGGCGGTCCCGGCTCTCATCGTCGTAGCGGTGGACCCGCCGAAGTTCCGAGCGCCGCGTCCCGCCGGCCGAGCAAGCCCGTCGCGCCGGAAGGAGCGGCCCCGGCTCCCGGGCTGCGACGAGCCGGACGCCACTCGGCCGCCCAAGGCCCGACCGCGCTGCTGCGCTCACCGCTGATCCTCACCTTGATCGTCGTGGTCGCGCTGGTCGCGGTCACCGTGGTCGTGGTGCTGCTGCGCTCCGGCGGATCCGATCCGGCGGGTCCGGTTGCCCAGTCCTACCTCACCGCCTGGAACCGACGTGACTTCGCCGCCATGGCGTCGTTGGTGGAACACCCGCCGCCCAACTTCGCCGCCATCCACCAAGCCATGTTCGACGACCTCGGCGTGGCCAACTGGCAGTACCGTCTGGGTTCGGTCACCTCGCACGCCGGTACGGCCGATGCCGGCTACTCCGCTCACCTCGTCCTCGGCGGCATCGGCGCCTGGGACTACTCCGGCTCCATGCATTTGGCCAAGGTGTTCGGCCACTGGCTGGTCGAGTGGACACCGGCCACGATGTACCGCGCCCTGACCCCCGGCGCCAAATTGACGTTCCAACGGACGTTCCCGCCCCGCGCCGCCGTCCTTGGCGCCGGGGGGACCGTCCTGGCCGGCCCCACCGATGTGGTCACCGTCGGTCTCGAAGGCGATGCCGTCACCAGCGTCGCCGAGGTCACGACGGCCCTCACCCAGGCGGGAATCGACGCCAACGCCATCGCCGCCGCCCTCAAGGCGGCCACCGCCCACCCCAAGCAGTTCACCCCGGTCGCCGACCTGGCCGACGCCCGCTACCAGCAGGTGAAGCCGATCATCTTCCGCGTTCCGGGGACAAGGTTCCAGCGGCACACCGGCCAGGCCAGCGTCACCGCCGACCTCGGGGCGCACGTCGTCGGTTCGCTCGGCGCGATCACCGCCCAGCAGCTCCAGCAGCTCGGCCTGCCCTACCGGGCGAGCGACAGCGTCGGCCAGACCGGGATCGAGGCCCAATACGAGCGCCAACTGGCCGGGACACCGGGCGGCTCAATCCAGGTGATAGGCGCCAACGGAACAGTGTTGGCGACGCCAGCCACGTTCACCGCCAAGCCCGGCACGGCCGTGCACACCAGCCTGGACCTGCACACCCAGCAGGTTGCCGAAGCGGCGCTGAACGGCCTCAAGCAGCCCGCCGCCCTGGTGGCTATCCGGGCGTCAACGGGGGAAGTGCTGGCGGCCGTTAGCCGCCCCGACAGCACCCCCTTCGACCGGTCGCTGCAGGGTCAGTACCCGCCCGGGTCCACCTTCAAGGTGATCACCAGCGCCGCCCTGCTGGCCAGCGGCCTCACGCCGGACAGCCCGACCACCTGCCCGAAAACCTTGACCGTCGACGGCCGGGCCTTCAAGAACTTCGAGGGTGAATCCTCCCTCGACATCTCGTTCCTGCGGGCCTTCGCGGTTTCCTGCAATACCGCCTTCATCACGCTGGCGGGGAAGCTGACGGGTGCCCAGCTGATCAGCGCCGCCGGCCAGTTCGGCTTCGGCACCAACCTGCAGCCCGGCGTGCCGGTATTCGGCGGCCAGATTCCTCCGCCCGTCGACGACGTGGAAAAGGTGGCCAGCGCCATCGGCCAGGCCCGAGTCCTCGCCAGCCCGCTGCAGATGGCGGCAGTTGCCGCCGCCGTCGACAGCGGCTCCTACCACGCTCCCCGCCTTGTCGTGGGCGCGCCCGACGACACGGCCAAAGCCATCGCCCTGGCCCCACCGGTCGTGGCCGGGCTGCACACCATGATGGCGGCCGTCGTCAGCAGCGGCACGGGGACGCCAGCCAACGTGGGCGGATCCCCGCCGGTCTACGGCAAGACCGGAACCGCCGAGTTCGGAAATGCCACACCCCCCATGACCCATGCCTGGTTCATCGGGTTCCGCGGGGACGTCGCCTTCGCCATCGTGGTGGAAGGCGGCGGCGTCGGCGGCACGGTTGCCGGACCGATCGCCGCCAAATTCCTCCGGGGCCTCTAACGCTTAGCCGTCGCCGGCCGAGCGGCGATTCGGCAGCCGGATGACGAACTTGCCCCGCTCGTAGACCAGCCTCCCACCCTGCGACTCGATCAAGCCCCGGGCGATCGGCAGGCCCAACCCGCTGCCGCCCTCGCCATCCAGGCTGACGAAGCGCTCGAACGCCCGTTCCGCCGTGCCGTTGGGCAGCCCGGGGCCGTCGTCGCTGACCGCGATCTCGATGGTGCCGGCGGTGGCGCCCACCTCCACCGCGACCTGGGTCCGGGCGTGGCGACGGGCGTTGTCGAGCAGATTGGCCAAGGCGTTCTTCGTCGCCTCGCCGGAAAGCATGGTCTGGTCCGGGACCTCACCGCGGATCCTCAGCTCGGTGCTCACCTTGGCGCCGAGCCGGGGCCGGTCGAGCTCGCCGCGGCACAGCTCGACGATGTCGACCGACTGAAGCGGCGGCACCTCACCCTGGTCGACGCGGGCCATCTGCAAGAGGGAGGACAGCAGCTTTCCCGCCCGTTCCGCCTCTCGTGAGAGGTTCACGAGGAGCCGTTCCTGCTGTGCGGTCGCCCCGCCGACCAGCAGGGCGTCGGTCGAGGCCCGGATACCGGCCAGGGGCGTCCGCAGCTGGTGGGCGGCGTAGGCCAGGAACTCCCGCCGTTGCCGGGCCGACACGCTGGCCACCATCGCCGCCTGTCGGGCGGCGGCGATGAGGATCACCAGCACCGACAGGGTCAGCAGCAACAGCACACCGTTGAGTACGAACACCACCTCGTCGTGAGAGTGGCTGAAGAAGGCGGCCACCGTGGTCACCACCCCGCTCTCCACGGCTAGGGCGAATCCCGCCCGGCGACCCGCGATGGCCGTACCGATGGCCGTAGGAACGAGATAAAACAGCGCCAGCGACAGCACCGGACCGGTGGCGTAGTCGGCGAAGCCCAGGACCGCCACCACGCCCGCCAGTACGCCGACCGCCACCCCGGTGTTGGGCCAACTCGGGCTCACTCCGCTGGTCCACCACTGGCCGGATATGAGGCGCTTGAGGTCGTCCCATGCGGCAGGCATCAGGTCCGAAAGACGTAGCCGCGGCTGCGCACCGTGTGCACCAGGCGAGGGCCGTGGGCATCGAGCTTGCGGCGCAGCGCGCTGACATGGACCTCCACCAGGTTGGGGTCGTAGGAGTCGAAGCCCCAGATCTGCGAGAGCAGCTGGCCCTTGGAAAACACCTGATTCGGCGACCTGGCCAGTACGGAGAGCAGTTCGAACTCGGTCGGAGTCAGGTCGAGGACCACCCCACCGCGCATCGCCAGCTTGGCGTTGTCGTCGATGAGGAGGTCCCGAATCTCGGCGACGGGGGAGTGAAGGCGACCGCTGCGACGGAGAACGGCCCGCACTCGCGCCAGCAGTTCCGACATGGCGAAGGGCTTGACGATGTAGTCGTCGCCGCCGGACTCAAAGCCGGCGAGACGATCGTCCAGGCTGTCGGCCGCCGTCAAGAAGACGACGGGCACCCCGGCCTGGGAGATGACCTGGCGGGCCAGGGCGAAGCCGTCCGGGCCAGACGGCAGCTGGACATCGATGATGGCCACGTCGGGGCGGAACTCGTCGATGACACTCGTCAGTTGTTCCCCGGTCGGCTGGGCCCGTACGAGAAAGCCGAGACCTTCGAAGGCGATGACCACCGCCTCGCGCACCGAGAGGTCGTCCTCGATGAGAAGCGCACGGTTCGAAACGGCGTTGGTGGTGCTCATCCAGCAGGACTCCTACGAACGATGCGGTCGGCTACCGCGATAATTTTCCCACCTCCGCAGTCCGGGCGGCGTTGGTCACGACCAGTGCCGCCACGAGCAGCCCGACGTCGACCAGCACGGCAAGGCCGGTGAGGCTGATCAGCCCCGGTGGGGGATGCGGGAGGCGGGTGCACTGGCAGGCGCCCGGCAGCCCCGCCGTCCAGTGGCGAGCGGCGGCGATCGGGGCGGGCAGGGTGGCGAGAATCGCCCAGGCCGGCGGCCAGGGCGACAGCAGGTGCGTGGCGATGGCGGCCGCCACGGCCATCTGGGCCAGGGCGACGGCGACACCCCACCGGCCACCGACGGCAGCCACGAGGCCGGCGGAGGCGAGCAGGCCCGTCGCCAGCACGAGCCGACCGGCCAAGAGGCGCACCGCGGGACTGTACCGCCAGTTGGTTGGG
>DATARN010000037.1:0-3498 GCA_036264135.1 Acidimicrobiales bacterium
CGCGACTTCTCGGCCGTCCTCGAGTTGGCTTCTCGCCAGTTCAGCGTTTTCGCGACCACCCAGGCGTACGAGCTCGGCGTCTCGAACTCCATGCTGGATCGTGCCGTCGCCCGAGGATGGATCCGTAGCGAGCGGCTTGGCGTCTGGGTGGTGACGGGGGCGGCGCCATCGCCATGGCGCGCGACCTACGCCGCCGCCCTGGCGGCCGGGCCGCATGCGGCGATCGCCCACGCTTCGGCGGGGAAGATCCACGGCCTCTACGGCATCGTTGCCGAGCGGCCAGAATTGACGGTGCCGTGGAACGTCGTCCGGAAACTGGAGGGAGTCACGACCCACCGCTCCAGGACCCTTGAGGTTGACGACCTTCAAACTCACCACGGCGTCAAGGTCACCAACCCGGTTCGCACCATCATCGACCTGGCGGGCTGCATTCGGGAGCCACTGCTGGGCAAGATGCTGGACGAGGCGGCTCGTGCCCGGCTGGCGACTCCGGAGCAGATTCTCGCTCGCCTCGAAAGCCTGCGACGTGGTGTGCGGGGCCGGGCCGAGTTGGCCCGAGCGTTGGGGTTACGCGTGGGCGAGGGACATCCCGATAGCGCCTTGGAACAGCGGGTGATCCGCCTCGTCAAGAGGTTCTACCCGGGTTACGTCCTGCACCATCAGGTGACCGTCGAGGGTCGAGTGTTCGTCCTGGATATCGCCTGGCCGGACAGGAAGATCGACGGTGAGGTGGACGGGCGCCTGGTACACACCTCGCGATCCCGGTTCGAGCAGTCGAGTCTCCGGAACAACGTCTTGGCCCGCAATGGATGGCGCATCGTCCACTTCACCTACGGCATGGACGACAGGACCATCCTCGCCCAGCTGGCGCCCTACTTCTGCGGCTAACCCCGGAGGCGCCGGCGCCCGCGTCGTCAGGCGACTCCGCCCGGCGCCGCCGGCGAGTCGGCGGAGAGGCGCCGGCGAATCTCCTCGACCGCCGCCGCCCGGGGCACCGAGACCTGCGCCGTGCCGGCGCGGAGGTCCTTGATCGCCACCTGGCCGGCGTCCAGCTCCTCGGGGCCGATGATGACCGCCAGCCGGGCACCGGACCGGTCGGCGGCCTTGAGCTGCGACTTGGGCGAGCGTCCGTCGAAGGCCCGATCGGCGCGGAACCCGGCGGCACGGAGCTCGAAGGTCAGGTCCCGGGCGGTGTCGCCGCCGGCGAAGTCGACGACGAACACGTCGAGCGCGTGGGCCACCTCGGCGGCGGCCAGGACCCCCTCGGCATCGCACGCCATCAGGGTGCGCTCCAGCCCGATCCCGAAACCGATTCCCGGCGTCGGGGGACCGCCCATCTGTTCCACCAGGCCGTCGTACCGGCCGCCGCCCCCCAGGGCGTTCTGCGCCGACTCCAGCGCCCGGCCGGCGAACTCGAAGGTGGTCCGGGTGTAGTAGTCGAGGCCCCGCACGAGTCGGGGGTCGATCACAAATGAAATGCCGACAGCGACCAGGCCGGCCTGGACCCGGGCGAAATGGGCGGCGCAGGCATCGCACAGGAAGTCCAGCTGGTGGGGGGCGTCGGCGGTGGCGGCCACGCATTCCGGCTTCTTGCAATCAAGGACCCGTAGCGGGTTGTCCTGCCAGCCGCCGCGGTGCTCGTCGCAGAGCTGATCCGCCCGGGCGGCGAGGAAGGCGCTGAGCGCCTCCCGATAGATGGGACGGCAGGTGGCATCGCCGAGGGAGTTGAGCCGCAGCGTCACCAGCCGCAGCCCGAGGCGTTCGAAGAAGGTGGACGCCAGGCTGATGACCTCGACGTCGACGTCGGGGTCCTCGGTGCCAAGGACCTCGATACCGCCCTGGTGGTGCTGGCGGTAACGGCCGGCCTGGGCGTGCTCGTAGCGGAAGCTGGGGGCGGCGTACCAGGTCTTCCACGGCGTGGGCGGGCGGTGCTGGACGAATGCCCGGACGATGGACGCCGTCCCTTCGGGCCGCAACGCCAGGTCCCGGCCGCCCTTGTCCTGGAACTCGTACATCTCCTTGCGAACCACGTCGGTCGATTCGCCGACGCGGCGGAAGACCTCGACGTTCTCGAACATGGGCGAGATGACGAGCCCGTAGCCGGCCGCCTCGACGGTCTGGGCGAAGCGGGCCAGTAGCGTCTCCCACCGGGCCGATTCCGGCGGGAGGATGTCACGGGTGCCGTTCGGCGTGCGGAACTCCGGCATGGGCGAGCAGGGTACCTGCGACCCGCCCTCTTTCCCCCGCCTGGCTCAGCCGCCGCCCTTGCCGGGAATGATCCGGTAGGTGTCGTACACGCTGTCGAGCCGCTTGATGGCGTTGACCACCGACTCGAGGTGCGCCGGGTCGGCCAGCTCGAACTCGAAGCGCATCCGGCTCACCCGGTCGGCCCCGGTGTGGCTCTCGCTGCGCAACACGTTGAGGTGGTGGTCGGATAGGATTTTCCACACATCGACGCCGAGGCGGCTGCGGTCCAGAGCCTTCACCTCGATGGAGGCGACAAAGCTTCCTGCCTGATCGCGGTCCCACTCCACGTCGATCAGCCGGCCTACAGCCGAGGCAGAAAGGGAGGCGGCGTTGGCGCAATCGTTGCGGTGCACGCTCACACCGCGGCCGCGGGTCACGAAGCCCATGATCTCGTCGCCGGGAACGGGGGTGCAGCACCGGGAGAGGCGGACCATGACGTCGTCCAGGCCTTCGACGTGCACGCCGATGGCGTTGGTGCGGCTGGGCCGGCGGGGTTGGCGGGCGGTGGTCGGGAGTTGCTCCTCGGCGTCACCGCCGCGCAGTTCCTTGGCCAGCCGGCCGGCGATGGTCTTGGCCGAGACGTGCCCCTCACCCAGGGCGGCGTGGAAGGCGTCGAGGTCGGCGTAGTTCATCGTCTCCGCCAACTTGGCGAGCAGCGGCGAGTTGGTCAGCTTCTGGACGGGCAGGCCCTCCTTGCGGAGCGCCTTGACCAGTTCCTCCTTGCCGTTCTCGATGGCGTCTTCCCGGCGCTCCCGACTGAACCACTGCCGGATCTTGTTGCGGGCCCGAGGGGTGACGACGATCTTCAACCAGTCCCGGCTGGGGCTGGCGGACGGCACCTTGGAGGTGAAGATCTCGACGCTGTCGCCGGACTGCAGGGCCGAGTCGAGCGGCACCAGGCGGCCGTTGACCCGGGCCCCGATGCAGCGGTGGCCGACCTCGGTGTGGATGGAGTAGGCGAAGTCGACCGGTGTGGCGCCGACGGGGAGCGACATGACGTCGCCCTTGGGCGTGAAGACGAAGACCTCGTCCTGCTCGAGGTCGAGCTTCAGCGTCTCCAGGAACTCGTTCGGGTCGGCCGTCTCCTCCTGCCAGTCGACGATGCGCTGGAGCCAGGCGATGTCGGCGGCCGACGCCCGCTCCTTGTAGCCCCAGTGGGCGGCGATCCCCCGCTCCGCTCGGTTGTGCATCTCCTTGGTGCGGATCTGGACCTCGAGGGGCTTGCCCTGCGGGCCGACGACGGTGGTGTGC
>DATARN010000233.1:0-5860 GCA_036264135.1 Acidimicrobiales bacterium
GGGACCGTTCAGGCGTTCCTCAGATTTCTTGACCAGACTCGGGCCGATGCGTGTGTTGGTGGTGGACGACGAACCGGCGGTGTGCCAGGCGCTGGATCGGGCACTGCGCTTCGAGGGCTACGAGACGGAAATGGCCGGCGACGGGCTGGGCGCCCTCTCGGTGATGGCGGAGCGGCCCGCCGACGCCATGGTGCTCGACGTCGCCATGCCCCGTGTCGACGGGCTCGAGGTGTGCCGGCGCCTCCGGGCCGCCGGCGACCAGACCCCGATCCTGATCCTGACGGCCCGGGTTTCCGTCTCCGAGCGGGTGGCCGGCCTCGACGCCGGCGCCGACGACTACCTGGTCAAGCCGTTCGCCCTCGAGGAGCTCCTCGCCCGGCTTCGCGCCCTCCTGCGGCGCTCCGGGCCGGCCGACGACGAGGTTCTGCGCTTCGCCGACCTCTCGCTCGACCCGTCGACCCGGGAGGTGGCTCGGGGCGACCGCCAGATCGAGCTGACCAGGACCGAGTTCCTGCTATTGGAGTTGCTGCTGCGCAACGCCCGCCAGGTGCTGCCCCGCGAGGTGATCTTCGACCGGGTTTGGGGCTATGACTTCGGCGCCAACTCCAATTCCTTGGAGGTCTACATCGGCTATCTGCGCCGCAAGACCGAGGCGGCGGCCGAACCGAGGCTCGTGCACACCGTCCGAGGCGTAGGGTACGTCCTGCGCGAACGGCACGACGGATAGCTCCGATGACGGCGAAAGGCCGCAAACCGGCCGCCGCCCAGCAGGCCGGTGGCATGGTCCACCGCCTCAGCTTCCGGACGCGCCTGGTGGCGGTGGCCGCCGCCGCCGTCGGGCTCTCGGTTGCCCTGGCGTCGGCCGCCGGGTATGTGGTGGTGCGCCAGACCCTGGTGCGGGAGGTCGACAACCAGTTGCGGCGGCAGTCCGACCTGGTCGAGAGCCGCCGTTTCCGGCCCCAGATCCCGTCGCTGGCCGGCATCGCCGGTCCCCTCCAGCGCACCGGCCTCAACTTCGTGACCTTCCAGGTCATCACCTCCAGCGGAACGGTGGTGATCGCCGACAGCCCGGCCCTGCCCATCAACACCACGGACCGGGCGGTGGCGGCGGGCAAACAGGCGGAGGCGTTCCGGTACGTCGGTAGCGCCAACGGGCCCAACCACGCCCGGGTTCTGACGTTCTCGGTCGGCGGCGGCTACGCCGTCCAGCTGGCGCGGCCGCTGGCCGACATCGACCGCACCCTCGGCCACCTGGCCTTGGTGCTCTTCGGCGTGGCCATGGCGGGGGTGGCGCTGGCCCTCCTGCTCGGCTACGTCGTGGGCAAGGCCAGCATCAAACCGGTCGAGGAGTTGACCGAGGCGGTGGAGCGGGTCGGGGCCACCGGCCAGCTCGACCAGCGGATTCAGGTGATCGGCGTCGATGAGCTTTCCCGGCTGGCCACCGGGTTCAACCAGATGTTGAGCGCACTCGACGAGTCGCGCCGCCAGCAGGCGCAACTCGTCGCCGACGCCGGCCACGAGCTGCGCACCCCGCTCACCAGCCTGCGGACCAACATCGAGGTGCTCCTCCGCGTTCAGGGCCTGCCCGAGGGCGATCGCAGCGCCCTGTTCGCCGACATCACCGCCCAGCTGGGCGAGCTGACCAACCTGGTCGGCGACCTGGTGGAACTGGCCCGCGACGACGAGCAGCGACCCGAGCCTCAAGACGTCCGCCTCGACCTGGCCGTCGAGGAAGCCGTCGACCGGGCCCGCCGGCGGGCGCCGGCGGTGCGCTTCGATCTGGACCTGCAAGAGGCGGTCGTGTGGTCCCAGCCCACCCTGCTGGAACGGGCGGTGCTGAACGTGCTCGACAACGCGGTGAAGTGGAGTCCGCCCGGCTCGGCGGTCGATGTTTCCATTCGCCGCGACGGCGCATCCTGGCGCCTCGACGTGCGAGACCGTGGGCCGGGCATCACCGCCGAGGACCTCCCCCACGTGTTCGACCGGTTCTACCGCTCCGCCGGGGCCCGTTCCCTCCCCGGGTCGGGACTCGGCCTGGCGATCGTCCGCCAGGTGGTCGAGTCGAGCGGCGGGTCGGTGGTCGCCGTCGCATCGCCCGAAGGCGGGACAGTGGTGCGGATCCTGCTGGCCGCCGTCGACGTGGCGTCCGGCGAAGGCGTTGACCGCGGCACGCCAGGCGGCACGGCCGGCGGCAAGGGCCAGGTGGCCGGTGACCCCCCGTCGCCGGCCGAGATTCTTATCTGAAACTGATCCGCCTCTCAGCGCCTGCTCAGATAGCTCTTACCTCCAGGCGTTGTGCTGGACGGCAATGGATGACTCTTACGACCGCCTCCCCCCGTACCCCGGAGTTCCCTTTCCCACCGAGACCGCCGGGCCTCCGCCCTACAGCGCCGGCCCCTTGCCCTACGGCGCCGGCGGCGAGCCGCCGCTTCCCCCCTCCCCGCCCGCCGGCCCCACGCCGGCCGGCCCGTCGCGGCGCTGGCTCGGCGCCGCGATGGGCGGAGGTGCCGTCCTGCTGGCGGTAGGTGCCTTCCTCCTCGGCCACAGCACCGCCCGGGTCTCGTCATCGCCGGCGGACGCCACCACCCTCAGCGCCCTGAGCTCGGCGACCACCGCCACCACCAACGCCCCCTGCGCCGGCGGCCCCCACCAGGGCACCGCGGGGACGCTGAAATCCAAGAGCGGGACCACGCTCACCGTGACCACCCCGAAGGGCACCGACGTCACCGTCAAGACCGACGGAAACACCAAGGTGACCAAGGTCGTCACCGCCGCCCTCGGTGATGTCGCCAAGGGCACCGTCGTGGCGGTCCACGGCACCGCCAACGGCACGACCATCGCCGCCGATCACGTCGGCATCCTCCCGGCGGCGGCCGCCAATCCGTCTGGGCCGGGCCCGGGCGGCGCGCCGCCCGGCGCCGGACGGCCCTTCGGACCGAAGGCTCAGGCCGCGGGCGTCGCCCTCGGCACCGTCCAGAGCGTGACCAGCTCGGGGTTCACCCTCTCCTCCGGGGGCACGACGATCACCGTCACCACCTCGTCGTCGACGGTGTTCGCCAAGACGGTGACCGCGACCGTCAATGACCTGGTGACCGGCCAACCCATCGCCGTGGCCGGGACGCCGAACAGCGACGGATCCATCACCGCCGCCAGCGTCGCTCAGTCCACCATCGCCGGCGGCCTCGGCAAGCTACCGGGCTTCGGGTTCGGGTTCGGGCTACGCGGTCCCCGGGGCCGTCCGGCGGGCTCGCCGTAAGGCGAACCAGGACACTGGGCCACCTAGCCTTGGTACTATCCGGCAGCCACGCCCGGGTGGTGGAATGGTAGACACGGTGGACTCAAAATCCATTGCTCGCAAGGGCGTGCGGGTTCGACTCCCGCCCCGGGCACGGCGTCGCTAAGACAAGGCGCTCAGACAAAGAGCCCCGCAAGGGGCTCACCGCTTGTCGGAACGCTTGGACGTGCAGTCCGTGGTCAGGGCCGGTGGCAATCTGACTCGCCTGCCCGGTAGCTCAGCTCGGGCGGCATTGGCGCCCGAGTGGATTGCGACTACTTGCCCTTTTCCTTCTCGCGTTCAGAGGCGATCGCCTCGCGCATCAGCTGATCCAGCTCTGCTGGCTGAATGGGCCTGCACTCGAATGTACCCGTCGTCACTGCCTTCGTTGCCACCACCACACCTCCGTGCTCACGGTAACACTCATCAGGGGCTCTTCAGTCCCCACTGCAATAGATCGATTCCCAACTGCCCGACGACCGTCGCCCACTTCAAATGAAGCTCGCAAGCTTGGTCGGAAGTGAGAGTCGCATCGTCCTCGAGGGCCATCGTACTTAAGACCCCAATTGGAGTGTTCCTTGAGTCCCACATGGGCGTCGCTAGTACGAGAGCGTACTTCTTGTATTTAGCACACATCTCAGGTGTGAGACCGTAGGACCCGTCCGACACCGCGGGTTGTCTCGCCTTGACTTGCTCGTTCCTGTAGAAGGCATAACCAGTCGCGCCTTGGCCGACGGCGAAGTCATCAGACGCTTCACCCGGATGTGAGTCCATCTGATGGCGGACGAAGCGTTGGATGCTGTCGTCCGAGCCCGGAAGGTCTGCAACGAAGACGCTCGTTCGTGTTCCTTTGAAAGGCTCGGGAGGATTCTCGATCAACATCCTGATCGCACTCAATCCCGCCAACTCTCGCCGAAGACGGACGCTTTCTCCGACGTCGCCAAGGAGGAATGCCAACTGGCGGTTCTGCCTGTCGGCTGTAATGACGACAACCAATGCGGCCAAAAGCCATCCAAGTATCACGCCTAGTCTCAGCCAGCCGTTCCACCTTGCCCAGCCGGGGACAACCGACCAAGCCGTTGGCACGAAGACGATGAAAAGTGCAGCAACTATTCGGGCGACCTGCCGTCGGTTCGGCTCAGCGAGTACCCACCTGAGTGGTGCAGGCACGCGCTGCTTCGCGTGGCGCACGCCGGCGGTGCGATGGCGCGGCGGAGGTTGTTCTCTTGCATGCTCGGGGGGCCGCGTTGCCTCTGGCTCGGTCGCGACAGTAACGATCGGAGGGGTTTTAGGTCGTACGGCGCGTGTCCACTGCTGTCCGTCCCACCATCGAAGGAATTCCGGCGAACTTGGGTCTTCGTACCAGCCGGGCTGAGGCACCGACGGTGAGTTTGGCATGACGGTGGGACGGCGTACCCCGTTTGTTTCGGCGGTGTGGCTAATCGATCTCAGGAGAGCGAGCCCGGCGCGACGGCGCTGACATAACCCCTTCGTGTGCTGGATGTGGACCGGAAACGTGGTTTCGCTCCAATGGCCTGGTGGCGTTCTCATCCTGGCGGACCCGCGACCGGCGACGAAAGTGGCGCGAAAGGAACTGCTCATGAGCTTGCTCGCGAGTGGGAACCGGGTCGCAACATCCGCCGGGGATGCTCGGTTGGTGCCCGCATGTCGCATCGACGACTGCACTGCGGTCGACCAACTCGAAGGGTTCACCATCGGGGTCACGGCTGACCGCCGGGCCGAGGAGCAGGCCGAGCTACTGCGCCGGCGGGGGGCCGACGTGATGGTCGGCGCCACGGTGCGCACCGAGAACTGGGCCGACGAGGGCGCCATCTTGCACGCGACCCGTCGGGTCATCGCCGAGCCTCCCGACGTCCTCGTCGCCAGCACCGGCATCGGGATGCGGGGCTGGCTGGCGTTCGCAGAAACTCAAGGCCTCGACCGCGAACTGCTGGCCACCCTGGGGAAGACCCGGATCATCGCCCGTGGTCCAAAGGCCGCCGGCGCCGTGTCCCAGGCCGGCCTCCCGCTCGCCGCCACGGAACCCACCGAGCAACTCGCCTACCTGGCCGCCGATCTCCTGCGGCGAGGTGTCCGCGGCCTGGTGGTGGCCATCCAGCTGTACGGCGCCGCCACCTCCATCGTCGCCACCCTCGAAAAGGCCGGGGCCGAGGTCATCGCCGTGCCCGTGTATCGCTGGACGTTCCCCGCCGACGAAGAGCCGGCCGGCCGCTTGGTCCGGGCCGCCCTCGAGGGCCGGCTGGAGGCCATTACCTTCACCAGCCCGCCGGCGCTCGAGCACCTGTTCACCTTCGCCGACCGCGACGGCCACGGTGACCAGCTCCGGTCCGCCTTCAACAACAACGTGATCTGCGCCTGTGTCGGGCCGGTCACAGCCGAAACCGCCCGCACGAGCGGCGTGAACAATCCCATCCATCCAGAACGAGGCCGGCTCGGTCTCATGGTGAGGACACTGGCCGAGCTTCTGCACCGCCGCCACCGCCACCTCGTGTCCGGGCACGCCGAGGTGGTCATTCAGGGGTGCCTGGTGCGGGCCGGATCGCGTCAGGTGACGCTCAGTCGCCG
>DATARN010000239.1:0-13457 GCA_036264135.1 Acidimicrobiales bacterium
GTCGGCCTCGTCGATCACGGCGATCTCGACGTGCGAGAGGCGCAGTGCACCTTGGTCGATCAGGTCCGTCAGGCGCCCGGGGCATGCGATGAGGACATCGACGCCGTTGCGCAACGCCGCGCGTTGCGGGCCGTAGCCGACGCCGCCATAGATCGAGGTGACCTTGGCGCCGATGGCAGCGGCCAATGGTCGGATGACCTCCTCGATCTGCGCGGCGAGCTCCCGGGTCGGGACAAGGACGAGTGCGGACGGATGGGTACGCCCGCGACGTGCGCCCTGGCGGGGGCCTTGGTTCCCGTTCTTTCGGGCGGCCAGTCGGGACAGGATCGCCAGGCCGAAGGCCAAGGTCTTGCCGGAGCCGGTCGGCGCCATGCCGCAGACGTCACGGCCGGCGAGGCAGTCGGGCAGGGTGGCGGCCTGGATCGAGAATGGACGCTCGATCCCTCCCTGCTCGAGGACCCGACAGAGCTCCCGGCTGATGCCGAGGTCCGAGAAACGGGCCGGCAGGTCGGGCGTGGGCGCATCGGGCGCGTCAGCCGCGAGGGTTGATGCAGACGTATTCACAAGACTCCAATCGGTCAAGGCAAAAGATGGCCGACTCGATGAAGTGTCTCGTGGGCCCAGCCGGCGCAACTCGCCAGCCACCGCGGCATGAATGCACGCGATATCAACGGACAGCATAGCGGACGAAGCATTCATCGACCGACCACCACGTTTCGACAGCTAGCCTGGGCGCGCCGCACATCGTCGGCAGCCCCGGCCTCTTGGCGAAAAGCAGATCCACTGCGAGCCTCGCAATCGTGTGTCACGCTTCCATCGGGGATCGAGGAACGAGGGCCATTGGCAAGCAGGCGCGTGCAGACTTCTGAGGAGGACCTGCTCGGTCTGTACCTCAGGGAGATCGGCCGCTATCCCCTCCTGACAAGAGACGACGAGGTCCGGTTGGCCCGTGTGGTCGAGGGTGGACGCGACGCCAGCGCGGCGCTCGCCGAATGTGACGAGCACAGCCCGGCCCAGCGACGCGAGCTCCGCCAGAGCGTGCGGGCCGGAGAGCGGGCGACGGAGACCTTCACCAACGGCAACCTGCGCCTGGTGGTGTCGATCGCCAAGAGGTACCAGGGCTCGGGCCTGCCACTCCTCGACCTGGTGCAGGAAGGCAACCTGGGCCTGATCCATGCGATCGGGAAATTCGACTGGCGCAAGGGCTTCAAGTTCTCCACCTACGCCACCTGGTGGATCCGCCAGGCCATCACCCGGGGCATCGCCAACACCGGCCGAACGGTGCGCCTGCCGGTCCACGCCGGCGACCTGCTGACCCGGGTCACCAAGGCCCGGGGTCGCCTCGAGGGCCAGCTGGGCCGGCGGCCCACGATCGGCGAGCTGGCTGCCGACCTGGAGCTGGAAGAGGAGAAGGTCACCGAGATCCTGCGCCACGCCGCCGAGCCGCTGTCGCTGTCGGAGCCGCTGCGCGAGGACGGTGACGCCGAGCTGGGCGATGTGGTGGAGGACCGCTCGGCGGTTTCGCCCTTCGACGCCGCCGCCGCCTCCCTGCTGTCCGGCGAGGTGGCCAAGATGCTGGTTGCCCTGGACGAGCGGGAACGGGAGATCCTGCGGCTGCGTTTCGGCCTGGACCGCGGTGAGCCCCGCACCCTCGACGAGGTGGGGGAGCACTTCAGCCTCACCCGGGAGCGGATCCGCCAGATCGAGGCCCGGGCCATGTCCAAGCTCCGCCATCCCTCGACCGACCGCGGCGCCCGCGAGCTATTGACCGGCTGACCGGGGAAAAGGAGGCTGGCGCGGCCCCAGGGCCACCGCCGTCCCGACCGAAACCCCGCCCGCCCCGACCCGCCATTGGGCCACCGTGGACAGCATTGCCCTCACCGTTGACACCCGGCGGCGCCAGTTCGCCGACCTGACCGACGACGTGGCGGGCTTCTGTGCCGGCCGAGGCGATGGGCTGGTGTCGGCGTTCGCCCCGCACGCCACCGCCGGGATCGCCTTGATGGAACTGGGATCGGGGTCGGAGCCGGATCTGGCCGAACTCCTGGACCGGTTGCTCCCTCGCGACGACCGCTACCGCCACCGCCACGGATCGCCCGGCCATGGTGCCGACCATCTTCTCCCCGTGCTCATCAGCCCCTCCCTGGTGCTCCCCGTGCTGGGCGGTCGGCCGCAGCTCGGCACCTGGCAGTCGGTGGTGCTGGTCGACCTGAACGGCGACAACCCGACCCGAACGGTCCGCCTGTCGTTCGTGGCCGGGTAGGGCTACCGCGCAAACGTCGTCGTGTCATTGCCGAGCAGGCGGCGCACCACCGCCGGGTCGCCGGCGCAGACCAGGTATTCCACGTTGCGCATGTGCGACACCTGGCCCACCTTTTCCCCCTTCGGGTTGTGAATGCCGATCTGCGCGCCGACGTAGCGTTTCGAGTCGAACGCCAGCACCTCGACGTGTCCCCTGACCGCGGCCATGGCGACCAGGTCGTCGACGCCGACCCAGCCCTCGTTGCTGCCCGAGATGATCACCGTCGCCGCCCGGACGGTGGCGATCAGCCGGGCCAGGGCGTCGGGGGCCCGCCGGCGGTCGTTGAACACGCTCTTGGTGGCGGGATCACGGGCGTCCAGGCGCTTGCACGCCACCCCGTAGTGCGCCGGCGCATCCCACGCCACCAGGGTCTCCCACACGTGGTAGTTGGTGAAGTAGCGGTGCTGGTTGTACGGCGGGTCGAGGTAGGCCACGTCGACCTCGGGCAGGGCGGCGGCCAGCTCGACGGCGTCGCCCGCCACGGCGTGGCCCGGTCCGGGCAGCAGCGCCGGCGGGCGAAGCGTCAGCCGGTGGTAGGAGCGGGGCGCCCACTGCTTGAGATACGCCATCTGCAGCCCGGTGGTCGAGTCGACACGGTCGGCGGCCTCCAGCAGCGCCGCCAGCAGCACCGGCTCCCACGGGTGCCCGGCCCAGTGGCGGCCGATCTCGTCGCGGATGGCGTCGATCCGCCGGGCGTTGTGGGGCTGGAAGTACCGGGCGTGGCGGCTGAACGTCTCGGTCACGTAGCCGTCGGTGCCCGGCAGATCGTCGAGGTGCGCCAGCGCCTCGCCCAGCGCCGCCGGGTCGATCCCTGCGGCATCGGTGGCGATGTAGCAGTGCGCCAACACGGCGGCGTAGCGGGCCAGGTCGACCGCCCAGACCTCGGCGTGGCGACGTTTCCACTCCTGCGCCACCCGCGTCGTGCCGGTGAACAGGTCGAGGGCCGTCCGCGCTCCCGTCCGGGTGAGCAGATCACCGAGGATGGGGACCAGGCGGCGTTTGGAGCCGATGTACTTGATCACGCCGTTGCAGTGTGACGCCCGGCGGCACGGCCATGGCGGCTTTGCGCCGCCGGTTCGTCAGGCGCCGGCGGCCTTCAGCACCAGGTCGGTGGCGAAGCCGGCGAACATGCCGGCCAGGATTCCC
Source organism: Acidimicrobiales bacterium (assembly GCA_036264135.1). Lineage (GTDB taxonomy): Bacteria > Actinomycetota > Acidimicrobiia > Acidimicrobiales > Palsa-688 > DATARN01. Next base: position 3,449 of record DATARN010000239.1, read on the forward strand.
CACATCAGGATCTCCTTCTGGTGCATCTTGGCGGCGACGTGCAGCAGTTGGATGACGACGTAGAGGATGGAACCGGCGGCCAGGGCGAGGAAGGCAATGAACACCGCGTTGTTGACGAACGACTGGCCTACCAGGGTGCCGAAGAAGGTAGGGCCCCCGCCGATCAGCCCCATCACGGCCAGAAAGCCCCAGCTCGGCGGCGTCGCCTCGCCCGCCATCGGGGCCACGATGCCGAAGCCCTCGGTGGCGTTGTGCAGCCCGAAGCCGATGATCAGCATCAGGGCCAGGCTCACCTCGCCCCGGGCGGCCGACTGGCCGATGGCCAGCCCCTCGGAGAAGTTGTGCAGGCCGATACCGAGGGCGATGAGGAAGGCCAGCCGTTCCGCCGGCGACAGGGTGCAGACTCGGACCCAGGCCCGGGCCAGCACGCCCCGGCGGGCGCCGGCCAGGTCCTCGACCGACGCCGCTCCCGGCCCGGCCGACGTCGGCGCCGGGGTGGGACGTCGCCGGGCGGCGGCGGCCATGCAACGGTCGTAGTACACCAGGCCCACCAGCCCGACGATGAGGCCGCCGCCGAACACCGCAGCCAGGCCGGCGAAGTGCGGCCAGGACGACGAGCCCTTTTGCGCCGCCAGCAGGGCATCCTCCACCGGCTGCCAGCCGTTGGTGAGGACGTCCCACAGCAGGAAGATCAACACGCCGATGGCACTGGCGTTGAGGAACGCCTTCAGCCGGGGTGCCGGCCGCCGGATCCGACCGAGCGGCAGGCCCAGGAATATCGTGAGCCCGGCGAGGGCACCGAGCAGCAGGATGTTCCCAGAGGACATGGCCGATGACCTTCGTTGAATCGTGGGATTTCTCGCCGCCACCGAAGTGACCGCGGCCCATTGTTAGGCGAACCTAACATCGTTTGTCAACCCTCGTGAACAGATTTCCGGGATCAGTGGAGATGCCGGAATCGGGTGGGGAGGTGGTCGACCGTAAACGCCGCGACCACCGTGTCGGGATGGTTGTAGCTGACGTCGACGATGGCATAGCGCGCCGGGGCAGGATTGTGGGCGCCCGTCACCGAACCGGGCGGATAGCTGCCGTCGAAGGCGAAGGCGCAGACGTCCTGGGGCGGCAGGGTTGACGAGCCATTGGGCAGGCGGGCGCGGAGGGTCGACGTGTTGAAGCGACGCACCCCCACGAGGCGGCCCTGGTGGTGCACCACGTCCTGGGCGGTGGGCAGAGCGCGGAAGCAGGCGTTGGCACCGGTTCCCAGGGAGATCCGGCCGCCGGCGCAGCCGTAACTGGTGGCCGTCAGGACCGCCACCATGGCGAAGGCAGTCAATCGCGAGCGCCTCACGCCGACCCTCCTCGTTCGGTGCCCGGACCGGCCATGGCGGGGACCAATTCTCGCTCGACGGGACGCAGTTGCTCTCGCCGCCGCAGCGACCAGTTGGAGAGGGCCCAGGCGACCCAGCCGACGGGCAGCAGGGCCCAAAAGCTCAGCAACCGGTACAGCAGCACGGCGGCCACCGTCTGCTCCTGGCCGCCGCCGTAGGCGACCAGCCCGATGATGAGGCTGCCCTCCACCACGCCCAGGCCGCCGGGCGTAATGGGCAGGTTGGCCGCCAACTGCGAAGCGGCGTAGGTCAGCAGGAGGGCTCGCCACGGGACGGGCGCCCCGACGGCGATGAACGCCAAGATGAGGCAGGAGACGTCGAGGACCCAGTTGGCCAGGGCGTAGACGATCGCCATGACCCAGTCGGCACGGGTGGGCGAGATGGCGTTCATCCGGCTGACGAGGTCCTCGACGAGCTGGCACGGGTCGCCGGCCGGACGTTTGATCAACCGCTGGCTGAGGCGGAGGGGTCCGACCAGGTGGCGGGCGATCCAGTTTCGCCGGCTCCAGATGCCCACGATGATCGCCGCCAACAGGAGGAGGCCGAGAATCACCGTGACGAGGTTGAATCCGCTCCCCGTCCCGGCGGCGCCGGCCAGTCCCACCACCGCCAGGACCACCAGGGCGATCTGGGCCAGAGCCGCCGTGCCCACCAGGACCCACCCCGCCAGGACCTCGTCGGCGCCGCGCCGGTGGAACTGGCGGAAGGCGAAGACTCCGCTCCAGACGGGGCCGGCGGGCAGCGAGTTCTGGATGGCGTTGCCCGCGAAGGTGATCATCGCCATGGTCGGCAGCGAGATGTTCACTTCGCCCGCCAGCAAGAGGCGCCGCTGCAAGGCGGCGAAGGCCACGATGGACGCCAGTTCGACGGCCGCGGCCACCGCCAGCACCGGCCAGCGAAGGTTGTCCAGGTAGCCGGTGGCGCCCTCCAGTTCCGCCCGCTGGCCGTAGATGACATGAACGGCGAAGAGCGCCAGTCCGATGCTGGCGAGCAGGCGAACGATCCGCCACACCCGGCTCCGCTGCTTGCGGGCGGCACGACGGTCTTTTTCCGGCGACTGGTTGGGCGGCGACGGGTCAATCGAGGCGATGTCACGATGATGTCACCGGCGGCACTTATAGGCCGAGGTCTGGGCCTCGGTCGTGGTTTCGGCTTCGGCTTCGGTCGACGCTTCGGTCGACGCTTCGGTCGACGCTTCGGTCGAGGGTTCGGTCGATCGAGAGCTGGAACTGGCGAGTGGCCGTCACGAGCCGCTGCTCGCCCATCCGGCGCTCAAGATCCGCATCTCGCTGCTGGGCCGTTGGGGGTACCGCGGCGACCAGGTCCCGGCCGGCCCCGAGGTCGAGCGGCTGGTCGGGAAGGGTCCAGCGATCACGATGGACCTCGATGGCCTCGGCGGCCCTTCGCCACTCCGCCCGGGCGGCGCCGCCCGCCGGCGGGGGAGACCCGATGAGCGACTGCACGGCGACCGTCGGCCGCAGTTCGGCGGCGCGCCCCAGGGCCGCCTCCCGCCAGGAGATGGCGTCGGACAACTCGGCCCACGACCGCAACCCGTTGCCGTTGGCGGCGAGCCAGTCTCGGCGCTCGCCCAGGGCCTGGTCGAGGACGACTCGCCGGCGGTCCAGTCCGGCCAGCGAGGACGCCTGGCCGGGCCGGCCGGGAACGGCGGCCAGCCACGCCCGCTCCTCCTCCAGCCGGCGGATGGCGGGGCGGGGATCGGGCGGGGCCTGGGCGGCCAGCCGCTCCGCGACCTGTGCTCGCTCGGCAACCAGTTGCGACAAGGGGCGGCCGACGGCCAGGCGCGGCCGATGGTCGTGAGACGAGGCCGACAGGGGGTCGTCGCCGGCCGCCTCGGCAACGAGGGCCGCGACCGGCCCCGGATCCGCACGACCGAGCGCCGCCGGCGGCAACGGTTGCGACATGACGGCGTAGATCCGGTCAGGATGCAGCCGGGGAACCAGCGTCTCGACGTCACCGAGACTGAGGACGGCCCCGTCGTGACCATGGCGGAGATACGCGGGCGTGGTGGCGTACCCGTGGGCCAAGGCGGGAGGCGCCCTGGTCGCCGCCACGACGACAGGGTCCTCCCGATCCCGCCACTGCACCGTGACAGCCCGACCCTCCGGATCCACCGCGCTGACTCGCCCGACCCCGCCCGCGGCCACGCCGAGCCGGCCGTCGCGGCGGAGGGCGACGACCTCGTCGCCGGCCTGAAAGGGCCGCCCGCCGATCTCCACCGTGGGGCCGCCCAGGGTGCCCGAAGCCGTCAGCGCAGCCCGGGCCCGGGTGTTGAGCACGCCCACTTCCTCCCGGCCGAGGGCGACCATCCGTGGGCGGCCGCCGGCGGCCCGCAGCCGCATCCAGTCGCTGACGAGGCGGTCGACCGCCGCCGGCGCCGATGGTGCGACCGTCACCGTGGCATCCCGCCCCCCCTGTACCACCGGCCCGCTGACCGCAGCCACTGACCCGTTGCCCTCCGGGCCTCCATGCGGGAGCGAGAGCGTGGGCGCCCCGGCGTCGAGCACGGGAAGCTTCCCGCGGAGGGCGGCCATGGCGGGGCTTTCCGGTTGCCGGCGCCGGCTCTCCGATCCGCCGTCCAGCAGCACCACTTTGGCCTGGCGGACGGCGGCATCGGAGACCACCTTGTGGAGATCGGCGGTCGGCCAGTGATCGGCGCCGTCGACGAGGACGACGTTGGCTCGTCCCGGCAGCGGCGAGGCAGGGGAAAAGGGTTGACCGTCGATCCCGGTCAGGGCTCGCCAGCGTTCCTGGGCGCGGTCAGTTCGGGCCACCAGGGCGACCCGGTAGCCGCCGGCTTCCCACCGGCCGCGGGCCGCGTCCAGGACCTCGGCCTGGCTGAGGAAGGGGCCGCGCAGCATGGTGATCGGCGCCCCGCCGCCGGTCAGCCGGGCCACGGCGCGCTCGGCCTCCGGTCGCAAGCCGCCGGGCATCGGGGTGTCGGGCCCGACCCTGGCGACGGCCCGCCCCTCCGGTCCGTACCCGGTGGCCAAGGGCTCGGCCGCACCCACGATGCGAGCTTCCATCTGGCGGAGCTGCGGCGTCGTCCAGGTCCCGGGCGCGACGGTGACCGCCCGTTGCAGGAACCGGTCGGCGGACGCCTCCAGCTCCGGCGCCGGGGCGCCCTGGACCGACAGGACGGCCACCGCCCGCACGGCGTCGGCCCGGCCGAAGCGCGAGTGCTGGGCCGTCAAGTAGTCGGATATGGCCTGCTCGCTCGGCGGCTCCGGCTCGGGCTGCCGTGCCGGCCGGGCCGGCGTCCTGCCGAGGGCCTGGGACTGTGGCGCCGGCGTGGCCGGCGTCCGCGTCAGGGCCTGGGCGATCAACCGGCCGGCGGCGGCCCGGTCGAATCCCGTCGCCGCCACGCGGACCCGCCACGGTTCCTCGGCTGCGACCGGTTCCCGTCGGGTCACGCCCGCCACCGTCGCCTTGGCCCGCGCACCGTCGGACAATCCCGCCGCCAACTCCTCGGCAACCTGGCGGTGCCGCAGCGAGGCGGCGTCGATGGCGGCCCGGGGAACACCCCGGAGGTCGCCCAAGCCGGACGCCCGCACCATCCAGCCGAAATGCAGGCCCTGCTCCGGCAGGTGGAAGCGCAGTGTCGCCTGATAGATGGCGCTGGCGGCCCGGGCATGGCGAAAAAGGGACCGGCTGTCAAGCGCCGACCATCTGCCGTCACCGCCGCGGACGAGGTTGGCCACGACCACGTGGTGGTGGAGGTGGGGGTCGCCCGCCCCGCTCTGGTGGTGCGGGAAGGCGGCGGCGACCAGACCGCTCGTGGCGACCCGAACGTCGGACCGCCGCGTCCAGGCGGCATTTCGCTCCAGGTAGCCGAGGGTCGAGCGAACCGCCTGCTCGTGGGCCTGAGCGAAATGGCCCGCGGCCACCGGATCGGCCATGGCGGCCAGGAGGGACACCGACTTGGGGGCCGCCAGGATCAGGTCGAAGCCGCTCCGCCGGTTGCGGGGCATGCGGGCGAGCAACGTCTCGCCTCCCGGCCGGCGTCCCGCCAGCACGTCGTACAGGGCGGCGTCGGGCACGGGCCCCGCCAAGCCGAGGTCGGCGGCGCCCCCGCCGACCCACCAGCCGGCGACCGGTCCCTCGAGGTAGTAGCGCGCCTGGCCGCTACTGATCGGGCGCACCACCAGCACGTCGTCACCAGGCCTCGACCATCGGCACGAAAAAGTACTAGCACAGCATGAAAAGATATGAAAGACTCAGGACGACCTTTCGTTGCCGTGCGGCGCCCCGAGCGCCAAGGAGGAAGCAATGGTTTTGACGAGCCTGCTGATGGCCGATGTCGGCGTCAGCCCCAACATCAACAACCTCCCGGGGGGCCCGGTGGTCCAGTCGCTCACCGACGGTCTGGCTGGGTGGGCCCTCATCGCCGCCGTCCTCGGGATGGTGATCGGTGCCGTCGCCTGGGCGTTCGGCCAGCACTCGCAGAACTACCAGCAGGCCTACACCGGGCGGAAGGGCGTGATCATCTCGGGCGCCGCGGCCCTGTTGATCGGCGCGGCGCCCCACGTGGTCAACTTCTTCAGCAACCTCGGCAACACGGTCCATTGAGACGCCCGCCCGGCCGCCGGCTGACGCCGGAAACTGTGAGCCCTCAGCGTTCTCGGAACCGTCACGACCATATGTGGTCGGAAAGGATGCCGAGAACCACGAGCGCTCACAGAACGCTCCTGGTCCGACCGCTGGTTGCCCTCCTTCTCGTGGCGGTCGTCGTCGCGGTAGGCGCCGAGCGCGCCGCCGCCGCCGTCCCGCCGCCGGCGGGGGTGCCCGCCGTGTCGCCGGCGGCGGTGGCTGCTGTCCCCCCGGCCGGGATGGCCGCCGCCGTCATGCCGCCGTTGCGACCAACGTCGGGACCGGGCACCATCCAGGTCGGTGGCGGCATCCCCATCCCGTGCCTGCCGGCACTCGGGTGCAATCCGTTGGCCGGCGCCGGAGCCGATGTGGCCAGCGCCATGGCCGGCGCCGTGTTCCAGGCGTTCGCCACCTTCGTCGCCGACGGGGTCAAAGCGGTGCTGCAACAAGTGTCGGTTGCCATCACCAAGACGACCGAGGTCAAGCTCGACCGGCAGTGGTTCCAGGACCATCTTGGCGTCATGCGCAGCCTGGCCATCGTCGTCCTGCTGCCGCTCATGCTCGTCGGCCTGATAAGCGCCGTCATCCACCGCGACGCCGGCCAACTGGCCCGCGCCGGCGGCGTCTATGTCCCCATTGCCATCGCCGGCGGCGCCGCCGCGGTCGGGCTGACAGACATGGCGATCAGGCTGACCGACGGCGTGACGTCCGCGGTGACCGGCGACATGGCCGGGAGCGTCAGTCGGGCCATGTCGGCCCTGACCGACGCCGTCTCGGCGCTCACCACGCCGCTCAGTCCCGGCGCCGGGGCCTTCCTCGGTCTCATCGTGATGCTCGTCCTGATGGCCGGGGCCCTCATCGTCTGGATCGAGCTGCTGTTGCGCACCAGCGCCATCTACGTGGTGGTGCTGTTCCTGCCGGTTGCCCTGAGCGGGCTGGTGTGGAAGGGCACGGTCGCCTGGACCCGCCGGATGGTCGAAGTCCTGGTCGCCCTGATCCTCAGCAAGTTCGTGATCGTCGTGGTGATCGACCTGGCGGCGAGCATGATCACCGCCGGCGACGGACCGGGGACGATCCTGCAGGGCGCCACGCTGCTGCTCCTGGCGGCGTGCGCCCCCTTCGCCCTCCTCCGGCTTGTCCCGCTGGCCGAGGCCGGTGTCATCGCCCATTTCGAGCGGATGGAACGCCGGCCGATGGCGGCGGCCAGCCACGCGTCCCAGACCGCCGTCCGTACGGCCATGGGTGCCATCGACCTCGCCGCTTCCGGCCAGGCGCTGGCCCAGAACGGCGCGGCGGCACCCTCCAAGGCCATGCCGGACGCCGACGGGGGCCAACTCAACAACATCCAACCGCCGCCCGGTTGGTCCCCGCGCCCCGATGCCCCGGACACTTCCGGAGCTGGCCCGTCGGTGCCGGTGCCGGTGACGGTGGGCGCCGCCGCCGGACCCGACCATTCCCTGCGGGACGGCGACGTTGGCGCCTGAGTCGGGCCGGTACCGGTTTCCGCCCCTGGAGCGCAGGGGCCTGATCGCCGGCATCACCGGGACCCAGCTCGTGGTGGCGGCCACCGGCGCCACGCTGGCCCTGGTCGTGGGTCGCGTCGTTCCCAGCCCGGCCGGCCCCTTCCTGGCCGTCTCCACAGTCGCGGCGACCGGCGCGGCCACCTGTTGGAACCTTGCGGGTCGGACACCAGGTGGCTGGCTGCCGCTCGTGGTGGCCTGGCTGCGCCGGCGGCTCGGCCAGCCCATCCTGGCCGACGTGCCCCTCGTCGGTACGACGACCGCCGGACCCTCGCGCGCCGCCCCCCCGCCGGCCCTGCTCGGCGTGGGCATCTGGGCGGCACCGGAGGTACCCGGCTCGCCGCCAATGGGGGTGGTGCACGACATCAAGTCGGGTACCGTCGCCGCGCTGGTCGCGGTGCGAGGACGGTCGTTCTCGCTGCTGGATCCCACCGAGAAGCAGCGGCGCCTTGATGCCTGGGGCGCCGTTCTGGCCGGGTTGTGCCGGGACGGCAGCCCCATTCACCGGATCCAATGGCTCGAGCGGGCCATGCCCGGCGACGTCGACGGTCTGCGCCGGTACCTCGACGACGCCGGGCGGCCAAGTGCGACCCCCGAGGGCCGGCGGGCGCGGGACAGCTACGCCGATCTGATCGGCGCCGCCGGGCCGGTCGGGCAGTCCCATTCCACGTTGCTGGTCGTCGCCGTCCACCTCCGCCGGGCGGCCCGGGCGGCCCGGGGCCTGGGGCGGGGTCGCGCCGCGGCGTGTGCCGTCCTTCGTCGTGAGCTGCGCCTCCTGCACGGCCAGCTCCGCAACGCGGACCTGGTTGTCGATCGCGTCCTTTCGCCCGATGAGGTCACCGCCGCCTTTCAGATCGCAGTGGATCCCGGCGTCTCGCCGGGGACGGCACCAAACGATCATCGGGGCGGAGGTCTCCTCCCGGCCGAGCGGCCGCCGGCCGGCAACGCCTGGCCGCTGGCGTCCCACGAGGCGTGGGCGCAGTGGCGGGCCGATGGCTCGTGGCACATCACGTACTGGATTGCCGACTGGCCCCGTATCGAAGTGGGCCCCGACTTCCTCAGCCCCCTCCTTCTCGCCGCCACTGGTTACCGGGCGGTCTCCGTGGTCATGGCGCCCGTCCCGCCGGCCCGGGCGGCGCGCGAGGTGGAGGCGGCCCGCACCGCCGACATGGCCGACGAGCAGCTCCGCCGCAAAGCGGGATTTCTGACGACGGCCCGGCGCCAGCGCGAGGCCGAAGGCGTCATCCGCCGAGAGGCGGAACTGGCAGACGGCCACGCCGAATACCGCTTCTCGGGCTATGTCACGGTGAGCGCCGCCACCGAGGCCGAACTCGACGTCGTCCGGGCCGAGGTCGAGCAGGCCGCCCGCCAGTCAAACCTGGAGCTGCGGCGCCTGTACGGCCAGCAGGCCGAGGCCTTCACCTGGACGCTTCCCTTGGGCCGGGGCCTTCGGTAGTGGGCAAGCCGCCGCCGTCCCACCGGGCGACCACGGCCCACCTGCAGGCGGCGTACCCCTTCGTCGCCGAGGGCGGCCTGGGCGATCGGGGCGTCTACATCGGGCGGGACCTCTTCGGCGGTGCCTTCACCTACGACGCCTGGGAGCTGTACGCCGCCGGTGCCCTGACCAATCCCAACATGGTCGTGCTCGGCCAGATCGGCCGGGGCAAGTCAAGTTTCGTGAAGGCGCTGGTATGGCGCCAGCAGGTTTTCGGCCGCCAGGCCTGGGTCGTCGATCCCAAAGGGGAGTACGGGCCGCTGGCCGCGGCGTCGGGAGCGACGGCGTTGCGGATCATGCCCGGCGGGTCGGTGCGCCTGAACCCGCTGCAGACGCCGGGGGCGTCCGCCGGCGAGACGCGCCGCGGTGACGGGGACGCCCGGCGCCGGCAGGCCGAGCTGCTGTGCTCGCTGGCCGCCGGCTCCCTCGGCCGTTCCCTCACGCCGTCCGAGCGCACCGCCACCGAGTTGGCCATGGCGACCGTGGGGGAGCGGGCGGCCGAACCAACCTTGCCGGCGGTTGTCGACGCCCTGCTTCTTCCGGATCGGGATGCCGCTCGGTCGGTGCATACCGACGTGAACACGCTGGCCGCCGACGGCCGCCCCGTCGCCCTCGAGTTGCGGCGCCTGGTCCGGGGTGACCTGGCCGGCATGTTCGACGGGCCGACCACCCCGGGGATTGACCTCGCCAGCCACCTGGTCGTCATCGATCTGTCGTCCCTGTACGCCTCGCCCGCCCTCGGCCTGCTGATGAGCTGCGCCACGGCCTGGCTGCAGACCGCCCTGCAGCATGACGACGGCGTCCGGCGCCTGGTGGTGGTCGACGAGGCCTGGGCGATCCTTTCCAACCTGGCAATCGCTCGATGGCTGCAGGCCGGATTCAAGCTGGCCCGGGCCTTCGGCGCCGCCAACGTGGCCGTCGTGCACCGCCTGTCCGACCTGAAAGCGGCGGGTGCCGACGGTTCCGAGCAGCAACGGCTGGCCCAGGGGCTGCTGGCG
>DATARN010000243.1:0-23417 GCA_036264135.1 Acidimicrobiales bacterium
CTTTGCATTTCTCGTCCAGTGACGCAGCCCTCACCGTCTTCTACGTCGCAGCGGGCGCCGCAGTGGTCGCCGTCAGCCTGATCACCAACTACCAGTACAGCCCCGAGCGTCAACTATCAGGCCAGCACGTTTGGGCCTAACTACACGACAAGCCCCAGCTCTCATCTCAGCGGGCTCCATCTAGCCTTCGCCGCATGTTCCTCGACCCCAACGACGAAAACGTCCGGCGATTGATCGCCCGGAACGTACAAGGCCCAGTGTCGATGCTCAACATGCTGCGGTTCCGTGAGGTGGCCTCGTATTCGAGTTTTCCGGAATTGGCGCCCGACGAGCCCATCTCCGGAAGCAAGGCATACGAGCTCTATATGCGACATACCCTCCCATTCCTGCTGGCAACTGGCGGAGCGGTCGAGTTCGTTGGAAAGGGCGGATACTACTTCGTTGGGCCGGCCGACGAACGTTGGGACCTCGTCCTAATAGTCCGCCAAAACAGCGTGGCTGATTTCTTCTCGTTCGCATCGAATATCGACTACCTAAAGGGCGTGGGGCACCGCACCGCCGCACTGGCCGACTCCAGACTGCTGCCTCTGGTCTCCCAGCCGGTGCCCGTCTCGGAGAGTTAGCACACCTCATCGGGTCGCCGGCTGGCACCGACGAGCGATCCTGCGAGTGATCATCACGATGACCACACTCGGCCGGCGTCGGATGTGGCAGGAGATGCTCAAGCTCCTCAGGGGTGAAGTCGCAGGCCATCGAGTGCCTTGTCGACGGCCTTCCGCTCGCCTCGCAAGGCGAAGCCCACCACGTCAAGTTCACCGGACGCCACGGCGAGCACCGCTTCCCGGTTCGCCTCATCGTGGCCCGTCGAGAAGAGCTCCGCCGTGAATACCGAAATCTGGAGTCCACGGTCCCTGGCGCGATCGAACCCTCGACGGACCGCGCGTCGATCGCCAGCCAACACGACCACGGGCTCGGCGAACATTGGAAGATAGCGGTTGCCGTCACCGTCCTCGTATGGTTCGCCGACGGAGTCGGGCTGAGTGGCGGCGACACCGCTCGAGAGGAATGCCGTCATGTTCAGCCGCTGCCACACCGGCAGCTCATCGCAGACGACCACAGCTAGCTTCGTGTCGAACCTCATGCAGTCCAGCATGCGCCGGACGTCTTGTACGTTCTTGATGTGAGTGAGCTTGTGAGGGCCTGGCGACCCCTCGTTCCGGGGGTTGACGAGGTCTTCCACGCCCGGTTTGTCGAGCACCGCTACCCGCCCCACGTGCACGACACATGGACGCTCATTGTCATCGACGATGGAGCCATCCGCTTCCACCTCGACCGGCGGCCGTACGCCGCCGGCACCGGAACGGTGTCGCTGCTGCCGCCTGGCGTAGTCCACGACGGTCGCGCCGCGGTATCCGACGGGTTTCGTAAGCGCGTGATCTATCTCGACGTCGACGTAATCGGCGCCGAACTCGTCGGTCACACGGTCGACCGGCCCGTGTGGGATGACGAGTCGCTGCGCGCCGCTGTTGATCGACTGCATGCGCGACTCCTCCAGCGGGGAGAGGAGCTCGCAGCGGAAACGGCACTCCACCACCTTGCCGGCGAACTGGTGGAGCGGTTGCGCCGTCGACCGCAGCACGATCGTCGCCTTGTGCCTCGCGTCGCCGCCGACGCCAGAGACCTCCTCGACGCAGGTGCCTTCGGGCAACTGACACTTGCCGAGGTCGCGGCGCAGCTCGGTGTCGGCGTGCCGCACCTGGTGCGAGCCTTCCGCGGTCAGTTCGGAGTACCGCCGCACACCTACGTCGTCGGGCGACGCGTGGCATCAGCTCGTCGCTTGCTACTTGCCGGTGCGACGCCAGCGGACACTGCCGCGGCAACAGGCTTCTATGACCAGCCGCACCTGACGCGAGTGTTCCGCAGGTACACCGGAACTACTCCCGCGATGTTCTGCACCCGGTCGAGATGACCATCACTTTCTTGCTGCCCAGGCGCGCCAAAACGTCTCGCCGCAGTGCTCCAATTCTCTAACGGCGGGTTGCCCCGACTACCCCGAGGGACGGGCGTGACGGTTAGCTGGCCCGCCGGGGAGTCAGGACGGTCAACCCGTCCGTTCCCTAGTCGGCCCGGGCCGCACGCCGGCCGACGGTGATGCCCGGTGTTCCGGGTGGCGTGGGAAAAGTGAAGACCTTTTCAAGGCCAGCGTCGCGCAACATGGCTTGAGCTTGGTCGTCATCGAGGGCCGTGCCCCCGAAGATCGTCGTCTGGAATCGACTGATGGCATTGGACCGTCGCCCCTCGTGGAACTTGCCGTGGCCGACCACCAACCAACCGCCTGGCACCAAGGCGGTGACAATGCGCGGTAGGCCCTGGTGGAGAGCCGAAGGGGGCACGAATGGGGCAGGGAGCCACGCCAGGCAGTATCGATGCCGGTCGTCGAGCTCGGCAACGTCTCGGTGACGAAGCTCGACGCGGTCGCTCATGCCCGCCTCATCTACGGTGCGGCCGGCCAGTCGAAGCGCAGCCGAAGAGACATCGAGGCCGACGACGCTGAGGCCCGGGAATGCCTCGCAATACGCCACCGCCAGAGCGGCAACACCCACGCCGACATCCAGCATGGCCGGAGACGGGCCGGAGAGCAGGTCCCCCAGGCCGTCCATCGCGAACGCCTTGAACAGTGGGGCGCCTTGGGCGCTGGCCCGACCCTGGGCCAGGAGGGCCTGGTCGTCCTGGTCTTGCCAGCCTTTGGCTCCTGAGAGTAGCCCGGCCGTCTGCAGGATGGCAGTCGACGCTTGTGAAGCCAGTCGCCCGGCGTCGGTGCCCATTACCTCGGCGACCCCGGCGGCGGGCCGGGGCGTGCCGGACGAATTTTCCATGAAACCGGTTTCGACCAAGACCGCTTCAGCCGAGGCACGTCGCTGCGGGTCGGTCGATGCGGGATCTTGCAGTGCTAAAGCGATAGCGGCCAACTCCCATACCGCCTCGTGCAGCTCGCTCAAACGGCCCCGCACCGCATCGGTGGTAGCCATCGGCCTCTCGGCTTCAGCCGCCGGCGAGGGTGTTGCGCTCATCGTATTCTCCTGAGGTTTCCGAGATATGGCCGGTTTCGATACGGCGTATCGTAACAACGTTGCGTTAACCTGTCAAGGTGGGACGTCCCAAGGAGCACAACGAGCACCGAGCGGGTGAGCTGCTCGAGGCGGCGGAGCGCACGGTAGAGACGGCCGGAGTGGAAGGCCTGTCGGTGCGGGGCGTGGCGGAGACGGTCGGCACGACGACACGCGCCGTGTACAGCCTTTTCGGCTCCAAGGGCGGCCTTGTGGCCGCCTTAGGGGCTAAAGCCTTCGAGATGCTCGGTGCCGGGTTGGCCGAGCTGCCTGTCACCGACAAGCCTTCCCGGGATTTGGTGGACGCTTGCGTATTGGTCTTTCGACCTTTCGTCACGCACCATCCCTCACTGTTCCGGATCGGCTTCCATCACGGCTGGCAAGCGCCGCCTTCGGAGGCGCTCCGATCGGCGCAGGAGCCGTCTTGGGAGGCACTCAACGCCCGTGTCGACAGGCTGCGGGCTGCCGGCCTGCTCATCGACCGGTCGGTGGAGGAGGCGACGATCGAGTTCCACGCCCTGTGCGAAGGATTGGCCACCTTGGAGCTTCGGGGACTTTTGCCGGCCGGTCGAGAAAAAAACGTCTGGTATGACGCCGCGTCGGCCCTTGTGAACGGATTCGGGCTTCCGAGCGCAACCGCGCGTGACGAGTGTCGGCCCGCAGACGGCGGATCAACCGGCGGCGCTCGCCGCAAATGAAGCAGCTAGTGAAGTAGCCCTGCGGTGGATCTGCGCGAGGAGTTGAGCGGCAGCTGCTTGCTTCCGGTCGCTAGGCGATCCGCGCTCCGTCCCGAAACACCGAGATGGCACCAGTTGGACACGCCTCGGCGGCCTCGATGACCTCGTGCTCGGGATTCCTGGGGGGCTCGAGCACCATGGCTATCTGGGCGTCGTCCAAGGCGAAGGTGCGCCCTGCGGCTCGGACACAGGCACCGGTCCCGATACATCGGGCCCGCTGAACGCTCACCTTGAGGGCCACCAACCGCCACTGTAGCCCCGGGTGATCGGCATCGTGGTCCCGGTGTCGCGCCCCATGCCCGGCGTCGCCGAAGGTTTCGCTACTCCAGCCAGCCGCTCTACGAACGCATAACGCCGGACCACCGGCACCGGCCGGAAGGCCCCGAGACCGGCCACGGCGCGTTGGGCGGCGCCATCACACTTCGCCGTCCTGCGCCCCCTCGGCCGACCCTTGCGGCATTGACTCTGCCGAACGGCGCCCACGCTCACGCCGGCGATAAAGGCGGTAGACGCCGTAGCCCCCGATGACCGCGATGACCGCCGCCGCCTCCACGGCCAGCGCGCCCAACCCGACCAGGAGGCCGAGGAGGAGGACGAGCGCGACGCCGGCGGCGACGGCTGCCGCAATGGGGATGAAGTAGTCCTCCTCCGGCGCCGGGGCCGGTACCACCAGCACCTGGACTTCGGGCTCTGGCTTAGGCGGCGAGGGAGGAGGCGCGGGGGCGGGGTCGAACTCCAGCCCGCAGCGATCGCAGAACTTGGCCTCGAGACGGTTGAGCTCGCCGCAGCGGCGGCACGCTTCGCCTTCCTCGTCGGCGTCGCCGCCCACGCCGGGCAGGCGCCGCAGCGACGCATCGGGCATGCCGGCGCCCGCGAAGGCTTGTTTGGACCCGGCCCGGTCGAGAGTCGCCCAGAAGAGCGGGTAGTCGCAGTTGAAGCAGAACTCGTCGGCCCCGCGCTCAAGGCGCTCGACCTCGTTGACTCGCCCGCAGCGGGGGCAGTCAACCCGCATGGCCGCCCCGGGCCGGGACGCCACTCGTCAGCTCATGGTCGCGCACGAAGAGGCGGAGGTGGCAGTCGGCGGGGATCTCGTTCTCGACCAGCTCAAGGAAGCGCTCCGGGGTCATCCAGGCGGTGTTGCGCACCCGTACGGTGACCACCTTCGGGCCGCCCTGCTGGGCGCCGGCGTCGGTCGAGTCGACCACGTCCGCCTCGTCCTCGGTCAGCATGGTCAGGAGCGTCGTCAGTCCGAGGCGGGTGCCCCGCCAAGCCACCACGTCACCCAGCTGGCTGACGATCTCTTGGTGGCGCACTCGCGACAGCTCGGGGTCAATGGCGTCGAAGCCGACCCACTGCCCGAGGAACCGCAGCATCGGCGCGGGTGTCACGTCCAGGTCGGCGAGGTACGGCAGCGCGTCACCATGGGCCCTCGTTTCCGCCGCCAGCGCCGCGAACACCTCGACGAGGCCCCGGAAGAACGGGTCCTCCAGGAGGTACGAAGGCAGCTGGTCCGTCAGCCAGGTGCTCATTGGACTGCGACCTGGTGCTTGTACGACATGAACAGGGACTCCGGCTCCAGGTGGATCACATCCAGGCCGCGGCCGACTCGGCGCAGATTGCGGATGTCGGCCTCGAAGAGCACCACCTCCCGCACCGAGTCCACCCCATCGATGCCCCCGATCAGCTGGACAAGGGACCCGGTGTTCAAGTCGGTGTCGAACGGCCATCCCTCGCCGTTGGCACCGCCTCCGAGGGGGCAGAGGTACTCGTAGAGCCGCTTCAGAACCCCTTCCTCGACCAGCCGGGGCGGCAGGCCGGGTCGGCCCCGCACCAGGGCGGTGATGCTGACGCCCTGGTAATAGGGCGTGGTCACCCGGAACGAGGTGCCGAGCAGGCACCGCTCGTCGAGGTGGCCGTGCACTTCGGCCTCGAGCTGATCCGTCACCCCGAGGTCGTCAAGGACGATGTCCGCCGACTCCTTGTTCACACGGGGCACGATGAGGAGGCGGATCGGTTGGCCCGGGCTCGCCGGAGGGAGGCATCGGGCCCGGGCCACCGACGCCGAGGCCTCCTGCGCCAGATGGGCATAGTCCCGGGCGGTCACCGCCCGCCGCCCGGCGCGGAGGGACAGGGGACCGCGCTGCTTCACGTTGTCGATGGTCTCCGCGTCCCGGCCGCCGGTTGCCGGCTCGGCGTTCGACACCCGTGCGATGTACGGGATGGTCGTCCGCAGCAAAGAGAGCGCGCCTGGCCCGACGTTCCCCCTTTTCCCACCCCCACTGCGGTAGCCCGCCATGACGACGTCGGCGCCCGCCGTGGGGATGGCCCCCTTCTGGCGAAGCCCCTCGGGGTAGCGCAGCAGGGGCCCGAAGCGGATCAGCCCCGCCGCCCAGTCGCAGACATAGTGGCGGTCGGCCGTCTCCGAGCCGCTGAAGTCCTCCACCTCGGTCCACTCCGCCGCTTCGCCCTCGGCCACGACGCGGATCGACTCCGCCGGTCGGCGGGGCAGCACCGGCGCATGGGCGAGAGGGAAGCACTGGCCGGGGGTGCCGTCGGAAACGCCGACCTGCTCCGGGCCGTAGGAACGGGCGTGCTCGGCCTCGACGACGCCGCCCAGGCTGGCCGGTCGGACGGCCCGGATGCGGGGCGAGTCGACGTACGTCGGCTGGCCCTCGGCGGTCTCCCGCAGCACGGCCCGGAGCCACCAGCCCGTGTGCCGCCCCGAGGTGGCGTCACCCAGGACGATGTGGGCGTGACGGCGGGGGACCACCAGCACCACCGCCCCGCCCCGGTTCAGGCCGCCCGTGTCGTCGGAGATCGGGCTCATCGGGGCCCAGGTCTGCCCCGACCAGGCCTCCCATCGCATCGGCGGCGCGGCCGGCTTCACGCCCCGGCCGAAGATCTCGTTGATGTCGAGGTCGAGGCGGACGACGTTGCCGGCCAGGCTGGCGTCGAAACCGAAGTAGATGGCGTCGCCGGGGGTGGGCGGCGCCGACGAGAAGCACACGATGTCCTCCCCGCCGTAGCGCAGGTCGGGGAACCGGTTGGCATACGCGCCCGCCGCGGTGGCGGTCAGGCACGCGCTCAAACGGGGCTGCACGATCTCCAGGTTGTCCTTGGTCAGAAAGACGACGGGCTCGTCGCTGTCCTGGGTGGCCGCCGCCACTTCGGTCTGGGCCGGCACCAGCACGCCGTCGGCGTCGGTCGAGGCCAACCAGAAGGTCAGTTCGGCGCGCGCCGACGAGGGACCGTACCTCTCGATCCCCATCAGTTCGAGGAACTTTACGAACAGCCGGTCGGGAACCTGGTTGATCCGGTACAGCGTCAGGTCGGTCATCCAGGCGAACAGTTCGATCAGGGCCACGCCGGGGTCGGACAGGTTGTGGTCGGTCCACTGGGGGCAGAGAGACGGAATCAAACGCTTGGCGTCGTCGACAATGTCCTGGAACCGCCGGTCGTCGAGATTGGGGGTAGGCAGCGTCATTCGCCGTCCTTCGGGATGACGTAGAAGGGGTACACGAGGTTGCGCCGGTCGTTGGTCGCCTTGACCCGGTAGACAAGGTCGATGGTCGCGTCGGCGCCCGAAGACCCGACCGTGACGTCGACCCGTTCGAGGTCCACGCGGGGCTCCCAGCGGCTCACGGCCTCCCGGACCCGTTGGGCCAGCAGGCCCACGGTGTTGTGGTTCAAGGGGTCGAAGATCAGCTCCCAGATGGCGCATCCGAAGTCGGGACGCATGACCCGCTCGCCGGGGGCGGTAGACAGAATCGTGCGCAGCGCGCCTTCTATGCCGTCGGCGCCGCGGTCCAACGCCAAGCCTCCGCCCGCACCCGCCCGCAGCGGGAAGGCGATGCCCCGCCCCACGAAGTCGGCCGGCTCGGCCATCAGTTGAGCTTGAGCAGGGCCCCCTTGACCTCGGTCATGGCACCTCCCTCCAGGGAAAGCGTGGCCTGGGCGTTGACCTGGGCCTGGGCGCCGGAAAGCTTCAGGACGGCCTTGGCCGCCTCCTCGATCTGGACGGCTTCGATGCTCACCTTGGCCTTGGCCTTGAGTGAGATGTTGGTGGCGTCGAGGGTTATGTCGCCCTTGGTGGTGATGCTCACTCCCCGGTCGGCGGTGATGGACAAGGTGTTCGGCGTCGTCAGGGTGACCTGGTCGCCGGCCAGCAGGAGCTTGGTCTTGCCGTCGGCCAGCGAGATCAGCACGTGGTTGTTGGCCGGCTGTGGGCCCTCGCGCACCTCGACGATGTGGCCCGACTTCGACTGCCAGACGGAGGTGATGTTCCCCTGCTGGTCGCTGGCGGCGTCGCCCGCCCGGGGGATGGCGTTCCGGCCGCTCCACAGGCCCCCGAGGACGATGGGCCGGTTGAGGTCCCCGTGTTCGAAACCGACGAGCACCTCGTCGTTCACCTCGAGGGGGATCTGGAAGCCCCGGCTCTTTCCGGCGCCCGTGGCGGCCACCCGAGCCCACGCGCTCTCGTCGTTGTCGGAGAGGGTGGGAAAACGGACCTTGACTCTGCCCAGCCCCTCGGTATCCCGTGTCGACGTCACAATGCCCACCACCAGCCCTTCGCCGTTCCAGCTGGCAACTGAACGCCGACCGTCTCCCAGCAGGTCCGCCAACGCGCCGGCGTCATGTCCGCCGCTGGTGAAGCGGGTGACGTAGGGCTGGCTCGCCCCGACCACGTGCTCGACCGAGGCCAGTAGGTACGAGCCGTTGAGCCGGGTGCCGACCCCATCGATCTTGACAGTGGCGCCCGGCCTCAAGTGAGGGTTGCCAATGGCCTGGCCCCGGGCCTGGAACTGCTGTGCCGCCGCCCGCCGCGCCAGCGCCTCGGCCAGCTTGCCGGCCTCGGCCGGATCGTCGACGGGAATGGCCCCTGAGAAACGGTGACCGTGGAAACCGGGCGACTTGGCCGCCGCGCCGGCCAGCTGCTTCGCCGCCTGGGCGTCCGAGCCGAGCGCGGGCAGGTCGGCAGGGAGCTTGGCGCTACCGTTGACCACCTGCTGCTGGTTGGCATCCCAGCCGCGCACCTTCACATCGTCGGCCACTTCGATGGCCGAACAACGAGCCCGGAACCGCTGCAGGTTCTCGCCCCACGTCAGCGTGACGGCGTCACCGCTCGTCGGCTGGCGCTTGAAGTGGAGCTGCCCCTCGCTGACCCACCACCGGAAGCCGCACCGAACGGCCCGTTCGCTTAGAAACTGATAGGCGGTGCCGCACTGGAGTAGGTAGGGGTGCTGGACCGACGACTGGTCGACGTCGGCGCGGAAGCCGAAGCGCTGCGCCACCTGGCCGGCGACCTGCGAGTCGCTCTGATTGACATAGGTGACGACCTCGCTCCCCCGGGCCAGGCGATGGCCGAGGCCGAGGCCGGCGACAACGAGCTCGTGACGGCCCTCGGCACCCGGCTCCACCGAGGTGCCCGTCACCTCCGACTCGGTGACCACCGCCTCCTGGTCGCCGTAGCGATAGGTGATCTTCACTCGCGCTCCGATGGGGAAGCCCTCGGCGTCGTCGAAGTGCTCGAAGTAGGGATCGCGGAAGCGCAGCGTGAATCGGTCGGGCAGCTGGATACTCTGCTCTACCCGGGCGTCGACCAGATCCTTGTACCAGGTGGCTGGGAGGTCCGCCCCGTTCACGGTCATCGTCGCCTCGCCGACTGGCCGGCTGGCGGTCACGTCGACACCACCTCGGGCGCCGGTTGCATCGCGCGCTCTGAGCGCGGAGGCGGCGGTGGGTCGAAGCGGAGACGCGGTGGTGCCGAGGCGCGGGTCGGCGGTTGCTGGGGGATCTTGAGAGCGGCTCCCTTCGGTAACCGGAACGGATCCTCGATCCCGTTGGCTTCGGCGATCACCCGCCAGATGGCGGCGTCGCCGTAGTAGCGGGCCGCGATCCGGTCCAGGGTGTCGCCCGCCTGCAAGACGTGCACCCGGTGGGGATGCGGCGTGCCCGAGGTGGGGTTCTGGGGTGCCCAGGTCGGGTCGTCCTCGTACTGGCGGAGGCTTATCGAAACTCGCGCCCGCAGCGGCGTGCCGTCGGACCCGAAGTAGGTGAAGTTGATCGACAGGCGCTCGACGACCGATTTGAAGGAGTGAAGGTCGCCCCAGTGGAAGCGGATCCAAGGCGGGCGGCCCCGGTTTCGACTCGGATCGTGCCCGGGCAGGTTGGGGTCGATCCGCATGACGTGGACCAGCTTGGTCGTGTACTCCGTTACCGGCTTGCCCGTGTCGGTGGTGTCGAAGACCAACTCAGTGTCGAAGGTCGCCGACGCCGATCCCGCGAAGTACAGGTCAGGGGCGGACTTGCCGGGGGTCTCATCGCCCCGCCAGACGTTGCTCAGCGCAACCGTCAGCGACGCCGGGTTGAACAAGCAGGGCAGCCGCTCCCCCGTTTCGGTGTCCAGGTACGCCTTCTGGGTGGTCGGCACGTCAGAACTCCCCGGCGAAGCGGCCGCCCCGCCGCTCCAGGTCGGCCAGAACCCGTTCCTCCAGTGCCTCCAGGATCGCCTCGAACTGGTCCCGCAAGGCGGTGGGGCTGCTGGGTTGCTGCGTCTGGGTGAGCGCCGGGGGCGCGGGCGCCGGCAGTGTTGACGCTGCCGACGGTGTGGACGTGAAGCGCTGGACCGGGGCCGTCGCCGCCGGCGTCGTCACCGCGGCTCGGGGGGCGGCCGTATCCGAGGTGGGCGACGTGGCCCGTTGGAGCGGGACGGTAGGCGACGGTGCAGCCGTGGGCGCCGGCGCCGGCGATCCCCCTACCCTCATGGCGGCCAGCAGGTCTGTCGCCGTCGTTCCTGCCTGCCTCGCCTCCCCGCCCAGGTCGGGCTGGAGCGCGGCGAACCCGCCGCCGACGGGGAGCCGATCGACGCCGAGTGCGGCCAGTCCGGGGGTATCGATCCCGGCCGCGGCCTGGCCGACCCGGCGAGCACGGCGTTCTTCGGGGTTCGCCGGGCCGCCGTGAAAGCGGGGTTGCGTCGACCGCGCCGCCACATGGGCCAGTTCGTGGGCCACCACGTCACGGTGGCCCCGATTGCCCAGCTCCGGCATCGAGGCGAGGTAGATCGTCGTACCGACCGTGGCTGCGGGCACCCCCGTGCTACGCAACACGGCATGGGCCAACGGGCCGGCCACCATCCGGGCCGTCCCCGCTCTCGCCGAACCCAGGACGGCTCGGGCCAGCGGGACCCACGGGGACGGCAGCGAACGCGGGCGCTCCACCTGACCGCTTTTCAGGGCTTCGGTGAACGCCGCCGCCCGGTCGGAAGGCTTCGGCGTCGCCAGCGCGGGCGGCGCCAACGGCAATCCGCCCGGAGCTCGCCCGCTCGGAGCTCGCACGCCAGGAGTCCGCTCGCCGGGCGTTCTGACACGCTTCGTTC
Source organism: Acidimicrobiales bacterium (assembly GCA_036264135.1). Taxonomy (GTDB): domain Bacteria; phylum Actinomycetota; class Acidimicrobiia; order Acidimicrobiales; family Palsa-688; genus DATARN01. The sequence continues at coordinate 11,220 of DATARN010000243.1, forward strand.
GCACGTTGGGAGCTCCGACACCCGGAGGCGACGGTCTCGGGCCGACCGGGGTCCCCCCTTCGCGCACCAGGCGTTCGAAGGGGCGCCCGGACCGTGCACCCGGCGTCCCCCATTCGGTCCGGTCGTGACGATGGGCTGCGGCTGCCGTGGCCATACTCACCTCATCGGCGCCGCCTCGGGCCTTCGTCGCGGTCGTGACGGCTTCCGGCTGGTGGCGCTGGATCCGGGTCGATCGCGCACCAGGGGCCGGTGGCGAATACCGCGGGTACGGGGGTCCTGGCAGAAGTTGGTGCTCTGGCACCATGTTCTGCCCTGTGGTCGGACGAGCCGGCGGGGGGTCGGGGCGGAAGTTGGTGCTGTGGAACCATGTTCTGGCCGGGGTTATGCCTCCCCGGTCGTGCTCGGCACGAATAAGGACCGGGACTCCGCCCTTTGGCGACGCCGGCCTGCTCAACGCGATCGATGCCGGTCCGTTCTGCCCAACCGATGCACTGGTCGCGGCGACGAGGATGGAACGCTGGAGCCCGGATAGGTCAGCGGCGACGACGAGGGACCGCTGGAGCCGGCGCTGGCCAAGGGCGCCGACGACGGGCCGCAGCGCAATGGCTCGGGAGGCGTCGGGCAGCGACACATCCGTTCCGCCGCCAATTCCACTCCAAGACACCCTCCTCGAACCCGATCCCAACCGGGTCGAAACAGCGTGGCTCGCCGCCCGTGCAGCCCAATGGGGTCGGCCTCGTAGAGGGCGATCGACGGTGCGGCCTGCTGCCCGGCCCTCCGTCGGGTGACGACGGCCGGTGGATGCCGTCCCGCCCCTGCCGACCGCCGAATCCCTGACGCGGGCGACAACGGGCGTCTCCATCTTTTGATCCCCGAGCGTTGCATTCGGGAGGGGCCGCCCGCCGCGATCCGTCGAGGGACCGACATGGCCCCGTCGGAGGTCTCCACCGAGCAGGTCTCGAGCACTCCGGTCTGGCTGCGACGTGGAGAGCCGGTGTCGCCTGGGGGAATCACTTCCGGGGCGATCGGTTGCGTGCGCCGGCGGGCGCGCATCGCCGGGCGTGGATCCCTTCGACCTGACCGTCCCCACATGCATCCGGGAGACGAGGGGCTCCAACGGCCGGACGGCGACCCACGGCGCAGGGCCCAATGGGATCACCGGAAGCCCGGCCACCAGCAACCGCGGCGTCACTCCCGTGAGTTGGGCGTCTTGGCGACGGTCGACCGAACCCCAAGCCTGTCGAGCCCCGTGCCGGAGCCGGGACCAAACGGCGACCAAGGGACGGGAACCCAGTTCTTCCTCCCCCGCTGCCGGCCCCCAGGAGAGGCGCGTGTCCCTTTTGCGGTGCCGGGAAGTAACAGATCCGGTGAGGTCCGCCACCGGCGGCGTTCCCACCGTCGTGATCAGGCGCTGTGCCGTCGCGCCGTACCGAGCCGCCGTCAACGGAGTACGTCCGGCGGCGCCGATGGCCGGCGGGCGAGCGCTAGGCGCGCCGGCGACGATGCGAACATGTCGGCCATGGGCCCGGCCTTCGGCCCGAACGCCGGCGCCGGTCGGGCCCGGCGCAGCGCCGGTAGCTGCTGCCGGTGGGAACGCGACGGTCGCCGACGATCCTCCGGCCGGTCGACCCGTCGTCGGTGACACAGCGGCCGGCGCGGCCAGCCGACCCTTCCACGCCGGCCGGATGGTCCGATGGAGGGCCGCCGCCGGGTTGCCGCCCGTTGACGTGGACCGCTTGGCGTGCCGGTCCCCGGCGCCGCCGACACGACGCGACCCAGCATCGGTCCTCGAAGTACCTGACGGTGAAGGTGTCCCACGTGGGCCTTGGGCCGCAGGAAGACCTGTCGCCGGCGGGGCCTGCGCCGCGCCTCTCGCGAAAGGACGGGAGGCGACAATGAGGCGCGGCGCTCCGACCGGCTGGCCGGTACTGCCGGCGGTGTCCCCCGGTCGGATGCGATGCGGCAGCCCTGAGGGTCGCACACCGGATGCGGTGGGAAGGACTGCGCCTGCCGACCGGAGGCGTGGGGGCGCAGACATCGCCAGACGCCGGCGCCGGCCCCGGCGCATGATCGCGAAGAGAGCCAGGTGACCGGGCGGCCGGATCACCGGCTCCGACCGGCGGCCTAAAACCAGCTGGCGGCCCGAGCGTCGGACGCGGAGACGTCGAGCGGCGACCGGAACAGGCCGCGTCCACCTCCGCGATCGGCTGCCGGGCCTACTAGGGCTTCTTCGACCGGAAACCATGGTGCGCGATCTCGAGCTCCTCCGCCGCCACGTCGTTCGAGGACGCGGCAAACGACGGTCCCTTCCATCTGACCGGGAAGGCGGCGGCCAGCTCCCAGGCCCGCAGCCGCTTCCTGTCGTCGCTGATGAGGGTCACCGCCGCCGACCGCCGGGTCAGCTTGTTGCCCTCCTTGGTGAACCCGTCCCCCGCCGTCGTCTGCAGCCAGTCGAACAGGTTGTCGCTGTTGGTGACGCCGCGCCGGAAGACGATGTTGGGCCAGGTGAGCCGGCCCGGGAGCCGGTGGACGAACTGGTTCTGGCCGCCCTCCTCGACCTCCTCGACGGTCACGTCGACCTGAAGTCCCTCCACTTCTGTAAAGGCGCCGATGCTGACGCCGTCGACTTCGAACAGGAACTTGCCGGCAAAGATGGCCGAGACGAAGGGGTCAGAGTTGCTCACGGACCTGGTCCCACGCTCGCTGGTTCAACGACGCGACCGTCTGCACCAGCCGCCGGCGGTCCTGATGCTCGAGGTCGAGCAGTTCGCCGAGGCTCCAGTGGAGGTGGTAGGCGAGAAACGTGATCTCGTCCCAGAGCTCGGCCTCCGGGTACCGGAGCATCAAGAAACGCGGCGGTGCCGGACCTGCCCGGGGAGATCGGCCGGCGCAGCCCGGGGGACCGGTTTGTCCTCGGCGCCGGCCGTCTTGTACGCCGCCTCGACCTCGGCGATCGCCTCGGATCCGCCGAAGTTCACCGCCTCGTACAGATCCTGCAGGTACGCCAGATCGAGCGCGAACAGGCCCTCGATCGTTTTCGGCGTCACCTGCGAGACGTCACCCAGCTGGGTGAGAACGCGCGACAGCAGTATCACGGTGAGGTACGCCTCGTTGTCCAGCACCCGGGGGTCGCGCATGGGTTCGATCTCGTCGCGGGCGGTGGCCAGGCGCATGATCCCCTGGCGGTGGAGGTTGCCGTCCTTGTCGACGTAGCCCCGGGGCAGGGTGAAGTCGAACTCCGTCTGCAGCGTCATGCCCGCTCAAGGCCTTCGTGGGCGATGGTGAGCTCCTCGGTGGCGACCTCGTCCGACGACGAACTGAGATCGGATCCCTTCCACGACGACGGCCAGCCGTGGATGAAGTTCCACCGGGCCACCTCTGTGTTCTCCGAGTTGTAGATGACGATCGAGCCGTTGCGCCGGAACGAGTCGTACTTTCCGTCGAGAACCTCCTTCCGCCAGTTCCACAGGTCCTTGGCGCCGTCCATGCTCTTCTTCAAGGTGATATCGGTCCACTTGGCCCGACCGGGGACCTTCTGGATGATCTGGTGGCCCTTGTCGTTGACGACCAGGTGCTCGACGACCTCGGACTCGGTGCCGAGCCCGGAGCATTCTCGGAAGAAGCCCATGTGGACGCTGTCAACTTCTAGCGAGAACCTGGCGGTCAGCAGGAGGTTTTCGCTGGTGGCGGTTTCAGGCATGACGCTGCTCCTTCAACGGTCGGTACGGAAAGGTCGGGAAAAGGGATCTACTCGGCGCTGCCACTGCCGCCCTGCCACTGGCTGATGCGGAAGATGACAAACTCGGCGGGCTTCACGGGCGCGATCCCGACTTCGACGATGAGCCGTCCGAGGTCGATCGAATCCTGGGTGTTGGTCTCCTCGTCACACTTGACGTAGTAGGCCTGCTCCGGTGTCGCCCCGAAGAGGGCGCCCTCCCGCCACAGGCCGAGCAGGAAGACCGAGATGGTGCGCTTGACCCGTTCCCACAGGCTCTTGTCGTTCGGCTCGAAGACCACCCACTGGGTGCCCTCCATGATGGTGGTCTCGATCATGTTGAACAGCCGGCGGACGTTGACGTACTGCCAACTCTGATCCGACGAGAGGGTGCGGGCACCCCACACCCGGATGCCCCGGGTACCGAAGGTCCGGATGCAGTTGACCCCGATCGGGTTCAGGATCGCCTGTTCCTCCTTCGTGAGGCGCATCGACACGTCGAGGGCGCCCCGGACGACCTCGTTGGCCGGTGCCTTCCACACGCCCCGGGTCTCGTCGTTGCGACCCCAGACCCCGGCGACGTGCCCGCACGGCGGGACGCTGATGATCCGGTCCCCGTTGGTCGCCCCCGGGTTGGCGACCTGGATCCACGGGTAGTAGAGGGTCCCGAACTTCGAGTCGTACATGGCGACGTCGCTGCGCCACTGCTTCATTTCGAGAGGCTTCATGTTGGGCGGGGCGTCGAGGAGGGCCATCCGGTTGGCCTGGGACTCGCAGTGGTTGAGCATCGCCACCTGCACTGCCTTCCAGAGGTCGAGGTCCACCGACCCGTCGGCGCCGCGGGCAGCCGTGATCAGGTCCGGCACCGCCAGCATGGTGACGTCCTCGGCGATGACCAATCCGCCGATGCCGTGCCGGTCGGCCTCGTCGCCGGTGAAGTCCGGTCCCGTCACCGGCTTCGGCGTCGTCGCCGCGGGATCGACGGTGTAGGTGCCGGTGGCGGGCAGGGTGGCCTTGGCGCTCGAGGCGAGGGTGACCGTTATCAGCCGCGACTCGGCGGTGACGACCTTGTCCGCCGCCCGCTCCCCCTTTCCCAGCGTCAGGTTGGGAAAGGTCTCGACAAGCTGATCGCCGCTGCGCACGTTGAGCGTGAAGGATTCGCCGCCGGTGGGATCGGGCACGACGTCGACCTGCAGGTCGGGGTCGTCGACCTTGGACGCAATCTGGAGCGCGGTCTTTGACTGGTCGTCGGCGCTCGGCAGCGCCCTGGCCGGGCCGGGACCGGACACGGCCCGGTTCGGGATGCGGACGATGTAACAGGCGCCGCCGCCGTTGTTGAAGTAGCCGTAGACCGCGTGGGGAAGCATGGCGCCGGTCTCGAACCCCCCGTACTGCGCCACGTACTGGCCCCAGTTGGTGACGTAGCGCGGTTTGATTCCGTCGGGATCGGTGGGATCGTCGGTGGGCGCCTTTGCGGTGAAGCCGACGAACGCAGCCACCGCCGTGCCCACCGGGCTGAGAGGCTTGGAGCCTCGGTCAATCTCCTCGACGTAGACACCGGGAGTTAAATAGGTGGGCACGCGGTCTCCTTCTTGTCTTTCAGTGGGCGGTTGCCGCCGTGAGCAGCCGTTCCTCGGTCACCGGCGAGCGGTAGGGCCGACTCTCGGCGGCGGCGGGGTAAACGGTCATGTGGGCGTCGTCGAGCAGGATCAGGCACACCCCCGGGAACGCCTCGCGGAGCCCGAGTTCAATTTCCGAGCCCAGGATGCGGGTGTCGACAACGACGACGTCGGCGTCACCGCAGTACCGGGTGCTCGCAATGTCCGTGCCGACCGACGAAACGTGGCAGCCATGGGAAGTGAACAAATCCCGTAGCCCCGAAGTGATCATTCCGTTCCCGGTCGCCAGCGTCACCCGCCGCACCCTGCTCGCCCCTCCCTCGGTCGGTCGCTGCGAAACGTAGGAGGCGACACCCCGGTGCTCCAGAGGCTCCGGGACCGCTCTTCGGGCAGCCGTCTCGCCCGCTCCGGTCCCCTGTGCCGCCCGGCCTGCACCAAAGGGCAGCCATCGGTACCAACCGGTCGTCGACTCATGATCGGGGAACCGCCGGCGCCTAGGGTCTCGGCGTGGGTCACCGACGGCTCGCGCCAATCAAGACTTCGGCCCCCGAGCGCCGTCGTGAGGACGCGATCAGCCACCTACCGCTGCGCAGCGCGGGCAATGCCGTGCTGGCTCGCCTGCTCGTACCTCCGCGCCCAGCCGAGCCCGACCCGACTGCCCTCGCCTCCGAGTTGCAGGCCGCCCGCTCGGGCGGCAGTTCCCTCCCCCCGGCGGTCGCCAGCCGGCTCGAGCCGCACATTGGCCCGGCGGCCGACGCGATCCGTGTCCACACCGACTCGCGTGCCGACACGCTGGCCCGCTCGGTCGACGCCGTCGCCTTTACTACCGGCCGGGACATCTTCTTCCGGTCCGGCGCCTACCAGCCCGGCTCGCGGAGCGGGCTCCAGCTGCTGGCCCACGAGGGAACCCACGTCGCCCAGCAGGCGGCAGGACCGGTGTCCGGCACGCCCATCGGCGGCGGCCTGGCGGTCAGCGACCCGTCCGATCGCTATGAGCGCGAAGCCCACCGACAAGCTTCACGGGTCACGTAGGCGGGACTCACGCGTCACTTGGAGGCAGGACATGAAGAGGTTTGCCGTGCCCAACCAAAAGGACACGCCGACGAGGGAGAAGTCTCGTCCGCGTCCCGCGGTTCTTGACCCCGATACCGTTATCGCCTGGCAGCGTGCCGTGGGGAACAGCGCCGTCGCCGGCAGGATCCAACGCCTCAAGGAGACCGCGGAGAACAGGGCCGGAATCCAACCGCTGAAGCAACAGTTCCTCGGGAGGTTTCCGAAGGGCTTCAAGAGGTGGGACACCCTGCTGGCCGCCGCCAACTCGCTGGAGGCGCTCAGGGCGTCGGTCAACGCCGTCGCTCCGGCGGCCGCTCGTCAGGAGGCGGGCGAGGCGGGCGAGGGTGAGCAGGAGGAGGCTGCCGGCCCCGAGACGGTAATGACAACCGACCCCTATACCAAGAAGCGGATCGGTCCCTTCAATGGGCGTTCCGGCCCCTCGTCCGAGGTCAAGGGCGCCAAGGACTACGTCTACTACGACCAGGCCGAGAAATACTGCATCTCGCGGGATCGGGACGAGCACGCCGGCGCGGCCTACAAGCTGTTCAAGCGCACGGGTACCGGCTGGCAACGCCTGGATACCATCGGCTTGGACGGGGCTCCCATGGGTCGTGGTTAAGGATCGGGAGCCCTAACCTGTCGCCGGGGTGAACCCGGGGCACGGCATGGCGCCGGCGACCGCCGGCGCTCCGGGCGCTACCGTCACCGTCTCCATCGTCTTGGCGTTAGTTGGGAACGTGAAGTGCAGGACGTAGGTTCCCGGTGAGGGCACGTTTGTCACCGTGTACCCGCCCTGGAACCCGGGGGGCAGAGTGAGCTTCGCCACCCCGGCGACGGCGGTTCCGGCCGCGGTGGTCAACGTAACGGTGGTGCTGCCGGCCAGCTGGTAGCAGGAGTCGGCCCCGACGATGGGGACGGCCGGGGCGGTGAGTGCCGGGCTCTCAGTCCTGTTCTGCCCGGGTACGAGGGTGACGGGCAACGACGCCGTCGCGTAGCCCGCAACGCCAAAGGCGACCGTGTACTGGCCGGGTAGGAGGTTGGGGACGGAGTACGTCCCGTTGTCGGCGGTGGTAACGGTGACGGCACCGGTCTTCCCGACGACCTGCACCGCGACGCCCGGCAGCGTGCAGGGAGGACACGGGTCACCCGGCGTCGCCGCCCGGCTGACGGTGCCGGACAGCGTCAGCGGCGACGGGGTGAGCTGAGGTGACAGGTTGAGCGCCGGCATGCCCGCGGTGAGCGAGATCTGCGAGGTGACCGAGATGTAGCCGGTGGCGGAGATGACGACGTTGTCGGTGGCCGGCGTGGGCAGGTTGGCGACAACGAAGTAGCCCACGCTGCCGGTGGCCATGGTGGTCGAGGACCCCAACTGGGCGCCGCTCGCGCTCACGACCGTGACCTTGGCGCCGCCGAGTGGCACGCCCTGGTTGTCGGTGACCGTTCCTGAGACGGTTCCCCCCTGGGTTGAGAGCAGGTACTGCTGGCCGGTGAGGTTCTCCCCCGCGTTGAGGGTGATCGAGATCGTGGCCGTCGGGTAGCCGGCCTTGGTGATCGTCAGCTGATCGGTCGCCGGCGTGGGCAGGTTGTCGAGCTTGAACGTGCCGTCGGCTCCGGTCGTCACACCGGCCTGGTTCGACCCCGCCACCGCCACCGTGGCACCCATAACCGGCCCGGTCACCGACTGGACGGTTCCTGCCACCGAACCGGGCAGGCCGTTGAGGGTGATCGCCACCGGCGCCGGGGTGGCCCCCGCGGCCAGCGTGATCGCCGACGCCTGGGCGGGGCTCGGCGCGGCGGGGTACCAGAGCGTCTCGTACCCGTTGGCGCTGGCCTTGAGTAGGTAGGTTCCCGGCATCAGCCCGGTGATCGTGAAGGCACCCGACGCGTCGGCGACGGCACTACCGGCCGACTGCGCTGGGTTCTTCTGGGGGTACACGGCGACGACCGCTTGGGCCACGCCCGCGGTGGCCGCTGCGCCGACGGCGGGCGCGGAGGAGACCCAGGCCTGAACCTGGACGCCCGCGCCCTCGACCGTGCCGCTCAGCTGGAGCGTGCCGCCTCCGGCTCCGGCCCCGCCGTTGCCGCCCGCCCCAGAAGCCGACCCCGCGGCGCCCCCGGCGCCCGAGCCCGCGGCGCCTGCCCCTGCGCCCCCGCCCGCCGCCGTGGAAGCGGTCGACTTGCTGGCATTGGTGGTGACCGCCGTCTGGTGGGCGAGCAGCTTGTCGAAGCCGGCAAAGAGGGCGAGCACCCAGACCGCGAGGGCGGCCAAGAGGGCGAGGAAGGTCAACGCGCCCCTAGACGCGAAGGGGCGCTGGATGAAGGTGGCCATCGTCTCCTGACGACCGCCGTCGCCCTGGCCGCTGAACGTGATCACCCGGGCCACCGGCGTGCCCACGAAGGGCCGCTTGCCCGATGCCACCGCCCGGCACACCTTGCGGCCGCCCGGCGGGACGTCCACCCGGGCGGGGGTCATGCGGAACTCGAGCGCACTCTCGGGGTCCTTGCCGGCCAGGGTCACCGAGATCTTGGCGTTGCCCTGGTTCTCGACCACCAACCCGAAGTGGGCTCGGCCGCCCCCGGTCACCGTCTGGGGCTGGACGTCGAGCGCGACCGCCATCCGCTGGGCGACGGTGATCGGGACCTCGACCACCTCGCTCAGGGCGGCGTCGGTGGTGGACGCGACGCGGACGCCGGCGGCCCGTTTGCCCGCCGCCAGCTGCAACGACGGCGAGAACACGATGGTCACGCTGCCGCCCGACTCCGGGAAGAGCGAAAGCTCCTCCGGTTGAACGGACAGGATCTCGGCCGCGATGCCCACCAGCGAGACCACGAATCCCTCGATGACATCACGGTCGTTGAAGATGTCGACCTGGATGGAAGCGGGCTCGCCCGGCGTGAGATCGAGCTGCTCGGGGAAGACGTGGATCCGCATGACGCTCCTTTTCCCAGCCCTAGTTCACGCTCACGGTGCCGTCGTCGTCGACGACCGACTGCCGCGGCGGATCGCTCTCCACCACCACCACGTCGCCCGGCCTACCGGGAACGACGAACCGGCCGCTCGGGTCCACCGTGCCCACCCCCCGGGCCGTGCGTACCAGCGTCCCCGGGGCTGCACCGGGAGCCGTGCCTCCAACCACCCGGCGAGCGCTGGCGCCCGCGCCGGCGAGGATACGGGCCTCGTAGGCCGTGGTAGGCGGCCCGACTGCCTGCACCGCCGACGCGTCCATGGCCGCCGTCACGGTCAGGTCGAGGCCGACCTTGAGCCGCCCGCCGACGGCGGACCAGAAGTCGGCGCCGCGGGCCTCCCGGGCCAGGGCGACTGTCACGGGCGGCTCGATATCCGACCGCCCTGGCGGCAGGAAGGTGGTGGCCACCTTCGGCTCCTTCAGAACGACCGCCAGCATCGACCCGAGGAGTTGGTGCTCGTCGGCGACGTCGGTCGTCCAGGCGGTGACCAGGTATGAGCACTGGAGCCGGGGGTGAGGGGGCCGGCGGACCTTCCGGCCGTTCTCCTCATAGACCGCCATCCCCGCTTCGCCCCCGCTATCACTCGGCCCGACCGCCCAGAGGAAGAGGTTCACGGTGGGGCGGATCAGGCTCGCCGACCACTCGGCGTTGGGAGCGTCGAAGGCCACGCCGACCTCGGGCTCGGCCAGGGGCACCCGGTCGCGGAGCATGGACTCGAGGACCTCATCGAGCAGCCGGAGCACCCGGGACCTCCAGTGCCGAGGGTGTCCACCGGGCGAAGTCTTCCCGGTTGCAGAGCCGGCCGCCCTTGCGCAGCTCCCGCCGCAGGGCCGCCATGAGATGGGGCATGGTGATCGGGCTGGCGAACGACGCGGCCCGGAACGCCGCCTCGAGCGCGACGTTGCGGATCTCTCCGCCGGTGAGCTCGAAGCGCCGGGCGACCCACTCCAGGTCCAGGTCGCCGAGGGGTGCGCGGTCACCGAACGAGCGCTCCCAGATGGCCCTGCGCTGGCCCTCGTCGGGCTCGGGGAAAGGGACCAGCACGTCAATGCGGCGCAAGAAGGCGGGGTCGATGTTCTGCTGGAGGTTGGTGGCGAGGACCACCAGGCCGTCATGGGCCTCGAGGCGCTGCAGGAGGTAGGCGACCTCGATGTTGGCGTAGCGGTCGTGGGCGTCGGAGACCTCGGAGCGCTTGCCGAACAGGGCGTCGGCCTCGTCGAAGAACAGCACGACCTCGCCCGCTGAGGCGGCGGTGAAGACCTGTTCCAGGTTCTTCTCGGTCTCCCCGATGTACTTGGAGACGACGGTCGAGATGTCCAGGCGGTACAGGTCCAGACCCAGCTCCGCCGCCACCACCTCGGCCGCCAGCGTCTTGCCCGTCCCGGAAGGGCCCGAGAATAAGGCCACCACCCCGAGCGACGGCAGCGGCGAAAACCCCCAGCCGCCGTACACGATCTCCCGGTGCCGCCATCGGGCGCACAGCAGGTGAAGGCCGTCGGCCTGCTCGTCGCCCACCACCAGGTCAGACCACGTTCGCCGCGGGGGCGTGCGTCGGGTCAGCGTGTCGAGGTGACCCCGTGCCAGGCGGCGGAGGGCGCTGGCCACCGGCGCCTCGGGATGGCCGAGGAGTGGCGCCACTAACTCCAGCTGCGTGCGGTTGAGCCGGGCCCCGGGTGGGCGGCGCCGGCCCGCGACCGCCTGCCACTCGTCGTCGCTGGCGGGCACGTTGTGGCCGGCGGCGTCCTCTCGCCAGGCCAGGCCGGGTAGGGCGTCGAGGGGCAACTCGCGCGGAGAGCTGATGACCCAGGGCAGGTGGCCGGCCCGCTCCAGCCATCGCCGGTCGGCGGCCACTAGCGCGTCGGTCTCCAGCACCGGCGCCCGGCCGGTCACGGTGGCGTAGCAGATCAGGGCCTCCCATTCCTCGGTCGTCCCGGGCTTGGCCGCCACCGCCATACGGCCTCGACCGGCGCGGGCCGCCCGCTGGAGGCGCGCCGCCCGGTCGGCGCCGCTGATGACGAGCACCGCCGGCGCCCCGTCCGTATCCTCCGTGCGGTCGGTCTGGGCCTTTGCGCCGTCGAGATCGAGGTCGACGAGCCGCAGGGCGGTATCGGCGCCGATTCCCGGCAAACCGGCCACCGCCCAGCACAAGGCGGGTGCCGGCACGACCTGGGATGCCGACCATGGGGCGTCGCCGACAACTCGGATCACGGCAGCGCGAGCCAGTGGTCCGTCCGGTCCCACCGCCCGAAGCCCGGCCCAGCCGAACAGCCGCGACACCAGGGCAAGGGTCAGGCGAGGCCGGTTGACGTCGTTCTGGACGAAGGCGGCGAGACGCTGGCGCCGAGGGTCCAGTTCCACCGCGACCGCCGCGGCCAGGAGCTCAGTGGCGGGCGCATCCAGCCCCGCCGCCTCGGCCGCGACTCCGAGTGGCGTCCCGGCGAGTGCACCAGGGAGGTGCTCCCGTGCCGCCGCGATGCCCTCGTCCCATGCTGCCGGCGGCGGGGTTGGCCCACCGTCCCCTTCACCCGCCAGCAGAGCATCGATCTCCTCGTCGCTGATCACCAACCCCGCGAAGTCGTGCGGTACGGGGGACGCCCCCGACCGGATAAGGGCCGCTTCCCGCTCGAGGAGCAGGTCGGCCAGCCATCCCGCCGCTCCGACCGCCGCTTCGAGGGCGGGAGCAGGCAGGGAGGGCGGCGTGGTGGCGGCAAGCCGGACACCGGTCGGTCGCTCCTCCCCTGCCACTCAGATCAGCCCCTGGCGGGCGGCCAGGGCGACCACGTGGGCGCGGTTGCGGGTATTGGTCTTCACCAGCAGGTCGTGGACGATGTTCTTGACGGTGCG
>DATARN010000011.1:0-106224 GCA_036264135.1 Acidimicrobiales bacterium
GTGGCGCCCGCATCGCCCGCGGCGCCAGTCGAAGCGGAGGCCGCGGTGACAGCACGGACCACGGCGGCCCAACCGGTCGCCGCCGAGACGGCGCCGACGACGGAGTTCGTGGGCCCCGTCTCCGCGGCCCCCCAGCAGCCCGCGCTGACCTGGCCCGTCAGTGGCACCGCCGGCGTGGACTCGAGTCGCCCCTTCAACTGGTCTCGGGTGCCTTGGGCGACCAACTACTGGCTGACGATCGGCACTACCGAGGGCGGGTCGGACATCTTGAACACGGGCCCCCTCCCGGCCGGCCAGACCAGCTTCGCCGCTCTGCCCCCCTTCCCGCCGGGGGTGCCCCTCCACGCCCGGCTCCTGACCTCCGACGGCAAGGACTGGACGTACGCCGACATCATCTTCACCGCCGCCGGGCGCTGATCCCGGCGGCTAGAGCGACGAGGTCCGCTTTTCCACCCGGGCCTTGCGGATCTCGAGCGCCACGGGGATGAGTGAGAGCAGTACCACGACGGCGATGATCGGCAGCAGGTAGTGGTCGACGTTCGGGATCGACTTGCCGAGGAAGAAACCGGCGATGGTCACACCCGCCGCCCAGATGACCCCGCCCACGATGTTGGAGACCGCGAACGCTCGCCCGTCGATCTCGGCCACGCCGGCCAGAGGGTTCATGAGGGTGCGGACCACCGGCACGAAACGGGCCAGGATGACGGCCTTGGCGGGCCCGTACTTGTCGAGGTACGTGCGCGTTCGATCCACGTAGTCCTGCTTGAACAGCCGGGAGTCGGGGCGGCGGAACAGCCGGGGCCCGAACTTGCGGCCGAGGAAGTACCCGCACTGCGCGCCCGCCACGGCGCCGACGATGGCGGCGACCACGACGAGCGGCAGGTTCAGGTGGACGTCCCCCTTGCGCGTGGTGGCCGCCAGGAGGCCGGCGGTGAACAACAGCGAGTCACCGGGCAGTACGATCCCCAAGAGGATCCCTGTCTCGGCGAACAAGATGATCAGCACGCCGAGCGCGCCAAAATCGTTTAGAAGGTGTGTGGGGTTGAGCACGGCGGCACCATCGTAGCGATCCCCCTCCCCCCGGTTGACACCGGCCCCTCCTGCGACTCACTCTCTTGCCACCATGCCCAAGCCGCTCGTCATCGTCGAATCCCCCGCCAAGGCCAAGACGATCGCGGGCTTTTTGGGCCACGACTACGTGGTCGAGGCGTCCATCGGCCACATCCGTGACCTGCCGAGCGTGGCGGCCGAGATCCCGGCCGCCTACAAGGGCGAGCCCTGGGCCCGCCTCGGCGTTGACGTCGACAACGACTTCAAGCCGCTGTATGTGGTGCCGGGCAAGAAGAAGGAGCAAGTCAGGAAGCTGAAAGGACTGGCCAAGGACGCCAGCGAGGTCTACCTGGCGACAGATGAGGACCGCGAAGGTGAATCGATCGCCTGGCACCTCCTGGAGGTGCTGGCGCCCCGCGTCCCGGTGAAGCGCATGGTCTTCCACGAGATCACCCGCCCCGCCATCGAACGGGCGGTGCGGGAGTGGCGTGAGCTCGACCGCCGCCTCGTTGACGCCCAGGAGGCCCGTCGCATCCTCGACCGGCTCTACGGGTACGAGGTCTCGCCCGTGCTGTGGAAAAAGGTCATGAACGGCCTCTCCGCGGGCCGGGTCCAGTCCGTCGCGACCCGCCTCCTGGTCGAGCGGGAACGGGCCCGGATGCGGTTCACCTCGGCGGGCTACTGGGCCGTCGACGGCCAGTTCCAGAAGGGGGAAAAGGGCGACCGCTTCGGCGCCACGTTGGTCTCCCTCGACTCCCGCCGCTTGGCCACGGGCAAGGACTTCGACGAGAACGGGCGGGTCAGTGGCACCTCGGGTGTCCTGGTGCTCGACGAGGCCACGGCCACCGGCCTGGCCGGGCGGTTGGTCGACGCCGCCTTCTCGGTCCGCTCGGTCGAGGAGAAGCCCTACCGTCGTTCGCCGTACCCGCCCTTCATGACCTCCACGCTGCAACAGGAGGCCGGTCGCAAGCTCCGCTTCGGCTCCCAGCGCACGATGCGGGTGGCCCAGGACCTGTACGAGCAGGGCTACATCACCTACATGCGAACCGACTCCACGACGCTGTCGGACCAGGCGCTGGTCGGGGCCCGCGCCCAGGCGGCGGCGTTGTACGGCCCCGAGTACGTGCCCGCCCAGCCCCGCCGCTACGACAAGAAGGTGAAGAACGCCCAGGAGGCCCATGAGGCCATCCGGCCGTCGGGGGAGACGTTCCGCACCCCGGAGCAGACGGGCCTCGCCGGCGACATGTTCCGGCTGTACGACCTGATCTGGAAACGTACCGTCGCCTCCCAGATGGCCGACGCCCGCGGCCAGAGCGTCCAGGTCCGCCTCGGGGCCCGCTCGTCGGAGGGGGAGGACGCCGAGTTCGCCACCAGCGGCAAGACCATCGAGTTCCCCGGTTTCCTGCGGGCCTATGTCGAAGGGTCCGACGACCCCAACGCCGCCCTCGAGGACCAGGAGATCCGCCTCCCCGTCCTGGCCGTCGGCGACCCCCTGCAGGCATCGGACCTGGAAGCCCGAGGCCATGCCACCCAGCCGCCGGCTCGCTACACCGAGGCCTCCCTCGTCAAGGCGCTGGAGGAGCTCGGCGTGGGCCGGCCGTCGACCTACGCCTCCATCATCGAGAATATTCAGGCCCGGGGCTACGTGTGGAAGCGGGGGTCGGCGCTCGTCCCGGCGTGGACCGCCTTCGCGGTGATCGGGCTCCTCGAGCAGCACTTCGGGGAGCTGGTGGACTACGGGTTCACGGCCCAGATGGAGGAGGAGCTAGACGAGATCGCCCGGGGCCAGGAGGAGGCCGTCCCCTGGCTGACCCGCTTCTACTTCGGTGGGCCCGGCAGCCACGAGGCCCTGGCCGACCGGACCGGTGCCGGCGGCGACGGCATCGGTGCCGGGCTGAAGCAGCTGGTGCACGAGCAGCTCGGCGAGATCGACGCCCGCGAGATCAATTCCATTCCCATCGGGGACGACATCGTGGTCCGGGTGGGTCGTTACGGGCCGTACATCCAGCGGGGCGAGGACCGGGCGCCCGTCCCCGAGGACCTGGCGCCCGACGAGCTCACCGTCGAACGGGCCGAGGAACTGCTCGGCGCCGGGTCCAGCGAGCGGGTGATCGGCGTCGACCCGGCGTCGGGGCAACCGGTCATGGCCCGGGCCGGCCGGTTCGGCCCCTACGTCCAACTGGGCGAGGGCAATGGCACCAAGCCCAAGACCCAGTCGCTGCTGGCCGGCATGGCCCTGGAGACGGTGACCTTGGAGCAGGCCCTGCAGCTGCTGTCGCTGCCCCGGGTGCTCGGCGCCGACACCGATGGCGAGGTCATCGAGGCGACCCACGGGCGCTACGGGCCCTATCTGAAGAAGGGCGCCGACTCACGGTCGCTGGAGGGCGACGCCCAACTGTTCACGGTGACCTTGGAGGAGGCGCGGGCCCTGTTTGCCCAGCCGAAGCCGGGACGCGGCGCCCGGGCGGCGGCGGCGCTGCGCGACCTCGGACCCGACCCGGTGAGCGGCCAGGCCATCTCGGTGAAGGAGGGACGTTTCGGGCCGTACGTGACCGACGGGGTGACCAACGCCTCGCTCCGCAAGGGCGACACGGTGGAGGGGGTCACGCTGGAGCGGGCGGCAGAACTCCTGGCCGCCCGCCGCGAGGCGGCACCGGTCAAGCGCGGGGCGGCCAAGCGATCCGCCGGGGCGCGCAAAGCCTCGCCGGCCGCCAAGAAGGCGGCGCCCACCAAGAAAGCGGGCACCGGGGCCAAAAAGGTGGCGGGCGCGAAAAAGGCGGCGGGCGTCAAAAAGGCGGCGGGCGCCAAGAAGGCCGCCACCAGTACCAAGAAGACGGTGCCGGCGACGAACGCCGCGGTCAAGAAAACGACCGCCAAGAAAGGGCGAGCGGCCGGCTGACCCCGTTTCCGGCCCCCCCGCCGTGGCGTCGAAACTCAGGACTTCACCAAACAGCTGAACCTGCCGTTATTAGGAGTACAAGGAACGCCGACCGAGGCCCTGGACAACGGAGTCCGGGGCTTCGGCGCGTTGGGAGCGCCGTGCCACCGACCCGGCAACGGCGTTGCCGATATCCTCGCCGCCGTGACCGCCGGCCGGTTCATCGCCTTCGAGGGCGGCGAGGCGTCGGGCAAGTCCACCCAAGCGGCCCGGCTGGCGTCGGCGCTCGGCGCCGTCTTGACCCGCGAGCCCGGCGGCACCGAACTCGGCAGCCACCTCCGCCGGCTCGTCCTCCACCCCGATCCCGGTGTGCCGGTGAGCGCCCGGGCCGAAGCCCTCCTGCTGGCCGCCGACCGCGCCCAGCACGTCTCCGAGGTGATCCGACCGGCTCTGGCCGCCGGCCGTGACGTGGTGACCGACCGCTACGCCGGCTCGTCCCTCGCCTACCAGGGCTACGGCCGTGACCTCGGGCTGGCCGAGATCCGCCGGCTGTCCGACTGGGCCAGCGCCGGCCTGTGGCCCGATCTGGTCATCCTGCTCGACGTCCCCGTCGCCGTGGCTAAACGCCGGCTGGCCGCGACCGGCGCCGGCCCCGACCGCCTGGAGTCGGCCGGCGCCGAGTTCCACCAGCGCGTGGCCGACGGCTTCCTGGCCCTGGCGCAGGCGGCGCCGGACACCTGGCGGGTGGTCGACGGCACAGGAGGTCCCGACGCGGTGTTCGCCGACGTCCAGCGGGTGGTGGCCGAGTTCTTCCCGGCCTGCGGTTGAATGGCCCCGCCATGCTCGACCGTCCCGCCGCGTCCCTCTTCGCCGACGTCATGGCCCAGGACGCCGCCGTCGACGCCCTGCGTATTGCGAGTCGCCATCCTGTCCACGCCTACCTCCTGGTCGGCCCCCCGGGAACCGGGAAGAGGGCGGCGGCCGTCAACTTCGCCGCCGCCCTCCTCTGCGCCGCCGGCGGCGACGGCACCTGCGACATCTGCCGCCGGGTCCTCGCCGGTGTCCATCCCGACCTGGTCACCATCGAGCGGGAGGGGCCGTTCATCACCATCGACATGGCCCGGGAGATCACCCGCGCCGCCAGCCGCAGCCCCGTCGAGGGCGACCGCAAGGTCTTGGTGCTGAACGACTTCCACCTGGTTCGCGAAGCGGGGCCCGCCCTGCTGAAGAGCATCGAAGAGCCGCCGCCCAGCACGGTGTTCGTGATCACCGCCGAGTTCGTGCCGCCGGAACTGGTGACCATCGCCAGCCGCTGCGTGCAGATCGACTTCCGCCCGCTGCCGACGGCGGTCGTCGCCCGTGCCCTCGAGGAAGGCGGCGTCGAACCGGACTTGGCCCTCGAGCTGGCCCACGCCGCCGAAGGACGGCTCGACCGGGCCCGGCTCCTTGCCGGCGATCCCGAGTTCCTCGTCCGCCGCCAGGCCTGGCAGGCGGTGCCCCGGCGTCTCGACGGCACCGGCCGCACCGCCGTGGCGGTCGCCAGCGAGCTGGCAGGTCTCCTCGATCGCAGCGTGGCCCCCCTCAAGGCCCGCCAGGCGGCCGAAGTGGCCGAGCTCGATGCCCGCATCGCCCGGGCCAACGAGGTCACCGGGCGCGGCGGCGGCAAACGAGCCCCGAAGTCCGGCGCCAAGGAACTGGAGGACCGCCACCGCCGCGAGGTGCGCCGCCAGCGGACCGACGAACTGAAGGCCGGACTGGCCGCCCTGGCCGGCGTCTACCGCGACCGCCTGGCCGGCGGTGGCCCCGCCGCCGCCACCGCCGCTGGTGTCGAGGCGGTGCGCCTGGTCCAGCAGCTGTACGCCGACCTGCAGTACAACCCCAACGAACTGCTGCAGCTCCAGGCGTTGTTCCTGCGGCTGGGGCGTATCCCCGCGACCGTCGGTTAGCGGAGGACCGGGCGGGGCTCCTGGGCTACCATCTCCGCGCCCGCCCGAGTAGCTCAGCCGGTAGAGCAGCGCACTCGTAATGCGCAGGTCAGCGGTTCGATTCCGCTCTCGGGCTCCGCAACGGTCCCGGGGAAGCGCCGAAGTCCCGCCGTCGGCAACCTTGGCGACAGATTCACGCCTATTTTGGCGGGGGTGTCGGGCCACCGCACCACGCTGAGCCCCACGCTGGAGCGGCCGGCGTTGGTCGATTCGGTTCGCGCAGCCCTGGGGTCGGGGTCGGTCGTGCTCGTGGCCGACGCGGGCTACGGGAAGACGACACTGCTCGAGCAGGCCCTCCGACGCTCCGGCGGGGCCAGGGCGTGGGTGACGTGCAGCCCGCGGGAACGCGAGGCGGGCCAGCTGCTGGCCCGGCTGATGGCCGCCGTCAAGGAGGCCGTCCCCGGGGTATCCGACCGGATCGGGGACGTGTTGGTGGCGTCGCCCGAGCCGGTCGATCCGGTCGTCGCCGCGGACGAACTCCTGGTCGACCTGCGCCGCCTGCTGGTCGACCCCGTGACAATCGTGCTCGACCAGGCCGAACACCTCGCCGGCGACACCCAGGCAATGGCGATCGTACGGGCCCTTGTCCACGCCGCCGACGGTGTCGTGCAGGTCGCGCTCTCGACGAGAGTGCCGCTCGACCTGCCCCTTGCCAAGCTGGAGGCCGAAAGTCGCGTGCATCGACTGAGTGTGTCCGACCTGGTCTTCACCGCCACTGACTGCGCCTCCTACCTGGAACTGGCCACCGGTGTGGCACCTGATGATGCCGTCGTCGAGGCGGTCGTGGGTGCGACCGAGGGCTGGCCTCTGGCCGTCGGGGTGTCGGTGCTCAGCTTCCGGCACCGGTCGACGGTCGCCCCTCGGCCGGACGGTGAAGGCGCCCCGATCCCGCTGCGATCGCTCCGCCACATCCGTTCCTTTTTCCTGGAGGAGGTACTCGACTCTCTCGACCCGACGACGCGCGCCGCGCTGGTCGACTCCAGCGTCTGCCGCCTACTGAGCCCTGATATCGCCGCCGCCCTGGGCCTTCCGGCCGGGTTCCTCGACACCGTCATCGACGCCGGCCTCTTCCTGCGCCGGATCGACTCGGGCAGCGAACGGATGGCGTATCACCCGTTGTTCCGGGAGTGCCTCCTCGAGCGACTGGCCGCCGAGCGATCCGAGGACCAGGTGGCGGCGCTGCATCGGCGAGCGGCGCGGGCGATGGCGGCGTCCGGCGAGCCGGTGGACGCGGTGGAGCATCTGCTGGCGGGGCGGGACTGGCAGGGCGCGATCGACGCGGTGGCGCGCCATGGCGGCGCCCTGCTTCGCCTGTCGCCCCAGCTTGTCCGCGGGTGGCTCGGACGCCTGCCACCGGAAGGCCGGCGCGACCCTCGGTTACGGTTCCTCTCCGGCTCCTTGGCCTGGCTGGTGGGCGACGTGCCCGCCGCCCTTGACTGGCTGGCCCCCCTCGTCACCGACGCCGGCACCGGGGAGAGCAAGGACGACGCCGGCCTGCGGTGGCTCGCCCGCTTCAAGCTGATGGAGGTGATGTACGTCACTGGCCGCCTCGAGGACGCGGTGGAACTCGGCCGGGCCTTCGAGTCGGCTGCGCCGGCCGACGCCATGCTGGCGGCCGGCGTCGGCGTCCTCGCCGCCAACTGCCTGGCCGCCCTGGGGCGAGCCGCAGAATCGCATGCCGTCGCCGCCTCGGCGCGGCGGCTGCCGGGCGCCGAGGCTGGCGCCGCGACCG
This sequence comes from Acidimicrobiales bacterium, assembly GCA_036264135.1. Taxonomy (GTDB): domain Bacteria; phylum Actinomycetota; class Acidimicrobiia; order Acidimicrobiales; family Palsa-688; genus DATARN01. The sequence goes on from DATARN010000011.1 coordinate 7,646, forward strand.
ACGTCATACGCCGGGCCCACCTCGAGATCCCCGCCGGGAACCTCGACGACAACCTCCGTGATGCGATGGCGGCGTTGCGCGCCCTCGAGCGAGACGACCCCTTCCTCGTCTATCCCAATGTCCTCGCCCTGGTCGCCTACGTGGTCACCGAGCAGGGGGACAGGCTCCGGGCGCTGGAGTGGTGGCGACGAGTGGAGGCGGAGGCCCGGGCGAGCCTCATGACCCGACTCCTGGGCCCGAGCCAGGCCTGGCAGGCCCTGCTCCTGGCCCAGGGAGGCGAGATCGCCGAATCGGAGGCGGCCCTCGCCGCCGCCGGCCCCATGCCGGCGGGATGGTTGGGCTACATCGGCGAGGTCGCCCGAGCGGTGATGGCGGCCGGCCGTGGCGACCGGGTGGGCGCCGTGACCGCCGCCGAAGGGGCGCACACCGCGGTGCGGGCGGCACCCACCATTTACCGCGTCTGGGCGGCCGCCGATCTCGTGCCCGCGCTCGTCCGGGTCGGCGCCATCGACCAAGCGGCGACGCTGCTGGCGGAGGCGGCGACCCTGATCGACCGCACCTACCCCGACGGCAGCGGCGCTTTCCTCCGCGCCCGCGTCCGCGCCCTCGAAGCCTGGCTGGCCTGGGTGGAAGGCGACGCCGCGACCAGCGACGAGCGCCTTGCCGGTCTCTTCGGGGCGCCCGTCCCGGGTCTCCCCTATGTCCTGGTGCATGAGTGGCCCCGGCTGGAGCACCTCCTACCGTCGGCGCTCGAGCGGGGTGTCGTCAACGCCGCCACGACGATGCGCATGGTCACCCAGGCCTTTCCGGACGGCATGGCGCTCGTGCCGTTTCTGGACCACGCGGAGCCGGGCGTTCGCCGGGCCGCCATCGGGCCGGCGCTGGCCTCGGGTCACCCCGACGCCCGGATCAAGGTGGCGCGCCTGGTGGACGACGCCGACGCCGGTGTGGCGGCGGCGGCACGGGCGACCGTCGCCACGATGGCGATCCTGCCTCCTCCCCGGGTGTTCACCCTCCTCGGCGGATTCTCGGTTCGGCGCGGCGCGTGGACGGTCGACGCCAAGGCATGGGGCCGACCGGTCGCGCCCCGGCTGGTCCGCTTTCTCCTCGTGCTGGGAGGAGCCCGGGTGGCCGAGGAGGTCGTGCTGGAGTCGTTGTGGCCCGAGCTGGAGCCGGCCAGTGCCCGGCGCAGCCTCCAGGTCGCCGTCTCCCGGGTGCGGGCCGCGCTGGATGCGCCCGACGGGCGTCAGAGTGCCGTGGCTTACCGGGACGGCACCTACGGTCTGGTGCTGGGGGAGGCCGACGTGGTCGACAGCGTCGAGTTCCAGCACGCCGCAGCCAAGGCGCTGGCGGCACCGCGGCCCAACACCGCCCTCCTCGACCGGGCGGCGAAGCTCTGGACCGGAGAGCCGCTCCCCGAGGAGCGCTACCAGGACTGGGCGACGGTCTGGCGGGAGCGCCTCATCGACCGCTACGCCGCCGTGCTCTCCGCATTGGCCGCCGCCTGCGAGCGGGAGGGCAACTTCTCCGGCGCCGTCTCCGCCGCCCGCCAGCTCGTCGCCCTCGACCCCTTCGACGAGGCGGCCCACCGCCAGCTGATGGCCGCCTACGCCCGCGCCGGTCGCCGCGGGGCGGCGTTGCGGCAGTACCTCGAGTGCCGGCGGGCGCTGGTCGACGGCCTGGGCGTCGAGCCGACGGCGGCGACGGCCCGACTCCAGGCGCGAATCCTCGCCGGCGAGGGCTACTGAGGCACGGCGTTCTCAGACAGCGTCGCCCGGCGGTCGCGGCGCAAGCGCCGGGCCGCCGTCGCCGCCCGCGGTGAGCCAGACGGCGATGCGATCGCTGACGGCCCCCAACCCGTTGAGGGCGACGGCCGCCCCGCTGCGCACGTCTTCGACGGTGCAGAGGCCGTCGGCGTACACGTGGACGACGAAGCTGCGGCGGTCCGTACCCATGGTGGGGAGTGTCGTCTAGGTCGCTCATCGCCCGCTCACCGCGGCGGCGAAGGCCGCCCGGCGAGTGCGATGAGCGAACGATGAGCGAGGACTCCTACGGTCGGCAGAGATACGGGTAGGCGGCGGGCGATGAGAGGAAACGCCATGGGGCGACGAGTCATGCGGGTCGGGGAGGCGTGGATCGGGCGCGCCGTGCTAGCGGGCGTGCTGATCGGCGCCACCACCGTCGTCGTCGTGACCGTCGGGGCGCAGCCGGCACCTGCCGCCCCCCCGCCCAGCCCCGGCCGGGGCGTGCAGAACCAGTCGTTCACCGTCCCCGGGACGTACACCTACGTGGTGCCGACCGGAACGGCGACGTTCTTCGCCGTTGCTCAGGGCGGCTCGGGCCAGAAGGGCAACGGGGAGGGCGGCGGCCAGGGCGGCATGGGCAACGTCGCCATCAGCACCCCGACTGTGCAGCCCGTCGGCGCCACGACGCAGCCGAATCCGGGAGACGTGTTGACGATCCAGGTCGGCGGCCAGGGCGGCCACAACTCGGGGTCGACCTGTGGCGGCGGCAACGGCGGGGGCGGCAACGAGGTCGGTCAGAGCGGCGGTCAGGGCGGCCAGTGCTCGTTCGTCTACGACACCACCCAGCACTTCTATCTCACCATGGCCGCCGGTGGTGGCGGCGGCGGCGGCCAGGGCGGCGGCGGAGGGGGCGGCGGCGGGGGTGGCGCCGGCGGATACAACACCAGTGCGTATTCCGGCGCCATCACACTGGGGTACGGGGTGGGCCAGGGGGGCCAGGTCGGGTCGCTCGGGGGGTCCGGCGGAAGCCCCAATACCGACCCGTACATCTGCCAATTCGGCGCCGCGGCGACGGCGACCGGCGCCGGCGGGCACGGCGCAGCCACCGCGTCCGACGCCGGCGGGGGCGGCGGCGGGGGCGGCGGGTGCGGCGGTGGCGGCGGTGGGAACCCCGACTTCGAGGGCGGGGGCGGCGGGGCGGGGGGCAATGCCACGACCGCGGACGGATCGACCTCTGACCTCGGCGTGGCCGGTTCGCCGGGCGACGGATCGGTGGTCCTGTACGCGTCGACGGGCGTCAGCACGGTAGGCACCGGGATCGGACCGTTGATCCTGTCCACGCCCCTTCGTAACGTGCCCGCTAACGCCGTCTCCATGACATTCCTCGCCGCGGGCAACACAGGCAAAGTCTTCGACGGTCAGTCGGCCCCCCCCGGTGGTCTGGTGTTCGGCACCGCGGCCATTGGTGGCTCGTCGCCGATCGTCCCAGGCGAGGCGTTGAGTTTTGGCGGCAACAATGCCACCAACGACGGGACAAGCTTCGGCTGCGCCGGTGGCGCCGGCGGCCAGGAGGCGACGGGCGAGAGCAACGGCCGAGACGGCGGCGGATGCGCATTCGTGGCGGTGGGCCAGTTCAGCAGGACCGTCGGCCTGGCTGTTGCCGGCGGGGGTGGGGGCGCCAGCGGCGACTATGAAGGGGGTGCCGCCGGTCAGCCCGGCCAGGGCTACGGCGTGGCCGTCGGGGGCCCGGCCGGCAGCTGCACCGCCTTCGAGCTCGACGCCGGTCAGGCGGGCGAGAACGCCGTCACCCAGAACAACGAGGGCAGCGGAGGCGGCGGGGGCGGCTGTGGGGGTGGCGGCCGGGGCATCAACGCGCCGAACAGCGCTTTCAGCCTCGGTGACAAAAGCGGCGGCGGCGGCGGCGGGGGGAACTTCGCCCTGAACTCCTCCTATGCCAGTGGGGCCGCCTACACCAACGCCATCGACACCTTTGGCGGGGAGGTCCGTGTTTTCTTCACGCTCGCCAGCAGGCCAGCGATCACGACCGCCAGCAGCGCCTCGTTCACCGCCGCCCAGCCCAACACCTTCACCGTGCAAGCCTCCGGGGTGCCCACCGCCGCCCTATCCGAGAGCGGCGCCCTGCCCGCCGGGATCTCCTTCCACGACAACGGCGACGGAACCGCCACTCTCTCCGGGACCCCGTCGAGCGGCGACGCCGGACCCCATTCGCTGACGATCACCGCCAGCAATGGCCCCTTCGACACCCAGGATTTCACCCTGAACATTGACACTCCGCCGTCGTTCATCACCGCCGACGCCGGCCAAATGTCGAAGGGACAGTCGAACACCATCGCGGTGCGCACGGGTGGCTTTCCCCACGCCGCGCTGTCCGAGTCCGGCCCGTTGCCCACTGGCGTGACGTTCCACGACAACTTGGACGGCACCGGGACCCTGAGTGGGACACCGGCCGACGCCAGCAACGACTCCTACTCCTTCGATCTCACCGCCGCCAACGGCATCTCGCCGTCGGCGACGCAGCACTTCACCCTCACCGTCGACGGGCCCCCTCGGTTCACGACGGCCAGCACCACAGTGTTCACCACGGGCGTCAATGGCACCTTCACGGTCGCCACCGCCGGGCAGCCGCCGCCGATCCTCAGGGAAGTGGACGGGGCGGCCGGTACTGGCCTCCCCGTGGGAGTGACCTTCAAGGACAACGGCGATGGCACCGGAACCATCAGCGGCACGCCGGCGGCCGGTCAGACGGGCACCTTCACGTTTGTCATCACGGCCGAGAACCAGTTCACGACCACCACCCAGAACTTCTCCCTGGTGGTCCAGGGGGCCCCGACCTTCTTGTCGGGCAACTCCTACACCTACTCGGGGACGGGTCCTGTCGGCCTTGACATCCTGACGACGGGTCTCCCCGCACTCTCGCTGCGCACCGACGCCGGCCAGACTGGGCCGCCCACCGGCGTGATCCTCGAGGTCACCGGCATCGGCCGGGGCCTTCTGACCGGTACGCCCACCAGCGCCCCGGGCACCTACACCTTCACGTTGGTGGCCCACAACGGCCTCGGCGACGCCACCCAGGTGTTCACCTTCGTCTTTCAGGGGGCGCCGACCTTCACCAGCGCCGACCACGAGACCTTCACGGTGGGCCAGTCGCAGTCGTTCACCATCCAAACCGCAGCCAACCCGGCGGTGCAGTTCCTGACCATTCCCTCGCCCGACAGCAACCCCCTGCACGCGCTGCCCAGCGGGCTCTCGCTGACCTACAGCCGGGGCAACAACACCGCCACCATCTCCGGGGTGCCCGATGCCGGGACCTCGGATATCTACACGCTGACCATCGACGCCGAGAACTTCCCCGGAGGCACACCGGCGCATACCCAGCAGACCTTCACCCTCACCGTGGTCGGTCCCCCGAAGATCACCAGCGCCGGCGGCACGTCGTTCACCATGGGGGCGATCAACAACTTCACGGTCCAGATCGCAGGCCAGCCGAGCGCCACCAGCGTCACCGCCACCGGCCTGCCGTCGTGGGCCCAGCTGATCAACAATGGCCAGGACACGGCGACGCTCACGGGCACGCCCCCGCCGGGATCGCCGGCGAGCATCCCCCTCACCATCACCGCCGACAACGGCAACGCGCCGGCGGCGACCCAAAGCTTCACTCTGCGCACCGTCGGGCCCCCCAGCCGCCTGGCGCTCTTCCCCGCGAACCAGAATATCCAGGTCGGGAGCCCGCAGGTCTTCCACGCCGAGGCCTTCGACCAGTTCAACGATGACCTCGGTAACGTGACAGGGACCACCACGTTTGCCATGACCAACGGCACCTGCGGCGGCAATGTGTGCTCCTCGACGGTCGCCGGCGCCCAGACGGTCACCGGGACCTACGGGACGGTGGCGGGCACGGCGACCCTCAATGAGGCCCCCGGCGGCCCGTCGAAGCTCACCCTCACGCCCGATCCGGCCACCATCGTGAGCGGCGGCTCGCAGACCTACGAGGTGAAGGCCGTCGACGTCTACGCCAATCCCCTCGGCGACGTGTCCGGCTCGTCGCTCAACACCCTCACCATCTCGCCGGATGGCTCCTGCAACAAGGGAACCATCAGCTGCACCGCGACGACCAACGGGAAGCACACGGTGACGGCCACCTACGGGGTCAACGCCGCCACCGCAACGTTGAACGTGTACACGCCCGTCACCCTGGCCCAGGGCTCGCCCACCAGTGCCACCTCCACGTACGGCCAGGGCTATGCGGGTGCCCTGGCGGCGACCAACGGATCGACACCGGTGACCTACAACGCCACATCCGGGGACACCACAAAGATCGGCGTCTCCTCCGCCGGCGCGATCACCGCGGCGCCGACGCTCGCCGCCGGCACCTACACGGTGGGCGGCACCGACAGCGACCCGGCGAGCGACGCCGGCACCTGGAGCTTCACCTTGACCGTCCAGCCGGCGACGCTCACGGTCACGGCCTCCAACGTGGCCACGGCGTACGGTGCTGCGGCGCCCCCACCGACGCCCGGGTACGCCGGGTTCGTGAACGGCCAGGGTGTCGCCGTGCTGACCGCGCCGGCCATCTGCGCCGCCGACTACGTCCGGGGGATGGCGCCGGCCGTGTACCCGGGCAAGACCCACTGCGCCGGCGCGGCCGGCCCCAACTACACGGTCACCTACGTCGCCGGCACGCTGACCGTCAACCCGTGGCCCATGACGGTGACGGCGGCCAGCGGGGACATGACCTACGGCGCAACGCCGCCGCCGATCACCCCGTCCTACTCGCCCTTCGTCAACGGCGACGGCGTCTCGTCGCTGACCACCCCGGCCACGTGCTACACCGTCGCCACCAGCCACAGCCCGGTGGGCGGCTATCTCTCGAGGTGTGGGGGCGCCGTTGACCCCAACTACGTGTTCGGCTACCTCGACGGCACCGTCACCGTGCACCCGGCGTCGCTCACCGTCACCGCTCCCAACCGCACCCGGGCCTACGGGTCGGCCAACCCGGCGCTGGCGCCGGCCTACCAGGGCTTGGTACCCGGTGACACCGCGGCCTCCCTGACGACGGCACCCACCTGTGCGACGACGGCGACCACCACCTCGTTGCCCGGCAGTTACCCGATCACCTGCAACGGCGGCGTGTCGCCGAACTACACCTTCACGTACGTGGCGGGAACGCTGACGGTGACCAAGGCGGCCACGACGGCCGCGCTGAAGCAGTCGCCCAATCCGGCGGCGTTCGGGACGCCGGTGACGCTCACCGCCACGGTGAGCGGCGCCGGGACCCCGACCGGCACGGTGCAGTTCCAGACGGCAGGGGGCGAACTTGGTCCCCCGGTGACGCTGTCCGGCGGAACGGCGATGCTCACGACGACCGGCATGCTCACCGGACAGCCGGTCACCGCCGTCTACAGCGGCGACGCCGGCCACGCCTCCAGCACCGCGCAGATCACGCCGGTGATCACCTATGCCCACACCGTGACGGGGGCGCAGCCCGGAGGCACCACGGTCAGCGGCGGCACGTGGTTGCTGAGCGGCGCGTCGTTCACCGGCGCCCTGACGGTGGCCAGCAACACGACGGTCGTGCTGGCCAACACCAACGTCGGCGGCATCGTTAGTGTGGCCACCGGCAGCTCCATCGTGCTCCAGAACGCCACCATCGGTGGCGGGCTCACCGCGACCAGTCCCGGTTCCGTCACCATGTGCGGCACGACCATCGGCGGCAACGTGATGATCTCCGGTGCGACGGGGTTCGTCGTCCTCGGCGACCCCGGCGACGATGCCTGCGCCGCCAACGACATCCACGGCGGGGTCAGCCTCGCCGCCAACCATGGAGGAGTCGAGCTGGGCAGCAACCGGATCGGCGGTAGTGCCTCGGTGAGTGGAACATCCGGGCGGGGCCCGTTCAGCGACGACACCGGCACCGAAATCGAGGCCAACGGCATCACCGGCACGTTGAGCTGCAGTGGCAACACGCCGGCGGCAAGCAGCGACGGGCAGCGAAACTCGGTCGGGGGCAGCCGCTTGGGGGAGTGCGGGCTCGCCGGGTTCTAGTCCGTGCGACTCGCCGGCCGCCGGGTAACGTCGGCGTAGCGGCGAGGAAGGATGCGGCCACCATGCAGCACAAGGAGATGAACATCCTGCGGGCCAGCCAGCCCGACCTGGGAACCCCAAAGCGGCCGGTCATGCTGGCCATCGCGGGTGACAGTGGCACCGGAAAGACGACCATCACCGCCGGGTTGGTGGCGGCGCTCGGCCACGAGCGCATCACCTCGATCGGGGTGGACGACTATCACCGCTACGACCGCGAGGAGCGGAAGTCCCTTCCCTTCACCCCGCTGAACCCGAAGTGCAACTACATCGACATCATGGAGCAGGACCTCCACCACCTGGTGCTGGGTCAGCCCATTCTGAAGCCGGTGTACGACCACACGACCGGAAAGTTGGGGCGCCCGGAGTACGTCGAGCCTCGCGACTTCGTGATCGTGGAGGGCCTCCTGCCGTTGCACACCGCCTTCTCCCGGGCGTGCTTCGACATCACGGTGTACATGGACCCCCCCGAGGAGGTCCGCATCGGCTGGAAGCTCGGCCGCGACACGACCAAGCGGGGTTACACCGAGGAGCAGGTGCGCGAGGAGTTGCGCCGCCGTGAGCCTGAGTCGGAGGAGTTCATCCGCCCCCAGCGGAAGTTCGCCGACGTGGTCATCCGGTTCTCCCACATCGAGGAGCGCAACGAGGCACCAGGCGACCCGCTGAGTGCCACCCTGCTCCTCCGGCCCACCATCGACCACCCCGACCTGACGGCCGTGCTGGGCGACGACACCAGGGAGGCCATGCACCTGAAGTTGAGCCGCGACGAGGACGCCAAGCCGATTGACGCCGTCCACATCCACTCCTACGCCGAACCGGCGGTCACCAAGCGGGTCGAGGAGGCGATCTGGGAACAACTCGGCGTCGAGGAACCGGTCCCCCAGTCGCTCGGCCTCATCGACGACAGCCGCGACGAGCCTTTGGCCCTCACCCAACTCCTCCTCCTGTACCACCTGGTCCAGTCCCAGGCCAACCTCACCCCCAGCCCGGTCCACGAATCGCAGCCGTAACGCGCTCTCCACCTCTTTCCGGGCCTCCCTGATCGCCCATTACCCCCAAACCGGCGCACATTCGCCGACAACGGCTGACGCGACCGGTGCCGCGTGAGCGAAACTGTCAGGGCGAAAACGATGGGGGAGGTAACAACATGATCGAGGCGACCGGACCGACGCTGCCACCGCTGGCCGATGATGCCCACCTGCTGGAGCCGCTGCTGCAGCACGGCCGGGACTCGGGGAGCCGGGCGGTAGCCGCCTACCGTGACGGCGACCGCTTCGTCGACGTCGGCGCCGCCGAGCTTCTGTCCCGGGTCCGGGCCCTGGCCAAGGGTCTCATCGCCAGCGGCGTGGCCGCCGGCGACCGGGTGGCACTGATGTCCGCCACCCGCCTCGAATGGCTGGTCGTCGACTACGCCATCCTCGCCGCGGGCGCCGTGACCGTCCCGATCTACGAGACGTCCTCCGCCGAGCAGGTGCACTGGATCCTGACGGACAGCGGGGCCACCATAGCGATCTTCGAGACGCCGGCGATGGCCCAGCTGTTCACCAAGGCACCGGTCGCCGCCCCCGACTGCCGCGAGGCGCTGACAATCAACGAGGGTGGCCTGGAGGAGCTCACCCGCCGCGGCGCCGACATCAGCGACGCCGACCTCGATGCCCGCCTCGCCGCCCTCACCGTCGACGATCTGGCCACCATCATCTACACCTCGGGCACCACGGGGCGCCCCAAGGGCTGCATGCTCACCCATCGCAACCTGCGGACCAACGTCATCCAGAGCGCCCAGGTCCTCGAGGGGTCGGCGTCAGCCGAGGACACCACCCTCCTCTTCCTGCCTCTGGCCCACGTCCTGGCCAAAATCATCGCCCTGGTGTGCGTCGAAAAAGGCGCCAAAATCTGCTTCGCCACGGGCACCACCAAGCTGTTGGAAGAGATGCCCATGGCTCAGCCCACCATGCTGGTGTCGGTGCCCCGCGTCTTCGAAAAGGTCTACAACGGCGCCAGCCACAAAGCACATTCGGAGGGAAAAGGAGCGATTTTCGACAAGGCGGCGGCCGTCGCCACCGAGTGGTCGATGGCTCAGTCGAGCGGTCTGCGGCGCCTGGTCCTCAACGCCGAACACGCGGCGTTCGACAAGCTGGTGTACAGCAAGATCCGAGCGGCGTTCGGCGGCCGCCTGCGCATGTCGTTCAGCGGCGGCGGCCCCCTCGGCGAGCGACTCACCCATTTCTTCCATGGGATCGGTGTCCGCATCCTGGAGGGCTACGGGCTGACCGAGACCAGCCCCACCTTGACCGCCAATCGCAGCGACGCCTGGAAGCCGGGCACCGTGGGCCGACCGCTGGCGGGGACGAGCATCAAGATCGCCGACGACGGTGAGATCCTGACCAAGGGCCCGCAGGTCTTCAAGGGCTACTGGCACAACCCGGCGGCCACCGCCGAGGTGTTCACCGAAGACGGGTGGTTCCGCACCGGCGATGTCGGCGAGCTCGACGACGAGGGCTACCTGCGGATCACCGGCCGGGCCAAGGACCTCATCGTCACCGCCGCCGGGAAGAACGTCGCCCCCGCCCCGCTCGAGGACCGCCTGCGGGCCCACGCCCTGATCAGCCAGGCGGTCGTCGTGGGAGAACGACGCCCCTTCATCGCCGCCCTGCTGGCCCTGGACGAGGAGGCGCTCGCCCAGTGGGCCGCCGACACCAAGGCCCCGGGCAATACTGCGTCCGAGCTGGCCGACAACCCGGAGCTGCGCTCCGTCCTACAGGCGGCGGTCGACGACGCCAACCAGTCGGTCTCCCGTGCCGAATCCATCCGCAAGTTCGCCATCCTGCCCCGCGACCTCACCATCGCCGACAGCGAGGTGACCCCCACCCTGAAGGTCCGCCGATCCACGGTCGAAAAGACCTACGCCGACGTGATCGAGGACCTCTACCGGGCGTAGCCGCCGCCAGCCAGGCCCGCGCCAGCCGAGCAGCCCAGCAGCACCCTGCCAGCACCAGCCCAGCAGCAGCCTGCCGCCCCGAACTTTCGGCCCGGCGGCCCGCGGCCGAGGCTTCGCTACGGCCGCCGACCGCCGGCGGCGCAAGCCCGCCGGGGTAACTATTCAGTTTTCAAGGAACGTGTGGCGGCAAGCCCCTGACGGAGCGCACCCCGTTTTGGGGCGGAGTATCGAAGGGGCGGCTATGCCGTGTCGCCGGGGAAGTTGTGGGTTGAGCATCGGGGGCCTGGCACCCTGGCCAGGCCGAACGGTCAGGTCATGGCAACAAGTTGGTCTTCCGCCAGGGAAGTTCGCAGACCCGCGGTTCCGGGCCGCCGCATGGCGCCGCCGGGTGCCGAGTCGCCGCTCGCGGCACATGCCTCCCGGGCCGCCGGCGGTTCTGCCATCGAGTCGGGGCCGGGCGCCCCCGCGCCGTCGGCCGTCGCCGAGGGTGGCCGCTGCCGCGGCGTGGTCAGGAGGCCGGCGGCCCGGTCGTGTTGGGTCTTGCGCCAGTGGCAGGGCCGGCAGCGGGCACCGAGATTGTCGTAACTGGTGGCGCCGCCGTGGCTGAAGGGATCGAGGTGATCCCACTCGATGCCGTAGCGCATCCCGCAATCGACGCACGCCACCCCCTCGAAGAGCGACGGGTCGCCAAGACCAAGTGCGGTTTTCAGTTCCGCTGGCTGGTAACGGCTGCCGTAGTGGGCCACCTGCTCGATGCGCCGCCCGTCGTGCAGCACGGCCTTGATGAATGCCGCCTGGGCCAGATCGCGGGCCACAGCCACCGGAACGGGGGCGCCGCCGATGACGTGGCACACCTCGCCAGGCTGGGCGTCGCCCCGTTGGAACGCGGCGACGTCACACACCAAGACCAACTCCGGCCGGCCCAGCCGCCGCCCGCTGGTCACCCCGGTGCCGAGGATCAATCCGGCCAGGGCGTCGGCCCGTAACGCCTCTATCGGTTCCGGGTCACCGCCGGCGGGAACAGCGTCGCGGCGGCTGCGGAGCAAGGCGTCGACCTCAGCGTCGATTCGGTTGGCGACCGCCACCCCGGTCTCCGTCGGCCAGGCCGCCACCAGACGGGTCATACCCTCATCGTCCTGGTGGTGGCGAGCGCTGCGCGCCGCTCGCCGGCGGCGATGCGCCTCCTCCACATCTTCCGCCTCGAGTCGTCGCCGCCGGCAGATCTCTCGCAATCGGTTCAACGAGACAGAAACTGCCTGGTTCAACAAGTCCGCCTCACAACCGGGAGACACCGCTTCGGTGCAGGTGATCTCCGTCGCCTGGGCGAGTGACACCTCTCCGGTCAGCACCGCCTCCTTTGTTTCAGGGCAGGAGTCGAGTCGGCCAACGGTGTCCAACGCCGCCCCGGCTTGCCCCCACGAGATGCCCGCCTTATCCGCCAGCCACACCCGGGCATTCGAATAGCCACGGCCCCTGTACGCCTGGCAGTCCGCCGCCCGCGCCGCGAAGAGCGCCGTTCTCGCCGCACATCGCTTGGCCGCGGCGGCCAGCAACTCCGCCACTACAGCGCATTCCTCTCCGGAGAAGACCTCCGGGGGCCAGGAGTCCAGCAGTTCCGCAAACGCTGAACACCCGGCGTCGACATCGACCAGCATCACCACCAGCAACCTCCCACAGCAAGGGCAACGATCGGGAGGAGGGCCGTCCAGCCGGGCCCACAACGGCTCCTGCAACTACTGAGGCCAGTCTATCGAACGTGTGTTCCCTAGTCAACCACTTCCAACGACTTTTCGCGAAAAATTCTGACTGCGTGACGGGAATACGATTGCTTCGCCCGGTTCTACGACGAGCTCATGGTTGATGCCGGACGCGACAACGCGAACCGAATCAGTGAGTCCATCAACCGTTAACGAAGAAAGCGCCCTTCGGGTGCGGTTGGCCCCTCGACCGACGGTGCCTACCCGATATGGAGACGGTCCTCGAAACGGGCGGTGGTGAAGCCGATGATCAGGGGCACATTCACGGCAAAGATCAGGAGCATCAGAGTGACGACGACCAGCGGGCCACCTCGAGTCTGGTCCTTTACAAAGGCGAACTCGATCAGGCCAGCAGAGACGAGATACGCCACCAGCGCCCATTTCGCCACTCGGTAGAACGTGGACCAAGCGAAATCCTTGAGCCGACGGAGCATGAGCAGGGCGGACACCATGACGGCCGAACTTGCCACCAGGAGCACCGTGGGCAGAGCAAGTGGAGGGCGTCGGGGGATGTAGGACGCCATGAAGATTCCGCCGATGATGACAAGCGCCATGGAGGCCATCGCCATCTCGGCGATCGGGGGGACCCGCCGATGTTCAACCGCGGTCATTGCGTCGTGACCCTGGTCATGATCACCAGCGTGGCGATCTGCATGATTCCAGTGACGCCGGCGGTGTAGACGAACCGTTTCATCAGCCGACCGATGACCTGTCCGTCCGGATGCGGTTTTTTCATCTCCCAAAGGACGGCGATGTTGGCCGGCTCCAATATCCCAAGGGCGATGGTCGCCATGATCCCCACCACAACGAACGAGGCGATCAACCAGCCGTGGTTGGGATTCGTCGGCTGCAGATTCCCAAGTTTCAAGGCCAGCTGAAATCCCGAAGCCAGCGTCATCATGACCAGGGTCGGCATGATGAGGACCATCTTCGGCATGAAGCGGGCCGAGAACTCGGCGCGGGCGGATAGCGAAAGGCGTCCCAGGATGGGACCGATGACGAGACCGACAAAAAGGTCGATACCCGTCCACAACCCGCCACCGACGACATGGAAGAAGTCGAGAGCCCAAAACCAGTTTCCGGCGATTGAGACGATGAGAAATAGGATCACCAGAACGGCGATCGGCAGGGCTCGCTTCGGCACGATCTCGATGTCCGGTCGTGACGGCACCACGCTGCCCACGCCGTCCAGGGGAGCTACGGCCGAAGGGTCGAGGTGGGTCGTGTCGGTCATCATTGGCCTTCCTGACGCGGACGGGCGGCAGTCTATGACCGGCGGTGAAGGTGATGCCGGTACCACGGTCGTGCCCATTCGCGCTCCGCGTGCTGGCGTGGGGGACGGTTCGTCGTCAGGATCGGCGAGCGATTCGTGGGTACAACGGACCCGTGAGCGTCTCGCCGGTCGGCTCCACCGTTGTCGCCAACCGCTTCCGGTTGGATAGTCGCATCGGCAAAGGCGGCTCAGGCGTGGTGTGGAAAGCGCACGATATGCGCCTACAGCGCCGAGTCGCGATGAAAGAGCTCGTCCTGCCTTCAGGCATGGAGCCAGGCGAACGGAAGCACCTCCAGCGATCGGTCCTCCGCGAGGCCCGCGCCGCCGCTCGCCTCGACCACCCCGGTGCGGTGGCGGTCTACGACATTGCCGAAGAGGGTGACCGCAGCTTCATCGTGATGGAGTTGGTGGAGGCCCCCAACCTGGCGCAGCTGGTGTCCGAGGACGGGCCGCTGGCCCCGCTTTCCGCCGCCCGGATCGGACTTGAGTTGGTCGACATTCTCGAGGCGGCGCATCGCGCCGGCATCATTCATCGCGACGTCAAGCCCGCCAATGTCCTCGTGCCTTCTGTCGGGCGGGCTCGCCTGAGCGACTTCGGGATCGCGACCATCATCGACGATCCCAGCGTCACCGCGACAGGCGTGCTCAAGGGCACACCGTCCTATATGGCCCCCGAACAGGCGTTGCGCAACGAAACCGGACCGAGCAGCGACCTGTGGGCCCTCGGGGCCACGTTGTACTTCGCGGTCGAGGGAAGGCCGCCGTTCGAACGGGGGACTGCCCTCGCGACCCTGACGGCGATCGCTATGGACGAGCCCCGGCCACCCGAGCGCGCCGGGCCCCTCGGTCCCATGCTGGAACAGCTCCTAGTGAAGGACCCCCACGCCCGCCCTACCTACCAACAGCTGCGGTCGTCGCTCCAGCCAATCGTCCGGTCAGAACCGTCTTCCCTGGCCTCCGCCCCAGACGGTGCGACCTCTCTCGGATCGGCGCCCGCCGCGCCCGCCGCCCCAGCGCCCGCCGCCCCAGCGCCCGCCTCAATCTCGGCCGCCCTGCCGGCGAGGGCCTCGGACGGACCCGACGCACCTCCCCTGGCGCGGGCGGCACCGTCGCAAGCGCTCGCCGCTCCACCCATGGCGGAGGCGGCACCGTCGCAAGCAGTCGCCGCCCCACCCATGGCGGAGGCGGCACCACCGGGAGCGCGGGCGGAACCCTCCCTGGCGCCGGCGGCATCCTTGCAAGCGCCGACCGCTCCACCGCGAACGGAGGGTGGCTCTCCACCCCTTGGGCCAGCGGCATCGGCGCCGGCCGCCACCCCGCCCTCCGCCGCACCGCTTGCGGCCCAGCCCCCGGCCCCCGCCCTCCCGCCGGCGGCCCCGCCCGCGGTCCGGCGCGCCGCGGCCCCGCCCTCCGCCGCCCCGCCGGTGCCCCGGCCCCCGCGTCTCGACCCGGAGCGGGAACCATCGCCGCCAGCCCGGCGCCGGGCCTTGACGCGACCCACGCCGGCGAAGCAGACGGCCGGGATTGCTGCTGCGGTGATCGCCGTCCTGGCGGTCGCGACCATTGGTTATCTCCTTTCCCGGCCTTCGGGGTCACGATCGTCCCCGCCCGGCGCTGCGGCCTCCACCAGCGCTCCGACGACGGGCCCTTCGACGACGAGGTTGACGGCAACCGGCGGGGCCGTGCCCGCCGGTTGGACGTCGTACACCGATCCCGTGACGGGATTCAAAGTCGCGTATCCGCCGGGGTGGCAGGTCGTCCGCAACGGCACGCTCACCGATTTCCGGGATCCGAACACGGGAACCTACCTTCGCATCGACCATCAGACACCTCCGGCGCCGACGGCCGACGGGCCGTGGTACGCGTTGGAACAGCCCTTTTCCGCCAAGAATCCCGGTTACATGCGGCTCGGTATTACGAAGACCGTTTTCCACGGTGACGCCGCCGCCATCTGGGAATACACCTATCTGTCCGGCGCCCTCCGCCTCCACGCCATCGACCTCGGGATGATCCATGGGAACTTCGGCTTTGGCTTCAATTTCCAGACGACCGACGCCACGTGGTCAGCACAGCAGCCGTTGCTGCACCAGCTCGAGGACGCCTTTCAGGCCTAGCCGAACGGTCAGCGAGCGTAGGTTTCCGCCCGCCATTCGTGTAGAGGGCAACGGTCCTGCCCGACGTGGGTATGAGAAGGTGCGTTCGCGGCTGATGGAGGAAGGGCTGGTGTATTCGTTTCTGGGCAGGAGGCCTACAGGGTCGGGCTCGGCGGGCGCGGCCAGGGCGACGGGGGAACCGGCGCGGTGACGGCCCCCTTTCCCACCTTCGAAGCCTTCTCGGGGTGCCGCGGCGACACCTTCGAGGTGGCCGGTCCGTCCGGGACCGTCGCCATGGTGCTGTCGACGGTGGACAAGTGGGGGCCTGGCGAGTTCACCCTCCACTTTCACGCACCGCGGGAGTCTCTGCTGCCCCAGGCGATCTACCACTTCCAGCACGCTGACCTGGGCGCCTTCGACATCTTCATCGTGCCGCTCGGGCCCGATGAGGTCGGCATGCGTTATGAGGCCATCTTCGCGTAGCGATCAGTCCGGGCAGGCGCACCGAGCCTGGGTGGCCGAGGGTGATCTTCTAGTGTCGTATGGCTATGTTGAAGGCCCGGCGAAGGGAGCAGACCGAGCAGCGCAAGTTCCCCGAGCCCCGGCTGGGGTTGCCGGAGGATCCTCGCCCCTTCATGGGCTCGGAGCACTTCGTGGCCGCCGCCACCCTCCAGCAGGTGCTCACCACCCGATGCCTGGTAGCGGTGGTGGGTCGCCAAGGTGCGGGCAAGAGCACGGTGTGTCTCAGGGCCGCCAACTCCCGATGGGCCAGGCAATGGTTTCTGCAGGACGAGGGCGGCCACCCGGTGCATCGGCGCTTCTGGGTGGACCTCGAGGACTGCCGCCCCGGGATGGAGACCAGGGAGAAAATCGCCGCCACCCTCGGACAGACGTCCTTCGACGCCGCCCTGGCCCGGCTCGGCAGCGGGAGGCCGTGCCTGTTCATTCTCGACAACGCCGATCACGCCCTGGCCGGTGACGGTTGCCTGGCCGAGGTGGCGGCGTGCGTGAGCCGGGGTGCCAGCATCATCGTCACCGGATGCAGCATCGAGGACCTTGACCCGGCCCGGTCGTGGACCGATGTGCTGTCGGTCTCGGGATTCGTGGGCTCGGATGAAGGTCGCCAGCTGTTCGACCACCTGGCGCCTCGCCACGCCGCCGACCTTCGCGCCGATGACGTGGTGGCGGCCTGCGAGCGCCTTCCGCTGGCGGTGGCTCTGGTGGCGAAGGTGGCCGCCGAGGCCGATCTCGAGACGGCCCGGCTCCGGGCGGCGTCCCCATCGGGCGGCGGCCTCGAGTTCGCCCGTGAGGTGGCTACGGCCACCCTCGATGCCGAGGACCGCCTGGTTTGGCGGGCCCTGTCGCAGTTCCCATCCGGACTCTCGGGTGATGACATTGCCGCCGTCATGTCGTCAGTGGTCGACATGTCGGCACCGGGGTCGGATCCCGGTGCGGCGCCGGTCGACGGGCGCGGCGCCATCGAGCGCACGATCGGGTTGCACGAGATCGGCGTGGTCCGTCGGTGTGAAGCAGGGGTACGGGTCCCTGTCGCCCTCCGCTTGGCGCCGGCAGACGAACCAACGCTTGCCGGTCTGTGGGCGGCGTATATCCGCCGCGCCCGGGCGGTCCTCTCGGCGTCGATAGGGCCGGCGCGGGCGGCGGGGTTCGGGTCGGAGGGCGGTCACCGTGGACGGTCCCGAGTGGAACGCACGGGGTTGCCGCGCGCCGCCGGTTCTGGCCGGTCCGAGCGGCCGGCCGCCGACCGATGGCTCCGGTACCAGGTCGCCACCTTGCGGCGGCTGGCCGACCAATTGTCCGACGTGGCCGGTGGTGGCGGCGATGGCGGCGGAGGCGGAGCAGTGCCCGAGGGGAGCCTGGACCTGGCCCTCGCCGGACTGCGGGTCCACACCTCGGGGCAGGAGCCGGACCTCCTTGACGGCTTGCTGCTGGGGATGGTCGAGCGGGCGCTTGTTGGTCCGGCCCTCGGCGAGGTGGCCGAGGTTGCCGCCACGCTGGAGGACGAGCGGCGATTCGGAACTGCCGAGCAGCTGGCGAGCTTCCTGGTCAACGCCCATCGCGAGGCCGGCGACGTCGCCGCCGAGGCCACCGCCTTGCGCCAGTTGGGCCGCACCGAGCGGCTGCACGGCCGCTACGAGGCGGCCACCGATCATCTTGAAGGCGCCCGCGGCCTCTCCGAAGAAGGCGGCGACGGGGTGGGAGCGGGAAGTGCTCTTTTTGAGCTGGGCCAGGTTGCGCTGGACCAGGGCCGCCTCGATGAAGCAGAACAACAGTTGGGGGCAGCCTGGTCGAAGTTCGCGGCCAATGACCGGCCGGTTGGGGAAGCCAACGCCAACCTCGAACTGGTACGGATTGATCTGGCGCGGGGACGCCTCGATCAGGCGGAACGGCGGCTCGGCGACGCCATCGAGCGTTACAACGTGGCGGGTCACACCCTCGGATCGGCCAACGCCAGCTTGCAGCTCGGCCAGCTGGAGTTGGCCCGGAGCCACCTCGACGGGGCCGAGACCCACCTACGTGATGCCCTCGACAGCTACGAGCAGGCCGCCGACAAGGTGGGCTTCGCCCATGCCTGCCTCCAACTCGGTCAGGTGGACCTGGCTCGGGGAAGGCTGGCCAGTGCCGAGCGGTTCTTCGGTGGCGCGCTGGAGGGCTACGCCCGTGTCGGTGACCAGGTTGGGCGGGCCAACGCCGCCCTCCAGTTGGGGCAGATCGACCTGGCCCGCGGCCGTCTGGACAGCGCCGGCGCCCGGCTCGGGGAGGCCCAGGAGGCGTACGATCAACTGGGCGACCAACTGGGTAGGGCCAACGCCTCCCTGCAGCTTGGCCAGCTCCACCTGGCCCGGGGCGAACTACCCGAGGCCCAGGAGCTGCTCGACGCCGCCCAAGGCGTGTACGACGACGTCGGCGACCGCCTCGGGTCGGCCAACAGCCGCCACATTCACGCCATGGTCCTGATGGCGCAAGGCCAGCGGGAGGCGGCCATGGCGACCTTCGGGGAGGCGGCCCGGCTCTACGCGTCCCTTGGCCGCGGCGCCTCGGCGGGCTGGAGCCTGGCCGGTGCCGCCAAGGCCTGTACCGGCCGGGCCGAGAGGGAAGGCTACGCCGCGGACGCCGTCCGGTACCTGGAGGAGGCGGGATTGGCGGGTGCCGCGGCCCGTCTCAAGGCGGAACTGGCTCCGCCACCGGTTGCCGCGCCTCCCCAGCCGGCGGCTCCTACCCAGCCGGCGGCTCCTACCCAGCCGGCGGCGCCTCCCGTTCCGGGGACGCCTGCGGTGGAGACGCCGGCGCCGGCGGTGGCGACGCCCACCGACGACGCGGCCGCCGAGCCCGCCGTTCCGCCGAGCTCTCCGTGGCCCCGAGTCGTTCCTCCCGACCCGGTCCCGGCCTCCGACCCGGCGACTCCTGCGCCGGCGGCCGCCTCCGCCGCTCCTGCGCCGGCGGCCCCTTCAGGGGCCGCGGCGTCTCCTGCGGTGGCCGCCGGGAGAGGGCCCGCGTCGCCGGCTCGGCCCGCCCCGGCAATGGATCTACGGGCGGCCGCAGCTGCCTTGCTCACGTCGGCGCCCATGCGTTCGGTACCCGGCTCGCCCGCCTCGCCGGTCTCGCCCGAGCCACCCGACTCGCCGGTCTCGCCCGACCCACCCGACTCGCCGGCCCCACACACGCCACGGGACTCGCCCATTTCGCCAGGGCCGTTGGCAGTGGCCGACCCGGCCCCCGATCAGTTATCGGAAGTCGACGCTCCGGCTGATCGCCCGCCGCAAGAGTCCGAGGACCGCGCCGAATTGCGGCTTCCGGGGGAGGCGACGGACGCCGTCGACACGGCGGCGGACGAGGATTCCAGACGCCTCGAGGCGCCCGAGTCGACGGAGAGCGATCGGGCCACTCGCTCCGTCGAGACGCCGGCGACGGACCGCTCTTCCCGCAAGCCGCGCTTCCGCCTCGGTCGCAAGAAAGACAGGGGCGGCGGCGACGAGCCGCCTTCGCTGCCAGGACCCTGAGGGGCGGGCGCCGGCGTTGGCCGCCGCCGTCCTCGCTACGACGGGCCGGGTCGGGCCGGAAACGAGTTGCGGTGGGGGGACGCCAGCGTGGCCGTCGCGCCGGGAGCGGTCGACGCCTTCATGCTGGCGGCGTAGTCGACCAACGCCGCCCGCCGAATGACCGCTGGGCTGACATGCGACAGAAGCCACGCCACTTTTGACAAGGGGCCAACGGGCACCACCGCGGCGCCGGTGCACACCGCGTGGACGACTGCGGCCGCGACCGTCGCTGGATCGAGGCGCTGGAGTCGAAGTTCGTAGCTCTGGCCGCGGAGCCGGTCCTGTTCCTCGGCACTCTTGCCGACGAAGCGTGTGGCCGACCCGATGCCGGTGTTGACGAGCCCGGGGCAGACGACATGGACTGCGATATCGGCATGCGCCAGCTCGGCGCGCAGGCATTCGCTGAACATCAGGACCGCGGCCTTGGTGGTGGCGTACGCCGGTGAAATTCTATTCGGGAAATAGGCGGCCATCGAAGCCATGTTGACTATGTGTCCGGATTGGCCATTGTCCGACATTTGGCGGGCAAAGATTCTCGAGCCGTAAATCACGCCCCAGAGGTTGACGTGGAGGATTTGCTCCCAGTCCACCGCGTTGGTGTCCAGCAGAGTGCCGACCATCGCAATACCGGCATTGTTGACCACGACGTCGGCGGCACCGAAGTTCTCGCCCACCCACGCCGCAAAGGACTCCATGGCGTCGCCATTTCCCACATCCACCTGCCACGAATGAGCCGTCGCCCCGACGCCTCTGGCCATTTCTTCCGTCTTGGCCGCTGCGTCGGCATCGATATCGGCGGCGATGACGTGCGCTCCCCGGGCCGCGAACGCCAGGACGATGGCCCGCCCGATCCCGCCGCCGGCACCGGTTACGACGGTGATTTTGCCGTCGAACCGACGATTGATGGGACCGTGTCCGGCTTTCGCGTCTCTTTCAGGGTTTGAATGCGCCACGGCATGCGATTCGAGTGGGCGGCCATAGCGCACCTTGGGGACCCTAGCATTCTCTGCCGGCGGCCCTTTCCGAGACCTGACGAACGATCCCGAAATGACGCGCGTCGCCGGGGGTAATAATGAGGTGAGCGGCTAGTTCCCGGGAAGGTCGAAACGACTCACAATTTCGACATGGAAGGTGTGGGGAAAAGCGTCGACCAGCGCCACCGTCTCCAGGTTGTAGCCACCGTCTCGCAGCAGGGCTGCGTCGCGTGCGAATGACGCCGGGTCACAACTGACCAGCACGACCCGGGCGGACCGAACGGCGAGGACGGTCGCCACGCCGGGCCGTCCCAGCCCGGGCCGGGGCGGATCGGCGACAACCACGTCGATCGGCCGGTCGCCTCGCCGCGGGCGCCACCGACCGACGTCAGAGCCGACGATCTTGGCCTCGATATCGGCCAGGTTGACGCGGGCATCGGCCACGGCCGAGCCGTCGCTCTCAATGGCTGTTACCCGGGCCTTGGTCGCGGCGCCGAGGACCGAAGCGAAGAGCCCGACGCCGGCGTAGGCGTCGACGAGGTGGTCTCCCGCGCCCAGCGCGCCGTCGATGGCGGCGGAGACGGCGTCGATAAGGCCGGCGGCGGCAACCGGTCCCGGTTGGAAGAACGAGTCGACGCTGATCTGGAAGGACCGATCGGCCACCGTTTCGTGAACGGCGGCGCTTTCATCGTCGCCGACGACTCGGACGCCGTCTGGGACCCGGACCGCGCCGGCGCCCCCCGAGGGACGGCCCCTCACCAGGCGCTCACCCGACGCCACGCCCACTCGCATCAGGACCTCGGTGCGGCCGGGATACCGCCCGACGGTGATCAGCTCGGCCAGCAGTGGATGGGACGCCAAGCATGCGTCGGTTTCCACCGCCTCGGCGCCCCGCCTTCGCCGGTAACCGGCCCGACCCGCAGGCGAGACGGCCAGGCGGGCGGTGGTGCGCAGCGCCGGTCCGTCTCCGGTGACGATCGACGGGACCGGGGGTTCTGCAAACCGTCCTATCCGTCGGAGGGTGTCGACCACGATCTGACTCTTCAGGCGCCGCTGGGCGTCGGGGGAAATGTGCTGCCAGGTGCAGCCGCCGCATCCGGCCTCCACCGCCGAGCAGGGAGGGACGATGCGGTCCGGCGACGCCTCGAGAACCGCAATGGTGCTGGCCCGGGCGAAGTCGGTCCGGGACTCGGTGAGTCGGGCCGTCACCTCTTCTCCCGGCAGCGCCCCCTCCACGAACACCACCCGCCCCGTTTCGTCCCGCGCCAATGCCGCGCCGCCGGCGACCATGGTGGACGGTTTCAGCCGCACGTACTCGGTGTCCGGCTCGAGCGGCTCCGCGGATTCGGCCACACCTCCATAGTGGACGACTGCGCCGCGGTGGCGGCGGCCGTCGCCACTCAGGCCGGCTGCGCCACCACCGGGCGGCAGTGCCGGCAGGGACGGAAGCCGGCCGCCAGCGCCTGGTTCACGGAGCGAAATCCGACGAGATGCGCCGGCGTGACGCGCCGGGCGTGGCGGCAGGACGGGTAGCACACGATGCCCGTGGTGTCGCTGCCGACGAACAGCCAGCCGCGGCCGGCCAAGGTATGGATCTCATCCAAGTTGACGTTCTCGGCGGCCAGAAGCTGGCGTTTCAACTCGGGGCCGAAGCCGTACTCGCCGGAGGTGCCGTCGCTGCGCACGACCCGGTGGCAGGGGATGAGGAAGGGGATGGGATTGTGCCCGAGAGCCGTCCCCACCGCCCGTACCGCCCGGTGGCGGTCGATCTCGGCGGCGATCCAGCCGTAGGGGCGGGTTTCACCCCGAGGGATTTCGAGGGCCTTACGCAATACCGCCTGCTCGAAGGCGCTCAGGCCCCGCAGGTCGTAGTCGAGCTGGGCGGTCCGGCCGGTACGCAGCGCCTCGGTGAGGGAGCGCGGCGCGCGGGCCGGCATACGCAGCGGTTGCTGGAAGCGGTCCCGGTATGCGGCGGCGAACTGCTCCGGGTCGCCGGCGGGGCGCACGTAGTTGATGCCCCGGTCGGTATAGGCCACCAGGACCGGCCCTATCGGCAGCGGCGTCTCGACGGAAACGAACGAGGCGTAGACGCGGTCGACCAACGAGACCGTCGGGGCGGCGGCCAGCCCGGCGAGGCGGTCGACGATGGATGCGGCAGGGTTCATGGCAACACCTCGGGGGAGTCGGGAGTGAGGAGTGTCCGCAGCCGGTCGAGGCCACGGGAAACGTGCGAGCGTGCCGTGCCCTCAGGGCAGCCGAGTACCTCGGCGATCTCGGCGGGGGACAGGCCGACGATGTGGCGCAGCACGACCGCGATCTGGGTTTTCGGGGGCAGTTGGCGCAGTGCTCGGGTCAGTTGCTCGGCGTCGTCCCGGTGTTCGACTCGGGACGACGGCGACTCGCCGCCGGCCGCCTGGTCGGCCACATCCCATGTCGGGGGTGGGGCCAGCGCCACCCGCCGGCTGGCGGCTCGGACCTGGTTGCGCCACTGGTTGAGGCAGATCGTGATGAGCCACGGCCGCAGGTGTAGCCCGGCGATCCGGTCGGCCGAGTAGCCCCGCAGCGCGGAATAGGCGCGGAGGAAGGTTTCCGCCGCCAGGTCCTCGGCGTCGCCGGCGTGGCCGGCGATCCGCAGGGCGGTGGTGTAGACCGCCACTTGGAATTCCTCGACCACCTCGGCGAAGACGCCGTCGAGGTCGCAGCTGAGACGTGCGGTCAGATCTGAGGTGACGGGCAACCTTGCCACGTCCGGTTGGGCAAGCACACCCATAAGAACACCGGAGAGCGGCCACCGTTGCACCGCTCATCAGCGAGGAGAAAAGCCCGGACCATCGTGAGCGCGCCCGGGCGCCGGGGGGCGCCGACGCGAAGATGCCACGCCGGACCGGCGTGGCATCCCTCTCTGCAGACGGCTGGTCAGCGGTACGGAGCGCTCCAGTGGGCGTTCCGCGGCTTCAGGCCGGCCTAGTAGACCCGCGGATCCCGCTCGACGACCGTCCGGTCGACGAGGGTGTCCCGCCGGCGGGGTCCGCCGCCGAAGCCGCCCCATGAACTCCAGAAGATGAGAGACAAGACGATGCCGATGACGCCCACGATCATGAGAATGTCACCGACGGTGTGAAGGTTGACTCCCGACGCGCTGATGGTGACCGCATAGCGCAATATGGCGCCGACAGCGATGAGAAAGATGCTGGTACCGATACCCATTATGTGCTGGACCTCCAGGGGTCACGAGTTCGCATGTACTTGCTCTTTTCGTACCCGGGGTCACAGACCGGCAAACCGTGACGACCCCCGGTCAGCCTGGTCGCAGCGCCATCCACACGGCTCGGGCGTCCTTGCTGCCCGGATTGGACCATTGGTGCCGCCGGTCGGTGCGGAAGTGGATGGCGTCGCCCTTTTGCAGCCGGAAGGACTGATCCTCGACGGTGAATTCCAAGACTCCGTCGAGGACGAAGACCAGCTCCTCGCCGGGATGCTCCATGGGATTGGGGCCGCTGTCGGCACCGGGATCAACCGTGGCCAGTGCGCCGGCGACGAAGAACCGACCGTACGGGCCGGAGATCCCGCTCAGGTCGATGCCCCGGTGCGAGGTGAAGACGCTGTTGCGGGCTTCGGCCGGCGTGAACACGACGGGGCCCGAGTCCTCGGCATCCTCCTCGACGAAGTAGGAGACCGGCCGGTCGAGGGCGCCGGCCAGCTTCAGCAAGGTCGTGATGGTCGGGACCATGCCGCTGCGCTCGATCTTGTGGATGGCGGCGGCGGAAACGTCGGCCCGGTCCGCCAGCTGCTGCATGGACAGCCGCTGCTGCAGGCGCAGCTCCCGCAGCTTCGGACCGATCGAGCTGACAATCTGGTTCAGGTCGCTCGGGACTCGCTCGTCCCGTGCCGCCCGGGCCACCGTCGCCCCCGCCCGGCCGTTGCGCGTGGGTGCCACGGCCGTGACCGACGCGACCGAGGTGACAGCCGTTGATGCGCCCCCCGAAAGGTTGTCGTCATCATCCGTACCCGAGTCGACGTTGGGCCGGATGGTATGAGCTGAACGTGCCGCCACTGGCACACTCCTTGAAAGCCCCGGGTTGACGGGGGATTGACGGGGGGTTGACAAGCGATCAGTTTCATCAAGTATAGTCAACACGACTTGCGTATGGTGAATATGGAGGCAAGTTGGCCCGACGCACGATAGTGGTGGGCGGTGGTGCCGGAGGCATCGGCGCGGCCGGCGCAGTCAAGGCGGTCGACCCCGCCAACGAGGTGACCGTGTTCACCGAGTTCGAGGACGCCGCCTACAGCCCCTGCGGCATTCCCTACGTCCACGGCAAGGAGATCCCGGACTTCGAGTCCCTGTTCCTGGCGTCGAAGCAGGCGTATGTCGACAACGGCATCGACATCCACTATCAGACGAAGGTGACCGCGATCGACCCGGCCGGCCACACCGTAACGATCGAGGGTCAGGATCCCGAGCCGTGGGATCGCCTCGTCATCGCCACCGGATTCGACTACGCCGACCCCGGTGTTCCCGGCGACGACCTGCAGGGCCTGTATTACGTGAAGAACATCCGCCGGGCCATGGAATGGGACAAGATCCTGGACTCGGTCAAGACGGCGGTGGTGTACGAGGCGTCGCCCCTCGGCCTCGAGATGGTGACCGCCTTGGCCCATCGTGGGATCGAGACACACCTGGTGGACCCCCAACCCTGGGCGCTGGCCGAGGTCGCCGATCCCGATATCGCCCAGCCGGTCGAGGATTCATGGACCGAAATGGGCGTGAAGATGCATTTCAACACGACCTTGAAAGCCTTCGTGGGCGACGACAAAGGCGCCGTCCGGGCTGTCCGCACCGACGAGGGCGAATTGCCCGCCGACCTGGTGGTCGTGTGCACCAAGAAGGTGCCGAACACCGCCCTGGCCAAGGCGGCGGGCGTGGCCATCGGCTCGACCGGCGGCATCGTGATCAACGAGCGGATGGAGACGTCCGTCCCGGACGTATACGCCGCCGGCGACTGCGCCGAGCTGCCCCACGGCGTCACCAATATTCCCATCCAGGGCTTGTCGGGCAGCCACGCCTACGCCCAAGGCAAGGTGGCGGGCACCAATGCCGGCGGTGGGTCGCGCCGCTACCAGCCCGTCTACGTGCCCTGGGGCATGGTCGCTGGCAAGTGGATGATCGGCGGGGTGTCCTTTGGCGAGACGCTGGCCGACGCCCTCGGCATTCCGTACGTGGTGGGCAAAGCCACGGGAATCTCCCGAGCCCGTTACTACCCGGGAGTGAAGAAGGTGATCGTCAAGCTCCTCGCTGAGCCGGCGACCCATCGACTTATTGGTGCCCAAATGGTGGGCGGTGAGGGAATCAAGGAACGGGCCGATTTCCTTGCCATGGCCGTCAAGGTGGGCATCACGCTCGAAGATCTTGCCTGGATGGAAAATGTGTACTCGCCTCCCATCGGTGCCCTCAACGAACCCATCGCCGTGGCGGCCCAGAACGCCCTCAAGGCGGGCCAGTCGTAGTGTCCTTTTCCGGCTGGCTCCGCGGCAATTCCGAGCATTACCTGCTTCTCGATGCCCAAGCCCGGGCGGCGGTCACCCATGGCCGACCGGGACCACCGCCGCCTCGCACCACCAGGGAGCTGTTCTGGCGCCGCCTCTTCGTACCCGTGTATCGCCTTCTGCCCTGGTCGCTGCGGCGCACATCGATCGCCCTGATGCCGGGCAGCCACCGGCAGTCATGGTCGCCGCCGCCGACCCGTCATCGCCCCGCCGTCTAGTCCTCAAGCGACCCCCACATAAGGAGAGCCATGCCCAAGACAGTTAACAATCCAATCCCCGCGGAAGGCGAGACTCTTTTTGACGTCGAGGAGAAGGTATTTCCCGACATCAAAGCCAACCCTGGCGAGAAGGCGTTCGTCTTCATCCACACCGTTCCCTACGAGGGATCCGTCGCCCTGGTCAACCTCCTGACCTCCACCCGCCTGGTGCGGAAGGGATTCGACGTCAGCATCGTCCTCTACGGCCCGGGCGTACTGCTGGCCTCGGGCACACGCGGGTACCCGTCGGTAGGGAAAGAGGCCTTCCCTGGCCACATGGCAGTGAACAACCAGATCAAGACGCTGCTGAAGGAAGGCGCCACGATCTACGCCTGCCGGTTCGCGATGGGGGCCCTGTACGGCTTCCGGGAAGACGACCTCATTCCGGGTGTCAAGGCGTTCAACCCGCTCGACGTGCTGGACGCCGCCCTGACCGCGTGGCGCGAAGGCGCATTCCAGATCAATACTTGGACCGTTTGATCAGCGGATTTGGGAAAAGGTGGCCGGGGCGCGCCCACGTGGCGCGCCCGGGACACACGTCGTGTTGGCGCAGGAATACCGGAGGTAGCAGTGGACGGTATCCATGACATGGGCGGGATGCAGGACTGGGGAGCAGTGCCGTCCCCGGCGGCGGCCGAGAAGCCCTTCACCGAGGACTGGGAACGACGGGCGTTCGCCCTGGCGCTCCTTTCGATGCGGGTTTCGGGCACCAATTTGGACGCGTTCCGCCACTCCATGAACCGATTGAACCCGATCGACTACCTGGTCGACGGCTATTACGGGCGCTGGTTGCGCGGCGCCGAAAATCTCCTCACCGACAGCGGCATCATCGCCCCGGGGGCGGTGGACGCCCGGGCGCGGAAGCAACTGGGCGAGGACGTCGCCGAGCCCGAGGCGCCGGAGGCCGACAAGCCCGACTACAAGCCGGCGGGGCCGGGCTCCATCCGGCCTCTCGATGCCGCGCCGCGCTTTTCGCCCGGCGAGTCGGTCAGGGCCAAGGACATTCACCCGTCGGGTCATACCCGCCTTCCGCACTATGTCCGGGGTCGGACGGGCATGGTACGCCGGATCCAGCCGGCCCAAGTGTTCCCTGATACCAATGCCCATTTCCAGGGTGAAAACACTCAGCACGTCTACTCGGTCGAATTCCAGTCGAAGGAACTCTGGGGCGACGACGGCGAGGATTTCGTGCTCAACATCGATCTCTACGACGGATATTTGGAGCCGGCATGAGTATTTCGGAGCGGTTGCCGATCGCCGCGAGGACAGAAGCCCTTGAATCAATTTTGGTCGAACGGGGCCTCGTGGACCCCAAGGTGATGGACGCCTACATCAAGATGTACGAGTCCGATGTCGGCCCCCTGAATGGCGCCAAGGTGGTGGCCAAGGCGTGGGTCGACCCGGAATTCAAGGAGCGGCTCCTGTCCGACGGGACGGCCGCGGTGGCGGAGATGGGGTTCAAAGGACCCCAGACCGAGTCGCTGGAGGTGGTCGAGAACACCGACACCGTCCACAACGTCGTCGTCTGCACCCTCTGCTCGTGCTACCCGTGGGCCGTGCTCGGCCTGCCCCCGAGCTGGTACAAGGACCCGGCCTACCGGTCACGGATCGTACGGGAGCCGCGGACGGTGCTGCGGGAGTTCGGCCTCGACCTGGACGAAGGTGTCAAGATCGAAGTGCGCGACAGCGTTTCCGAGTGCCGCTACATGGTCCTGCCCCAGCGTCCGGAGGGGACCGAGAACCTGAGCGAGGAGGAGTTGGCCGCCCTGGTCACCCGCGACGCCATGGTCGGCATCGCCGAGGTGGCCCCCCCCGCCTGATGCCGGCGCCGCTCGACATCGACGGACCCGCCGCCCCGCCCCGGCGCAACGGCGAGCTGGCGTTCTCCGAACCCTGGGAGAGCCGCGCCTTCGGGCTGGCCGTGGCGCTGGACGCCGCCGGGGTCATCGAGTGGGAGTCGTTTCGTCGGCAGCTCATCGCCACCATCGGAGCCTGGGAGGCGACGCACGAGCCCGGCGACGAATCGTGGAGCTACTGGCGCTGCTGGCAGGACGCCTTGGAGCAGCTGCTCTGCGATCAGGGCGTCCTCGGCGGCGCCGAGGTCGACGACCGCACCGCCCAACTGGCCGCTCGGGCCCCCGGGCACGACCACGACCACGACCATCCTCACCACCACCGCCACGACGTCTGATCGTGGGTAAGGAGCTGGCCGTCGAGGCCACCTGGGAGGGAGGCTACCGCTGCCGGGTGCAGTTGACGACCGGCGATCTCATCATCGACGAGCCGGTGAGCGCCGGCGGCGGCGGCGAGGGGCCGCCGCCGACCGAGGTATTCCTGGCGTCACTGGCGTCGTGCTTTACCCTGGCCGTGCATCACGTGGCCCGCAAACGCGATCTGATCCTCCCCGACCTGTCGGTGCGGGCCATCGGCGAGTATGACGGACCCAAGTTTGGGCACCTGGTGGTCGAGGTCACCTCGAGCCTCCCGCCGGCGGACTTGGAGCCGCTGGTCGCCCGGGCGGCGTCGGTCTGCTACGTGTCGAACACCATGCGTGCCGTCTCCGGCATTGAGGTGGTTATTACCACCGCGCCCTGACGCGCCAGGTCGTCGCATTTGGGGCAAAGCCGAACAACGGCCGGAATGTCCACTCCGCGTTTTTGTCGCACCTACGGATGGTCCGCGGGCCATTTAGCAAATGGCCCGTGCCATTTCATCGAAAAGGCGTCACGATAGGGCTGCTGCCGCAGGGTGGCCGGCGGACCAACGAAGTCGCTATGCGCGATAACTCAGTTGGAACGCTGCGATAAATCCGAGTTAAGGAGAGGTCGTCGATGAGAATACACAGAGCTGGATCCCTTCTCGCCGCGACCGCTTTAACGCTCGGCTTGGGCGCATGTAGCGGTGCGGCCGGTTCCGGCGGGGCGAAGTCCTCTGTCGGTGCCGCCACCACCGCTTCTGCGGCCACGGCTTCACCGACCAGGTCGCCAACGCGACCTGCGCCGTCCGCGCCAACCACGCGGCCGGCGTCTCCGGCGGTATCTGGCTCGACAGCGAGCACAGCTCCCCCGGCCACGGCCTCGCCCGCCGACATGGCACAGGCGAACGCCATTGTCCAGGGTGTTATGGCTCAGATCCAGAAGGCAACGCAATCCACGGGCGGGGGCAGCCAGCCGTTGACCCGGGCACAGGCGCAGGCAATCGTCGACGCGGCAAGCGCGGCGGCCGGCGTCAAGAAGTAACCGTAGTTCAGAACGGCAGTCTCCCAAACCCGTGAACAAATAAGGAGTGAACCATGAAGAAACTCATTGCTACTGTCTCTGTCACCGCCATGAGCGCCCTCGGCGCTTTCGGCCTTCTCGGTGCCGGCGCGTCGTCGGCGTCGGCGGCACCCGGCCCCATCCACGTGGCCGTGTGCACGTCGCTCACCAATCAGATCAACGCCGCCCAGGGTGCCATCACCCAGACGGACGCCAACGAGACGGTGACGACCAGCGCAGAAGGCGCCGCCTCAAGCGCGCTGGACACCGCCGTGTCGGACTATGGCACCGCCCTGGTGGCCTTCGTCGACGGCGTCGACAGCCACGCCAGCAACATCAATGTCCTCACCGCCGCCTACCAGAACGCCAACAGCGCGCTGACAACCGCCATCGTGAACTGGAGCAACGCCCAGACCGCCATGGAAAACGCGGTGCACGCCGACGTGCTGAACGATCTGGGCAACAGCATGCTCCTCAGCTTCAGCTCGTCCTTCGGCTGCGGGGGATAGCGGGCAGCACAACGGCGACTGTCGAACGCCACACCTAGTCCAAGGGGCACCTCCGCCGCGGCGGAGGTGCCCCTTTTTTCTCGGCCGCCCACCTTGATCGGAGCATCAAGTGAGAAAGACAACGCCAGAGCCGTTCAGCGTCGTGGTGGCTGACGACGACGCATCGTTCCGCCACGTGGTCACCGCCATCCTGGCCGAGGACGACGACATTGACATCGTCGGCCAGGCGGGGGACGGGGCTCTCGCCATCGCTCTGGCGGTGGGGTGCGCCCCTGACGTCGTGCTCCTCGACCTGTATATGCCTGACGGCGGCGTGGCGGCCGTGCGGGCGATCCACCGCCAGGTCCCCACGACCAAGGTTGTGATCCTGTCGAGCAGCGACAACGACGACGACATCTACGAGGCGCTCAAGGCAGGCGCGAGTGGCTACGTGCTCAAGTCGGCCTCGCTCGATGAGCTCGGCAGCGTCGTGCGAGCCATGAGCAGAGGCGTGGGTCTCTTCCTTTCGCCCGCCATCGCCTCTCGAGTGCTAGAAGAGTTCGACCACGGTTCTGACGGGCCCGTCTGACCGGCTCGGTCAGACGTTGAGTACCCCGGCCTGCTTGGCGTGAATGACGGCGTCTTCCCGAGTGCGTTCGTGCAACTTGGCCAGGATGTTGGCCACATGGCGCTTTACGGTATGGCTGGAGAGACACAGTGCTTCGGCGATCCTGTCGTTGGTGTCACCCCGGGCGACGAGGGCAAGAACTTCGAGTTCTCGCCTACTCAGCTCCGGCTCCCGGCTCTCGGCTTTCTGCTGACCGAACTCATCGAGCAGCTTGGCGGCGATCGCCGCGGAGAGAAAGACACCGGCACCCTGGGCCAGTGCCCGCACGACCGAGGCGATGTCATGGACGAAGCCCGCCTTGAGCACGTAGCCGCTGGCGCCGCACTTCAGGGCTTGGTAGACGTCTTCATCGTCATCGCTGCAGGTCAGCATGACGATCTTGGTCATCGGCGCGTGGCGGTGGATCGATCGGGCCGCCTCGATGCCTCCACCGCCCGGCATTCGTACGTCAAGAAGCACGACATCGGGGAGCAGGTCGATGCACTGCGCCAATGCCTGGCGACCGTCGGCTGCCTCGGCGACGACAGAAATATCGTCGTATTCGCTGAGGACGGCCATGATGACGCGGCGAAAGGACATGTCGTCATCGGCAACCAGCACCGCAATGTTCTCGGTCGAACGGGTCGTCAAATACTTCGCGGTGTCCAGCACGGTCATGATTTACCGGGCGATTCTCCGCAGAGGGTGCAAATAGTAGAAATGGAATTCCTCCTACGTGGTCCGGTCAGAATCCCCTGTCTAGGTATGTACACCGTACACGAATCCTCCGGGCGGCATGCCGGCGCCGCGGAGAGCCGGGGCCGAGCCCAGCAATTACAGCGCCAGCAGCGCTTGGCGGAAGCAAGCGACGGGTGCCTCGGCCACGCCGGCGCCGACCTGTCCGGTGCCCGCCGAGGCGTGAAGGATGCCCGTGTTTATGCGAGGCGTGACGCCGGTCTCGACGACCTTGCGGACGTCCACGCCGACCGGCGTGCCCCGAAAGCCGAGGATGGGCAGCTTGAACCGGGTGCTGCGGCCCGCGCAGATGCGGTCCATGTCCTCGGTGGTGGCGATGGCGTCGGCCATGGCGCCGCCGATGAACGCCGCCACCGCCGGCGACGCCGCCGCCGCCGGCCCGCCCAAGCCCATGAGCTCCAGCACCGCGCTATCGCCGATATCAGGCGCCCCGTCGTCGGGCCCGTAGCCCGGCTGGTACAGCGCCCGGCCGATGGGCGGCGCCTCGGTGATGAACCACTGATCGGAGCCGGCCAGGCGGATACCGAAGGTGGTGCCGTTTCGCGCCATGGTCGTGACAATGCTCGACCCCTGCACCTGTTCGGCCCACAGGGTGAGGGACTTGGCGCCCGCCATGGCGACGTTGAGGAAGAACAGGTGGTTGCCGGCCAGGAACCGGGCCAAGGCACCGGCCTCGTCCCCGCCCAGCGTCATGAGCTGGGGCAGGAGGTGGCGGATCAACAGGTTGTTGGTGGCTTGGGTGCGCATGTGGACGTCGTCACCCATTTGCAGGCCCTGGGCGACCAGGCTGAAGATGTCGACGGGGCCCGCCTCGTTCAGGACCCGTCCGAGGAGGGGGCCGGCAACTTCCCGGAGGAACACCAGTCGCTCCACCGCCGCCGGCGTCTCCATGCCGAACCAGGCCACCTCCCCGGGACCCTGGTTAATGGACGAGTAGGCGGTCGTTCCGCCCTCCGTGTTCTCGACCACGTAGACCGGCGCGCTCGGACCGATGGCGCTGGCCATGGGGACAACCGCCCGGTGATGGTTGGCCGGCTCCAGGCCGACGTCGCGGGATTCGACCAGTGCCGTGGCCTGCTCGGGCGTGTCGGCCCAGCCTTCCGCCATGATCGCCGCCCGGATGGAGCGTCGCAACGGATCGCAGATTTGGCCCCACTCGATGGCCGGGCCGCTGTGGACGATGGTCCGCTCGCCGACGTCCAAGGCGTCGCCGGCCGCGGTGATCCCCGTGAGGAGGGCGACGCCGGAGTCGAGGCGCCGCACCACCTCGGCGTTGGCTTGGTCGATCGCACCGGCTCGTGTCCCGTACGTGCGCCGCAGGGCGGCAACCGCCTCGGGGTCGCCTTCCGCCGGCGGTCGCCAGTCAACCTGGACGACGGGTCGCTGCTGCGCCTCGACGGCGTCGGCAAAAAGCGGTAGGCCGATGTTGATGACGGAGATCTCCTGAGGCAGTCGGACGTTCATCCCCGGCTCCTTGCGACGAGGTCGGCTTCTACGTGTTGGAATCGGCGGCGATCGGCGTCGGCCCGCTCCCGCAGTGCTGCTGCCTGACGCCGGCAGGAGTCGATCATGGCCTCGACCGCCGCCGGCGCCGCCCCACCTTCGCCCGTGCGGGTCATGACGATCTGGCGGGGATCGAGCACGGCGCTGAGGTCGGCGCCGGACAAGCCGAGGGGTGGGCCGTCGTTGTCCCGGGCGGCGGCGTCGAGCATTTCGCCGGTGATGTCGATGCCCCGTAGGCCTTGTCGGCTGGCCGTGCGCACCGTCTCGCCCACCACCACATACGCCGAGCGGTAGTCGATGTGGCAACGCTCGACGATGTACTCGGCCAGGTCGGTGGCCTGGCTGAATCCCTTGGTGAGCTCGGCGGCCATGCGCTCCTTGTTGACCCGCAGCGTGCTCACCACGCCGGACATCAGCCGGGTGACCCGGATGGCGAGGTCCAGGGCCCGGGGAACTTCCCCGTAGGCGAAGATCAGGTTGTCGCTTCGCGCCGAGGGGCTCTTCACCACCGCCAGGAAGCCGGTGAGCCGGCCGATGAGGATGCCCGACGCCCCCCGGACGATCGACAACGAGTAGGGATTGCGCTTTTGCGGCATCAAGATGCTCGAGCGGGTGTACGGGCCGGCCAGATCCACGAAGTCGAACTCGCTGCTGGACCAGATCTCCAGGTCCTCGGCCAGCTTGCTCTGGTTGGAGAGGAGGCTGGCGGCGGTCGACAGGATGTTGACGAGGCCGTCCACCTGCCACATGGCGTCGCGCGTGTGCTCGATCACC
The DNA here is from genome assembly GCA_036264135.1 of Acidimicrobiales bacterium. GTDB lineage: Bacteria > Actinomycetota > Acidimicrobiia > Acidimicrobiales > Palsa-688 > DATARN01. The sequence continues at coordinate 41,772 of DATARN010000011.1, forward strand.
TCTCGGAAGCCGAGCAGGTCGGCGACCAGGCGACGGTCGCCGAGGAGCCGGCTGCCATTGACGCAGCCGGCGCCGGCGGGGCTGCTGTTCACCCAATCCTGGCAGGCGATGAGGCGTTCGGCGTCTCGCAGGGTCGGGTAGGCGAAGGAGAGGATGTAGTGCCCGAAGGTTGAGGGTTGCGCCTGTTGCAGGTACGTCTGGTCCGGCATCAGCGTCTCCAGGTGGAGGGCGGCGAGGCTGCTCAGCCGGTCGACGAAGGTGGCCGCCTGGGCCACGACCTCGACCAGCTGGTCCCGGAGGTGAAGGCGCAGGGCCAGCCGCGCCGCCTCCCGGCGGGGCCGGCCGGCGTGCAGCCAGCCGGCGACGTCGCCCAGCCGCTGGACGAAGTAGTGCTCCCGGGAGTTGTACGGCTCCCCGAAGTTGGGGTCGTAGGGGAAGTCCTCGGGTGCCAGCTGGTGGACTTCGACCAGCAGCTGGAGGAGCTGGCGGGCCGCCGCCTCGGGGATGACGCCGTGGTCGCGCAGGTCGATGACGTGGGCCATGTCGGCCAGGTTGAGGCCACGGTGCAGGAGCGGGGCGTCGGCATTCTCCAGGGCGAACCCCGACTCGATCAGCTCCGGCGCCGGCTTCTCCGTGGGCGGCCCGAGCTCCGATCGGCGCGACGCCGGCGGGGTCAGCACCTGGTGTGACGGGGTCACGTCGGGGTGGGACTGGGTCACCTTGGGGTGAGAGCGGTTACGTCGGGGTGGGACAAGGGGTGCTCCGTTCTTCGGCGTCGTTGGCGGGCCGGCGCCGGCCGGCGGGGTGGCGGCCGCCGGCGTTACCGCCGCCGGTGTGCCAGAACACGATGGGATGGTCGTAGCCGGAGGCCATGACGTCGAGGACCACGGCGAAGGCCTTGGCGGTGTAGGTCGAATCGAGGACCAGCCCTTCCGTCGCCCAGCCGACGCGGGCGGCCCGCTCTCCCTCGGGCGAGGGCACCCCGAAGCCCGGACCGCGGGCGTCGACGATCTCCGGCACCTCACCGATCCCCACCAACGCCCCCACCAGGCCGGCGACCGTGTCCTGGATGTCGGCCGGTGGCCGGCTGACCGTCGCTCCGACGATCCGCCACCCTCCGCCACGACAGCCTGACTCCGTGCGCCGCCCGGCGAGAAGGCCGGCGAGGGTGCCGCCCGACCCCGTGGCCACGACGATGACGCCCGGTTCCACGGCCTCGTCGCCGAGCTGGTTCGCCAACTCCCGGTAGGCCTCGACGTAGCCGAGGGCGCCGACCGCTGTGGCGCCGCCGCGCGGCATGGCATAGGGCCGCCGGCCCGCCTCCGTCAGTTCGGCGGCCAGCGCGGGGATGGCCTCGTCCAGTTCTTCACGGTCGGGGCGCCCGGTGAAGGTGACCTCGGCGCCGGCGGCTTGGGCCGCCGCCACGTTGGGATGGCGCGGCTTGGCAGGGCCGGCGTAGAGGATGCGGCAGCCCAGGCCGGCCGCCCTGGCGGCAGCGGCGGCGGCGGCGCAGAAGTTGGAGCCCGGGCCGCCGCCCGTGACCAGCGTGTCGGCGCCGCCGGCGAGGGCGTCGCCGACCAGGTACTCGAGCGCTCGGGCCTTGTTGCCGGCGGTTCCAAACCCGTTCAGGTCATCCCGCTTGATCCACAGCGGCGGCCCCCCGACCGCCGGTTGGACCCGAGTGGCGGGCAGGAGCGGCGTCGGGAGGGTCGCCAGCCGAAAGCGGGGCGGTTTCACGGCGCCGGCCAGGTCTTCGTTTCCGCCGCCCGGGCTGCCCGGGCCCGTCGCACCACCTCGTCCACCATGGCTGGTGCCGCCGGCGGGACCTCGACCGGGGCGCCGATGCCGGGGCCCTCCGGCGCGGCGACGGCGCCCAGAACTGGGGCGGCCGCGGGATCCTCACCGTGAAGGGCCGCCTGCATCATGGCCTGGGCCTGATGCTTCCCGACCTGCACGGAGAGCGCAGCCAGCACCTGCTCGGAAGTGATGGCCGCTGACTGCGAGGCGACGTTGGCCGCCATCCTCGCCGTGTCGACCTCCAGGCCCGAGAGGATCTGGAGCGTGAGTTGGAGGGCGGTGCCGGTGAACAGGCAGACCTCGGGGAGGGCGATCCACTCCGTCTTCCACCCTCGACCGTCGCGCTCATGCTGCTGCACCATGGCCTCGAGGAGCGCGCCGGCGTTGGCCCGAACCAGCCGGGCCAGGGTGTCGAGATGCTCACTGCGCTCGGGATTGCGCTTGTGGGGCATGGTGATGCTGCTGACGCCGCCGGCAATGGCCGGTTCCCGCAGCTCGCCGATCTCCGGTCGCTGCAGCTCGTAGATCTCCCCGCCGACACGGGCCAGGGTCCCACAGATGGCGGCCAGCACCTGGCTGAACTCCACCAACCGGTCGCGCGCCGTCAACCAGGAGATGCCGGGGTCGGCCAGTCCCAGCTGGGCGCAGAACTCGGCGCGAAGCGGGAGACCGTTGGCGCCGAAGAAACCCAAGACCCCGACCGAGCCGGCGAGCTGGCCGACCAGCCAACGGGGGCGGCCGTCCGCCAGGCGGCCCAGGTGGCGGCGCACCTCGTCGGCCCACGAGGCGGCTTTGAACCCGAAGGTGATGGGGGCACCGGGTTGGGCGTGCGTCCGGCCGACCATCAGCGTGTCGCGGTGGCGCTCGGCCAGCTCGAGCAGCTGACCCTCGATCAGCCGAAGATCGCGCCAAACGATCGCACCGACCTGTCGCAGCGTCAGGGCGGTCCAGGTGTCGGTGATGTCCTGGACCGTGACACCCATATAGACGTGCTGGCGGGCGTTCTCGGGCAGGATCTTCTGGAAGGCCCGGATGAGTCCAAGGGTCGAGTGCGACGTGGCGCGGGTCTGGGCGGCGGCGTAGGCCAGGTCCAACCGCGACACGTCGGCGGCCTCGGTGATGGCATCCGCCGATGAAGCCGGGATGAGGCCCAGGGTCGCTTGGGCCCGGGCCAGTGCCGCCAGGATCTCCAGCCAGGACTGGAGGCGGGCCGGTTCGTCGAAGACGGCCCGCAGCTCGTCGGTCCCCCAGAGGTGGGCATACATCGCAGAATCGGCGAGACGCGACACGTCCTAGGACGCCGGCCCCGGCGCGGCCGCCGCCAGACCCTGGGTCTGCGCCAGGTACACCCGGACGGCCTCGTCCACGCCCTGGCGGATCTGGGCCAGCGAGGCGCCCCAGGGCACCACGACCGTGTCGCCGCTCACCTCGACGCGCTCTTCGAGCAGGCAACACTTTGTCAACGTCACGACCGGGGGGTCTTCGCCGGCGGCGAGCGGGCGGGACGACGATCTGGCGGAGGCGGCGGTGAGGGTCCGGGGGCACATGTCGATCGCGGGCGGCAGGTCGCCGTAGAACCAGCGGTGAAGTTCCCGGGACCGGGCGCAGCCAATAAGCGTCCAGTCCTGGCGCGGCGGCCGCTCGTCAAGGAACGCCACCTCGGCGCCCGAACCGTTGAAGCCCGACCCCCGGCAGGGGAGCAGGTAACGCCGGGCCGGTGAGCTCCGGGCCAGGTCGCCCAGGTCGACCACGGTGGCGACGACCTCGACCGGAGGGAGGTCTTCGGCCACCGCCAGCACCCGGCTCACCTGGTCGACCAGCTTGGCGGGCGCCGGCGGGACGACGTCCAGGACCCGGATCCGCACCGGCTCGGGGTCGAGGAGGAAGTTGACGTGGTGGTAGCGACCTTCCACCACCACCGCCCGGGCGGAGGCACCGGCGGCCCGAGCGGCGGCGGCCAGGGCGGACGGCACTCCGGTGTCGGTCTCGGGGTCCACGAGAAAGGCACACTCAGACGGCAGGGCCAGCACCGTCACCCCGAGGGCCGCGGTCATGATCTCCGGGCTGGGCGCCGTTTCCAACGCCACGATGGCCGTCTCCGACCCGTTGCGGACGACGACGTACCGTGTCCGCCGGTACACCTCCCGCCCGAGGAAGTGGCGAGCCAGCTCGGAGGCCGTTAATGGAAAGGGAACCGTCGCCACCGCCACCTCGCGGTATTGCCGAGGGACGAAGTTCGAGGTCACGCCGGCTCGATGTCGCGAAGCCGGCCATCCCCCAGAAGTCGGGCGACGGGCCCGATGGTGTCGGCCCGCAGGCCAAGGCGCAGCGCTTCGATCCCCAAGGTGTCCTCGGGCGCCACGTTGGCCAGGTTGACGTCGGGACCGAACCGGTTGATGAACCACGCCTGCTGGTCTTTCCGGGGCGCCTCGAACATGAGGGATCGCAGGCCGACGACCTCCACCAGCGCCTCCACCAGCTCCGACCGCACGGTCCCGTCGGGTCGGAACATCCCGACCGTCCCGCTCTCCCGGCCCTCGGTCAACACCACCGCCGCCCCGGAGGCCAGGTCGCCCCGCACCTCCTCGGCCCACTCCGCCGGCGCGGCCAGCACCGCGGGATCTTTGGCGCCCACCTCGGACATCACGGTGAACCGGCCGCCGGCCAGGCGGATCAGGTCGCGCTTCTCGTCCACCGGCATGGGGACGGCGCCGCGGGACACCTCCACGCAGGGAAAACCGGCGGCCGTCGCCCAGGCCAGGAACTCATCCACCCTGTCCTGCGACCACGCCACCTCGAGCAGCGTGCCGCCGACGCAGGCCCGCACCTCGCCCGACGTCAGCAGCGCCAACTTGGCCTCGACGCCCGGATCGAGGTACGCGGTGCCCCATCCGAACTTCCAGATGTCGATGAAGGCCCCACTGGTGGCCAAACGCGCCGCCACCTCATTGACGGTGAGACCCTTGTCGAGGATGTGGGTCAGTCCCGCGGCGCGAGGTTTGGGGGGCCGCTCGGGGAGGTCGAGGAAGCTCGCCACAGGCCTCATCATAGTGACGCCGGGTTCATTATAGTAAACGATTCGTTGACTGAAGTTACGACAGCGTGAGCGAGTCTCTGGCCGAGCTGGCCGCCCTCATCCGCGCCCATCCCGGCGTCGCCAACAAGGCGCCCATCGCCCTGGTCTCCGAGGTCTTCGGCGCCGTCGACTCCTATTTTGGTCCCGGCGACGACGGGGCGGTCATCGAGGACGGTGACGTGACCTTGGTGGTTGGCGGCGAGGCGCTGTGGCCGCCGTTCGCGGCCGCCGATCCCTTCGGCGCCGGCATGGCCGCGGTGCTGGCCAATGTCAACGATCTGGCGGCGATGGGGGCGCGGCCCCTGGCCATCGTGGACACCGTCGTTGGCCCCGAGGACAAGGCCCGCCAGGCGCTGGCCGGCATGCGCCACGCCAGCGGCCTCTACCAGGTGCCCATCGTGGGCGGTCACCTCACGGTGCGCCCCGGCGCCGAGCCGGCGATCTCCGCCTTCGGCCTGGGCCGGGTCGACGGCGGCGCCCACCAGCCGCTCTCGGTGCGAAACGCCGCGCCCGGTCAGTCCCTGATCGTGGCGTGCTGCACCGACGGCACCATGCGGCCCGACTTCAACTTCTTCCGCTCCTTCGACGAGCGTGGCGAGCGCCTGGGGGGTGACGTCCGGGTCCTGGCCTCGCTGGCCCAGGCCGGAAGCTGCGTGGCGGCCAAGGACATCAGCATGGCCGGCCTGGTGGGATCGCTGGCGATGCTGCTCGAGTTCCGGCGCCTGGGCGTCACCGTCGATCTCACCGCCGTGCCTCGCCCTGCCGGGGTCGCCCTCGGGCCGTGGCTCACCACCTTTCCCTGCTTCGGCTTCCTCCTCTGCAGCCCGCCCCGGCGGGAGGACCGGTGCCTGGCGTCGTTCCACGCGCGGGGACTGGAGGCGGCGGTCGTCGGCACCCTGGATGGGTCGGGCCTCGTGCGCCTCCGCCGCGATGACGAGACCGAGACCGTGTTCGACCTGGCGGCGGAAACGGTGACGGGACTCAGGTCGCGAGCGTGAGACCGATCGCCATGGGCTGGTGGGCGACGCCGACGTAGAGCTCGACCGCCCCGTCCCGGTGCCAGCCCAGCTGCTCGAAGAACGCCACGTTGGGCAGTTGGATGTGGGCGAGCATCTTCTCGCCCCCGAGGGCGCCGGCGGTGGCGACGGCGAAGCGCACGAGCGGCTTGCCGACGCCGTGGGCGCGGAACTCGGGAAGCACCGCCAGCCGATCCCCCTGCCACAGCCGCCCAGAGGGATCGAGGGGGAAAAGGCGTACGGTGCCCGCCGGGCGGGCGTCGCAGAGCCCGAGCACCTTGATGACCCCGTCCTCACCGTCGTAACCGTCACGGTCGGAAATGGTGAACAGTCCTTGCTCCTCCACGAACACCTGGTGGCGGATCCGATGGTGCCGCTCGACGTGCTCGGAGGTCACCGCCGGCCGGCACTCGACGGCCAGGCGAGCCGGCCGGGAAGGAGAGGTGGAGGCGGCGCTGGCCACCGGGCTCAGCTGCTCCGGGTCGCGGTGAGCTGGATGGACCGCTCCACCGCGGCCATGGCCGAGCAGGCCTGGCAGCGGGCACAGCCGGCGGTGACGCCGGCGGTGTTCATCCCGCGGGACAGCAGGTAGGGAACCACCTGGTGGTAAATCGACTCTGTGTAGGCGGCGTCGGGCGGCAGGCAGTCCTCCATGAGGCTGCCGGCGATGGGTCGCAACGGCACCACGAATGGGTACACCCCCATGTCGATGGCCCGCTTGCACCCGGCCACGGTCAGCGCCGGGTCCTCTCCCATGCCCAGGATCACGTAGGTCGAGACCTGGCCGGCGCCGAACACCGCCACCGCCCGTTCCCAGGCGGCGAAATATCCCTCGATCCCGGTGCGGGCCTTGCCGGGAGCCACCCGCGCCAGCACCTCGGGGTCGAACGTCTCGACGTGGATGCCGACCGAGTAGATGCCGTGGTCGTGGACCCGGTTGATGACGTCGAGGTCGGCGGGCGGCTCGAACTGCACCTCCACGGGCAGGCCCGCCGCTTCCTTGACGGCCCGCCCGCATTCCGCCACGTACAGGGCGCCGCGATCGCGGCCCGCCGTGCTCCCCGTGGTCAGCGTCGCGTCCACGGCGCCGTCGAGCTCTTTGGCGGCCAGCGCCACCTCGGCCAGTTGCTCCGGGCGCTTCTTGGCAATCGTCCGCCCCGCGGCCAGGGACAGCCCGATGCCACAGAACTGGCACTGGTCGTCGTTGCCCCAGTAGCTGCACGTCTGGAGCACCGTGCTGGCGAGAGAATCGAGGTGCAGCAGGGCAATCTGCCAGTACGGGACTCCCTCGGCGGTGGTCAGGTCGTAGAACTTGGGTCGGCCGCTGCTCGACGCCGACGCCAGGCGGGTGTCGCCGTCGTAGATACCGAGGCCGTCGTCCTCGCCGCGCAGCACGTAGGGCGTCCCCTCCGCTCCGGTGGGAAGGGTGACCGGTACCCCTTCGATCCACACCATCCCTGAGTCCGAGGGTCCGGCGCCACCCCGACGGGTCTCGAGGGGGACGTCGACCCGCAATCCGCGGCTTTGCAAGTTGGTGATCAGCGCAGCCAACTCCGAGCCCCCGACAAGGACGCCACCGCCGCCGGCGTCTCCCGACTCGCTCGAACACGTTCCAGGCACCCAGATCCTACTTTCGTAAGACGTCGATTATGTGGAGAAGCGTTTACTATAGGAAATCGTAGACGGGAAGGGAAGTCAACGGCGCCCCTCTATGGATTCCCGCTTGGACGCGGTCGCGGCCTGCCATGCGTGGCGGTCCGAAAACGTCTCGTCGACGACGGCGTCGTCGGTCAGCTCACCCGTGGTCCGGTCCAGTTGCAACTCGGCGAGGACGAACCGCGGGGCCCCGGTAGTGTCATCCATGGCGATCGTCTGCCCGAGCGCCCGGCCGCTGGCCACGTGCATCTCGAGGGTGGTCGACGGCATTGGCGGAAAGGTGGTGGGTGGCCGCCCCTCGGCGAGGGTGACCCAGGATTCACCGGCGGCGACCGCGCCTTCGATGAGGCGTCGCCGCTGGTCGCGACCACTTTCTGCCTCGAGCTGGCGATAACGCATGAGACAGGCGGCGCCGGCGATGAGCGGGAAGTCCAGGTTGTCGGCGTACCCGCGGGCCTCGGCCAGTTGGCGAACACGGTCGGCCACCCCGGGGGCCGCTCGTACCAGCGACGCCACGTCGGGAGTCGACAGTTGCAGCTCTACGGTCGTCTCTCCCACCAGCCGTACCACCCGCTCATAGGCCTCCGGGATGACCATCACCATGGGGTAGAGCCGCTCCTCGGCGGCCCGCCACTCGGCCAACAGGGCGGCCGGCGGTTCGGTGGCGGAGAACTCCGGGGCGTCCGACATGCCGTCTTGACGAGTCCTTTCGAATCTTGCCGCTCTCTTGTCTGGGGCGCATCCGTATACTATCGTAAACGCCGTCTTCTATTGTTTACCCGCCGGGGCTCGCCGGGTCCCGGCGCACCGACCGACCCATTCGTCCCTTCCCTTCGGGAGCCGTCGACCGTGGCCAAGACCGCAATCGTCGCCTTGGGCGGCAACGCCCTCATCCGTGAGGGTCAGTCCGGCACCTACCAGGAGCAGGAGGCCAACGCCACCGCCATGGCCAAGTCGGTGTGCTCCCTGCTGCGCACCGGGTGGCGCGTGGTGCTGGTGCACGGCAACGGTCCCCAAGTCGGCAACCTCGCCATCCAGCAGGAAGAGGGCGCCTCCCTCGTTCCCCCTCAACCGCTGTTTGCGTTGGGTTCGATGACCCAGGGTCAACTGGGGAGCCTGATCTGCCTGGCCCTGCACCGAGTCGGTGACCCGTGGCTCACTGGGGCGGCCAGCATCGTGACGCACGTGGCGGTCGCGGCGGACGATCCGGCATTTATGACGCCCAGTAAGCCCATCGGCCCCTTTTTCCCCCAGGAGGAAGCCGCCGACCTCGAGCGGTCGCGGCGGTGGGTTATGAAGGAGGACGCCGGGCGGGGGTACCGGCGGGTCGTGGCGTCACCCGAGCCGGTCGGGATCGTGGAAACGGCGGCCATCCGGACCCTCCTCGACGCGGGCCAGGTCGTCGTCGCCGCCGGCGGTGGCGGCGTCCCGATCGTGCGCACCGCCACCGGCTACGCCGGCGTCGACGCCGTCATCGACAAGGACTATGCCGCCCAGCAACTGGCGACGTCCCTCGCCGCCGAGGCGCTGGTGCTGGTCACGGGTGTCGAGTCGGTGCTCCTCGACTACGGCACCCCGCAGCAGCGCGCCATCGAGGAGATGGCCTGCGCCGAGGCCGAGCGGTACCTCGCCGAGGGGCAGTTCCCCGAGGGCAGCATGGGGCCCAAGGTGCGGGCGGCGGTGCGTTTCCTCCGCTACGGCGGCGAGGTGGCGGTGATCACCAGCCCCGAGCTGGTCTACGCCTCCCTGGAAGGAACGGTGTCCCAGCTGGAGGGCACGACCGGCACCCGCATCGTCCGGGTGCGGCCCGGCGCCGCCCTTGGAGCCCGCCGATGAGCGCCGCGGTCGAGGTACTCCGGGACACCTACGTGGATTCGGTCGTGCAGCTTTCCGGGACGCGCGCCATGTCGCAGGTGGACGGGGTCGACTGGGCGGCGGCGGCCATGGCGACCGCCGCCAATCTCGAGACGCTGCGCAGCAAGGGAATCGACGGGCCGCCACTGGACGGCGCCCGGGCCAACGACCTGTTTCTTGCCGTGCTGGCCGGGGACGACGAAGCGGCCGGCGCCGCCATCGCGGCGGGAAAGTCGGCGCTGTTCGCGACGTCCTCGCCGGGCGCCTCTGCGGCCGGAGCGCCTCGGGCCGCCCGTGACTTGGGCGAGGCGCTGGGCCGGCTGGAAGACGGCGCGGGCGTCGCCATCGTGTCGGTTCCCGGCGCCTACGCCGCCGTGGAAGCGCACAAGGCGCTGACGGCGGGGCTGCATGTCCTTCTCTTTAGCGACAACGTCCCCCTCGACGAGGAGATCGAGCTCAAGGACCGGGCGACGGACCTCGGGCTGCTGCTCATGGGACCCGGCGCCGGCACCGCCATGCTGGGCGGCACCGGCCTCGGTTTCGCCAACGTGGTGACGCCCGGGACGGTCGGGGTGGTGGCCGCCGCCGGCACCGGAGCCCAGGAGGCCATGAGCCTGCTCGACCAGTGGGGGGCCGGCGTATCCCAGGTGATCGGCCTCGGCGGCCGCGACCTGAGCGAGGCGGTGGCCGGCCGCATGGCCCGGGCGGCCATCGCCGCCCTGGCGGGTGACCCGGGCACCGACGCCATCCTTCTCGTCTCCAAACCCCCCGACCCGGCGGTGGCTCGTACCGTCATCGCGGCGGCGGGAGAAACGCCGCTGGTGGCCGCCCTGATCGGCCTGCGTCAACCGCTCGCCGACCAGCCGCCGACGGTGACGACAACCGCCACGCTGGAAGAGGGAGTGGTGGCCGCCCTGCGCGCCGTCGGCCGTGACGGGCCCGATCCGACCGCCGGACTGTTCGAGCCAGTGGCGGCGGCATGCGACCGACTGGCACCGGCCCGGACGCTGATCCGGGGTCTCTTCTCGGGTGGCACGCTCTGCTACGAATCCCTCTCGCTGCTGCACGAGCTGGTCGGGCCGGTGTACTCCAACACCCCAATCCACAAACGGTGGGGCCTGCCGGCGCCCGACGGCGCCCACACCTGTCTCGATTTGGGCGAGGAGGAGTACACCAAGGGGCGGCCCCATCCCATGATCGATCCCGAGGCCCGCATCGAGCTGATGCGCCAGGTGGGCGCCGATCCTCAGGTAGCGGTCATCCTCCTCGACGTGGTCCTCGGCTACGGCTCCCACCCCGATCCCGCCGGCCTCCTGGCGCCGGTCGCCCGGGAGGTCATGGCCGGCGGCGCTGGCCCGCAGGTCGTGGCCTACGTGCTCGGCACGGCGGGCGATCCCCAGGGACTGGCCGGCCAACGCCAGGTCCTTCGCGAGGCTGGCTGCATCGTGCCGGCCACCGCGGCGCGGGCCACGTTGGCCGCCGCCGCGCTGGCCACCCGCCGGCCCGACCTGGTGCACCGCCTCCCGTGACGGCGCGGGTGGCGCTGGTCACCTACTCGACCAAACCCCGCGGCGGCGTCGTGCACACCCTGGCCCTCGCCGAGGCGCTGTGCGCCCTCGGCGTCGAGCCCACGGTCGTTGCCCTGGGCCACCCCGATCGGGAGGAGGGGTTCTATCGCCCCACCACGGCGCCGTACCTGCTGGTGCCCGCGCCCGACCCGGCCCCCACGCTGGAGGAACGGGTCTTCACGTCGGTCGACGCCCTGGCCGCCGGCTTGGCCGAGTTGGACAGCGAGTTCGACATCGTGCATACCCAGGACTGCATCTCGGCCCGGGCCGCCATGCGGGTGAGGTCCGAGGGCGCCGGCTTCACGGTGCTGCGGACCGTTCACCATGTCGACGACTTCACCACGCCGGCGCTGATCGACTGTCAGCGCCAGGCGATCCTGGAACCGGATCACCTTCTGGTCGTCAGCGAGTACTGGCGCCAGCTCCTCGAACGGGAGTACGGGGTTCGCTCCCAGGTCGTCCACAACGGCGTGGACCCGGCCCGATTCGGCCCGATCACCCGGGCGGAGAGTGCGGCGTTTCGGGAGCGGGTGGGGGCGAAGGATCGGTTCTTGTTTCTCGCCGTGGGCGGCATCGAGCCCCGAAAGGGGAGCGTGTATCTCCTCGAGGCCCTCAGCCGGCTGAAGAAGCGCATCGATCCGAGCCCCGTGCTGGCCGTCGTCGGCGGCCACTCCTTCCAGGACTACACCACCTATAGAGACGCCGCCCTGGCCCGCCTCCCCGAGCTGGGCCTCACCCTCGGCCGCGATGTCGTCCTTCTCGGAACCGTCTCCGACGACGACCTGGCGGCGTGGTATCGAGCGGCCGACGCCCTGGCCTATCCCAGCCTGAAGGAGGGATGGGGGCTGGTCGTGCTGGAGGCCATGAGCGCCGATCTTCCCGTGGTGGCGACCAACATCCCGGTCTTCCGCGAATACCTGGCCGACGGCACCAACGCCCTCTTGGTGGCGCCCGAGGATCCCGACGACCTGGCGAGCGCCATGGAAGCCCTGGTGACCGCCCCCGAACTGCGCCGCCGCCTCGTTGCCGGCGGCCACCGAGTCGTCGACCGGTTTACGTGGCCGGCGTCCGCCCGGCAGCATTTGGGGATTTATCAGTCGGTGCACGGGGCAAAAAAGGTGAATCCCATCCGCACCACCCACCAGTAAGGTTCGTTGCCATGGCTAATCAGGCGCAGTTCGCTGACCTTGCCATGCCACACATGAGTTCGTTATACACCGCTGCCCTGCGGATGACCCGCAATCCCTCCGATGCCGAGGACCTGGTCCAGGAGACCTACCTCAAGGCCTACCGAGCCTTCGGGACGTTCCAGGAGGGGACCAACCTCAAGGCGTGGCTGTACAAGATCCTGACCAACACCTTCATCAACTCCTACCGCTCGAAGAAACGCCGACCCGAGCAGACCGAGCTCGACGACGTCGAGGACCTCTACCTCTACCGACGCATGGGCGGGCTGGAGGCGGTGGCCGCCGGCCGCAGCGCCGAGGAGGAGGTCATGGAGCACTTCACAGAGTCGGATGTCAAGAACGCCGTCGAGTCGCTGCCGGAGACGTTCCGCATGGCCGTCCTCCTCGCTGACGTCGAGGGGTTTTCCTACAAGGACATCGCCGAAATCATGGACATCCCCATCGGAACGGTGATGAGTCGGTTGCATCGCGGAAGAAAGGCGCTGCAGAAGGCGTTGTTCGACTTCGGTATGCAGCGGGGTCTTGTCGCCCCGGTGCCGGAGAGCCAAAGTTGAGACCTCATGAACGAGCAGGACGATCATCAGACCGGAGCCGGCGGGGGGAAGCCGTTCTGGACTGACAAGTCAGGGTGCCGGGAGGCAATCGACACCCTGTACCACTACCTCGACGGCGAGTTGACGCTGGAGCGACGGCAGGAGATCGTCCTCCACCTGCACGAATGCGCTCCCTGCCTCGACGCCTTCGACTTCGAAGCCGAGCTCAAGGCGGTCATCAGCCGCAAGTGCCGCGACCAGGTGCCCGAAGCCCTCCGTCAGCGGGTGTACCGAGCCCTCATCGAGGCATCCGGCGAGTTGCCCGGTCCCGAATATCACTGGGAATAGCCTGACATAGCGAGCGTTGAGGACATACATGAGCGATCGATCTCTCGGGGGACACGCCCTCGTCGGAAACGAACGACCGTCACGGTCTTTCGCCAAGAACCGCGTGTGCCGTGAACCGAATTGCACCACCCGCCTTTCCATCTACAACAACGGTAAGTACTGCTACCAGCACGAGCCGATGGCCGTTCCCCGCACCCGCGGCCGCAAGATCGCCTGAGCCCTCCACCCGCCGCGGCGTGACCGCCGCCGGTTACGGGTAGGTGAGTGGCTACCATCGTCAACATGCGGATCCTCGCTGCAGAGGTGTGGACCTATTGGATCTCCTTCTTCATCATCGCCCCCGTCATCCTGCTGTGCATCGGGATCGGGATCGCGTATCTCGTGAAGGTCGTCAGCCTGAAGTACCCGAAGCAGTAGCCCGGTGACGGAGCCCGTTGCCTGGGACCTGGCGGAGCGCGTGGCGGTGCGTGTCGCCGGCCACGAGCCCCTCGAGGACTCGTATCTCTATCGCACCCTGGAACCCGACTTCGAGGAGCTGACGGCCGAAGCCGAGGAGCTCGTGGAGAAGGAGACGGGACTGACCTCCTCCGCCGGCCCCGCCCGGGCTCGGGTCACCGACCGGGCCGGTTGGGTGCACGCCAACATCGCCTCGTTCCAGCGGTTGCTGCGGCCGGTCACGGACAAGCTGGCCAACGCCTTGGGCCAGCCCACCAACCTCGGACCGGTGCCCATCCCCGTCGCCAAGGTCGGGCGCAGCGTCGCCGGCACCCAGGTCGGCCTGCTGCTCGGCTGGATGAGCACACGTGTCCTGGGCCAGTACGACCAGTTGCTCATCGAAGACGAGCATCCCGAGGATCAGGACATCGTCTACTACGTGGGCCCCAACGTGCTGGCCCTGGAGAAGCGCTTCGCCTTCCCGCCTCGGGAGTTCCGGCTGTGGCTGGCCCTGCACGAGGTCACGCACCGCATGCAGTTCACCGGCGTGGAGTGGATGCGGCCCTACTTCCTTTCCCTCATCGAGTCGACCCTTTCCGGGGTCGACCCCGACCCGCGCCGCTTCCTCGACGCCCTCCGCCGGGCGACCGAAGCCGTCCGCAACGGCCAGAACCCCCTCGACGAGGGTGGCCTGATCACCTTGCTGGCCGGTCCCGAGCAGTACGAGGCCATCCAGCAGATCGGCGGCCTCATGAGCCTGCTGGAGGGCCACGGCGACGTGACCATGGACCGGGCCGGCGCCGACCGCATCCCGAGCTCCGAGCGCTTCAGCCGAGTCCTCCGCCAGCGCCGGCAGCAGAAGGGCCCGATGAAGCTGATCAGCACGCTGGTCGGGCTCGACGCCAAGATGCGCCAGTACGAGCAGGGCGAGCAGTTCATCGAGACCATCGAGGCGCAGATGGGCCCGGAGTTCCTCGCCAATGTCTGGCGGGGCCCGGAGTGGCTGCCCAACCTCGGCGAGATTCGCGAGCCCAGCCGCTGGATCGAGCGGGTCCGCTCGGGTGACCCGTCGCCCGCCGCCGCTCGCTGACCGGCTCCTTCCCGGGCCCTCCTCCGCGCCGCCAGTGACGGCTACGAAGCCTGTCGCGGACGTGCGTCATGCGGCGCGCGACTCGCTGGCAGCCGAGCTGCTCCCCCGGTGCTCGTTCCCCCCCGCCGGGACGGCGGTGGCGTGCGCCGTCTCCGGTGGCGCCGACTCGCTCGCCCTTCTCGTTCTCGCCGTCGCCGCCGGCCTCCAGCCGACCGCCATCCACGTCGACCACGGGCTCCGCCCGGGCTCGGCGGGCGAGGCCTCCGTCGTGCAGGCCGCGGCGTCGGCGCTCGGCGCCGGCTTCCGGTCCGTCACCGTCTCGGTGGGGGAGGGCCCCAATCTCGAGGCCCGGGCCCGGGCGGCCCGCTACGCCGCCTTGCCTCCCGGCGTCCTGACCGGTCACACCGCCGATGACCAGGCCGAGACCATGCTGATCAACCTCCTGCGCGGCGCCGGCCTCGACGGGCTGGCCCCGATGCGCTCGGCGGCGCGCGTCGGCCGCCCGCTGCTCCGGCTGCGCCGGGGCGAAACGAGGGCTCTGTGCGCGGCGGCGCGTTTCACGCCGGTGGCGGACGAGAGCAACCACGACCCCCGCTTCGTCCGCACCCGGGTGCGCCACGAGCTTCTCCCCCTCCTGGCGGACATCGCCGGTCGCGACCCGGTCCCCATCCTGGGCCGCCAAGCGGCCCTGCTCGGCGAGGAGGGGGCGGTTCTCGACGCGCTCGCCGCCGGGTTCGACCCCACCGATGTCCGCGCCGCCCGTGAGCAGCCGCCCGCCCTGCTGCGTCGCGCCGTCCGGGCGTGGCTGCGGGCCGGCGACCCCGAGGAGCACCCGCCCTCCGCCGCCGAGGTGGAACGGGTCCTGGCCGTCATCCGCGGCGACGCCACGGCGTGCGAGCTGAACGGCGGGCGCACCGTGCGCCGGTCCCACGGTCGCCTATCCATCCGCTGACCCCCGGCCGCCGGCCCCCGGCCCGGGGTCGGCAGGGGCCCGACGGCCAAAAACAACTCGAAACCGGCCGAAAACCACCGGAAAACCACCCGGAAACCAGCCGGGAAGGGCACCGGCTACCGTGACCACGGCATGGACGAGCCCCAGCCTGCCGGCGCCCGCCACGACCCGGCCCTCGGCCGGACCCTGATCGACGAAGGCACCCTGCAGGCCCGGGTGAAGGAGCTGGGCGAGGCAATCACCCGCGACTATCAGGGCCGGGTCCCGCTGCTGGTCGGGGTGCTGAAAGGCGCCTTTGTCTTTATGAGCGACCTGGCCCGGGCCATCGACCTCCCCGTCGAGTTCGACTTCATGGCGGTCGCGTCCTACGGCCGGGCAACCAGGACGAGCGGCGTGGTGCGAATCGTAAAGGACCTCGATCTTGACTTGACCGACCGGTCGGTGCTCGTGGTGGAGGACATCGTCGACTCCGGGCTCACTCTGTCCTACCTGCGCAAAAACCTTCTGGCTCGCAACCCCGTCAGCCTCGAGGTCTGCGCCCTCTTGGTGAAGGAAGGGACCCAGCGCGTCGAGTCGGATCTGGCGTACACCGGGTTTCACATCCCTCCGGAGTTCGTCGTCGGCTACGGCCTTGACGCCGCCGAGCGGTACCGCAACTTGCCGTACATCTGTGTCTACGAGGGCTCCGAGGAGGGTTGACCGTGCCACCGACAACCAGCCGGCGCCAACGGGTGCTGCTACCTATCCCCTGTAGCCTGGCCGGGATATGAGGCTGGCCGGGAAATGAAGAAAGCCCTACGGAGTCCCGTTCTCTATGTGGTGCTGGCGGGGATCATCGTCCTGACCGGTTTCGCCCTGTTCCGGTCGCGGCCGACGGTCGAGCACTACACCCTTACCCAGTTTGAGCAGAAGGTCAGCGGCGGCCAGGTGTCGTCGGCAACCTTGCACGACGGGTCGAACACCGTGACCGGGCGTCTCCGGGGCCCGGATGGCGGCGACACCGGCACCCGGTACACCGCGACCTATCCGGATCGCTACACCTCCGAGCTGACCCAGCTGCTCCTGGACAAGCGGGTCCCGGCGGTGTCGGCCAAGCACACCAAGAGTTCGCTCTGGGTGAGCGTGCTGCTCAACTTCGCGCCCATCCTGCTGCTCTTCGGAGGCTTCATCTTCATCCTCAACTCCATGCAAGGCGGCGGCGGCAAGGTCATGCAGTTCGGCAAGGCCAAGGCCCGCACGGTGTCGAAGGACCAGCCCAAGGTCACCTTCGCCGACGTGGCCGGCGCCGACGAGGCGGTGGCCGAACTGGAAGAGATCAAGGAATTCCTGCAATCGCCCGCCAAGTTCCAGGCCATGGGGGCCAAGGTGCCGAAGGGCGTCTTGCTGTTCGGCCCCCCGGGTACCGGGAAGACCCTTCTGGCCCGGGCGGTCGCGGGCGAGGCAGGTGTGCCGTTCTTCTCGATATCCGGCTCGGACTTCGTCGAGATGTTCGTCGGCGTCGGCGCCAGCCGGGTCCGCGATCTGTTCGAGCAGGCAAAGGCCAGCGCCCCGGCCATCATCTTCATGGACGAGATCGACGCCGTCGGCCGCCACCGCGGCGCCGGTCTGGGCGGCGGCCACGACGAGCGGGAACAGACCCTGAACCAGCTGCTCGTCGAGATGGACGGCTTCGACGTCAAGGGCGGCATCATCCTGATTGCAGCCACCAATCGGCCCGACATCCTTGATCCCGCCCTGTTGCGCCCCGGTCGCTTCGACCGCCAGATCGTGGTCGACCGCCCCGATGTCGCCGGCCGCAAGGCGATCCTGCAGGTCCACGCCAAGGGCAAGCCGATTGTCCCCGAGGTCAGCCTCGACACCCTGGCCAAGCGGACCCCGGGATTCACCGGGGCCGACCTCGCCAACCTGCTCAACGAAGCCGCCCTTCTCTCCGCCCGCCACGACCTCACGCAGATCGGCATGCCGCAGCTGGAAAGCGCCATCGACCGGGTCATCGCCGGACCGGAGCGCAAGAGCCTCATCATGAGCGAGAAGGACAAGCTCGTCACCGCCTTCCACGAGAGTGGGCATGTCATCGTGGGCCACGTACTGGCCCACGCCGATCCCATCCACAAGGTGTCCATCGTGGCCCGCAGCCGGTCGCTGGGCCTGACCTTCACCCTCCCCGAGGACAAGTACAACCATTCTCGAAGCGAACTACGCGATGCCATGGCCATGTGCCTGGGGGGCCGGACCGCCGAGGAACTGATCTTCGAGGAGCCGACGACCGGCGCCGAGAACGACATCGAGAAGGCGACGACCATCGCCCGGGCCATGGTCACCGAGTACGGGATGAGCGACCTGCTCGGCCCGCAGCAACTGGGGCGCAAGAACGGCGAGGTGTTCCTCGGCCGGGATTTTGGACACGAACCGAATTACTCGGAGCAGGTGGCGGCGAGCATCGACGGAGAAGTGCGGCGCATGATCGACGAAGCCCACGAACGGGCCCGGGGCATCTTGACGCTGCATCGCGAGACGCTGGACCTACTGGCCAAGCAGCTGGTCGAGAAGGAAACGTTGGACGGCGAAGAACTCGACGCCATCATCGGCCCCCTCCCGACCTGGCCACCCGACGGCCATGTGGCCAATGGCGCGCCGACGAGCCACACCAACGGTGCCGCCCCGGTCAATGGCGCCGCCCATCTCCGGGAGGCCAAGCCGGCCTCCGAGGAATGACGCCGGAGACGGACAAGCTCGACGGCCGGGACGGCCGGGGACCGGCGGCCCCGAGCGACGCCCGCCCCCAGCCGGAAACGGTGGACAAGGCCCGCATCCGCCACGCCGTCCGCGAGCTGCTGGAGGCCATCGGTGAAGACCCCGAACGCGACGGCCTACGCGACACGCCGGCCCGGGTTGCGAACATGTATGCGGAGATCTTCTCGGGCCTCTATGAGGATCCCGGCCGGCACCTGAACGTGACCTTCGAGGCCGGCCATGACGAGATGGTGATGGTCAAGGACATCACGTTGTACAGCGTGTGCGAGCACCACCTCGTGCCCTGGATCGGCGTGGCCCACGTCGCCTACATCCCCAACGTCGACGGGTGCATCACCGGGCTGTCGAAGCTGGTTCGGCTGGTGGACGGGTTTGCCCGCCGCCCCCAGGTGCAGGAGCGGTTGACCACCCAGATCGCCGATGCGATCGAAAGGGTCCTCGAGCCTCGGGGCGTGGTCGTGGTGGTCGAAGCCGAGCACCTGTGCATGTCCATGCGGGGGGTGCGCAAGCCCGGGACCACGACGGTGACCTCGGCGGTCCGTGGCCTGTTCCGGGACAACGAGGCCACCCTGGCCGAGGCCATGAGCCTCATCTTCGCCCCCCGCCGCAAGTAGCCGGCGCCGACCGCGCCGCCTGATCTACCTGCGGTTTTCCCCCAATTGGGAAAGGCGGGGCGGCCGTCGCCCCGGATAGCCTGCCAACCGTGACCTTGGTGATGGGCGTATTGAACGTGACGCCCGATTCGTTTTCCGATGGTGGCCGCTGGTTCGACCACGGGCGCGCCGTGGCCCACGGCGCGGCGATGATTTCCCAGGGGGCTGACATCATCGACGTCGGGGGCGAATCCACCCGTCCCGGGGCCGAACCGGTCGACGAGTCGGAGGAGCGGCGCCGCATCCTGCCGGTCATCGCCGCCCTGGCCTCACGCGTTCGTGTGTCCGTGGACACCCGCAAACCGGAGGTTGCCGTCGCCGCCGTCGACGCCGGCGCCACCATGATCAATGACGTGTCGGCATCGCTCTGGCCTGTGGCCGCCGAGGCCGGCGTCGCCTGGATCGCCATGCACATGCGCGGGGAGCCGGCGACCATGCAGGTGGCGCCCGCCTACCGGGACGTGGTGGCCGAGGTTCGGGACTTCCTTCTTTTCCGCGCCCAGGCCGCCGAGGCCGCCGGCGTCGGTGAAGTCTGGATCGACCCGGGTATTGGATTCGGCAAGACCATGGAGCACAACCTGCGCTTGCTGCGCCACCTCGACGAGTTGGTGGCGACCGGACGTCCGGTGGCCGTCGGCATCAGCCGGAAGTCGTTCATCGGCCGCTTGGCGGCCGCCCCCGCCGCGGCCCCGGCCGGTCCCGCCACCCCGGCGACCGACGACCGGCCGCCCGTCGCAGCGATCGACGAGCGTCTACCCGGATCACTGGCCGCCGCCATCTGGGCGGCGAGCCGGGGCGCCGGCATGGTGCGGGTCCATGATGTGGCCGAAACGGTCCAGGCCATGCGCCTCCTCCGGTTGGCGACCGAAGCGGCGGCGGCGTGAAAGGCAAGTGGGCCAAGGGCATCGCCCCGAGGTTCTTTGCGTGGATCATCAAGGACAAGCTGGCGGTCAGCGAGCGGCCGGGCGGCTATTCCCGGAACCACCGTCCCGTCCGCCGGCAGGAGGAAATCCTGTGGTTGCGCGGGGAGGGGTTCACGCGGGTCGTCTCCCTGCTGCAATCGCCCCACAACCTGCATGCCTACGACAAGCTGGAACTCACGTGGGCCCACATCCCCTTTGGACCGCACGACGATCCCCAGCTGGTCCTTCCCGACCTCTACGGCCAGCTCCGGGACTGGATGAACGCCGGCGAGCGGCTTCTCGTGCACCAGGAGGAATTGAGTGACCGCCTGATGGGCGTGGTGGCCGGCTACCTGCGATGGTCGGGTCTGGTTCCCGCCGGCCCGCAGGCCATCTCCGTGGTGGAGCGGATCCTGCACCGCCAGATGGGCCCGGAGGGCCGGATGCTGGTCGCGGCCGCCCCTGACCTGGCGGGCGCCTCGTGCCGCAACGGCACCGACCCGGCGGCGCACGCCGACCCGGATGGGCCCGCCGACCCGGATCGGCACGTCGTGGTGGCTTCGCCCGCCGACCCGCGCGAGACGGCAGGGGACGCCCCGGCGGAGCGCGCCGCTCCCGTCGCGTACGAGGTGGCGACCGAAGGTCCTACCGAGGTCCCCTCCGAGGGTCCCACCGACCTTCCGGCGGTCGAGGAGGCGC
The DNA here is from genome assembly GCA_036264135.1 of Acidimicrobiales bacterium. Classification (GTDB taxonomy): domain Bacteria; phylum Actinomycetota; class Acidimicrobiia; order Acidimicrobiales; family Palsa-688; genus DATARN01. The sequence continues at coordinate 62,292 of DATARN010000011.1, forward strand.
TGCGGGCGGACAGTGAGCCCAATCCCAGCTGAGCCCGACCGGATCGAGCTGCGGGGCATCCGGGCCGTCGGGACCCACGGCGTGCTCCCCGAGGAGCAACAGCGGGCCCAACCCTTCCTCGTCGATCTCGACCTCCTCGCCGACCTCGGACCGGCCGGGCAGAGCGACGCCTTGGAGGACACGATCGACTACGGCGCCGTCGCCCAGGCGGTCCTTGACGAGGTGGCGGGCCCGCGGGCGGCACTCCTCGAGCGCCTGGCCGAGCGCATCGCGCTCCGGGTCCTCGACACCGCGGGTAGGCGGGCGCAGTCGGTGACCGTTACCCTGCACAAGCTCCGCCCGCCCGTGCCCGTCGACATGGTGTCTGCAGGGGTCCGGATCACCCGCCCCTGAAAGGACCCCGAAGGAATCGATGACGGTACGAGCCTTCCTGGCGCTGGGCTCCAACCTCGGCGACCGGTGGCAGCTGCTGCGCACGGCGGTGGCCAGCCTGCCCGACGTGGTGCGGATCTCGCCGGTGTACGAGACCGATCCCGTCGGGCCGCCCGGTCAGGGGCCGTACCTGAACTGTGTGGTGGAATTGTCGACCGACCGGTCGCCCCGTCAGCTCCTGGCCACCGCCCGCGCCGCCGAGCAGGCGGCGGGTCGGGTGCGCACCACCCGCTGGGGTCCTCGCACCCTCGACGTGGACGTCCTGCTGGTGGGGGACGAGTTCATCAACGACGCCGACCTGACGGTGCCCCATCCCCGCATGTGGGACCGCCCCTTCGTCCTCGTGCCGTTGGCCGACCTGGCGCCCGACCTGGTGGGGGAGCGCCGGCCCGATCCGGAAGCGTCAGGGGTGCGCTATGCCGGTACCCTGTGACGCCACGAACGGCACCCGTCCGGGGCCGGAACGTCAGCGAGGTCCCGCCGTGACCGACACCCCGACCCGAACCGTCACGGGCCCACCTGCCGCCACCGGCGGTCCGGATGGTGCCACCGGGGGCCCGCCCGCCGCCGCCCGCGGCCACCGGGCGCCGACGGTCCTCGACCGGCGCCACGCCTTCCGTCACGCCCTCGACGCCGAGCGGGCCGCCGGCCGCACCATCGGCCTGGTTCCGACCATGGGGGCGCTGCACCGCGGCCATGTTTCCCTGCTGGAGCGGGCCGCCGGCGAGGTGGACATAGTCGCCATGACCCTGTTCGTGAACCCACTGCAGTTCGGGCCCCGGGAGGACCTGGCGACCTACCCGCGGGACCGGGCCGGCGACCAGCAGAAGGCCCAGCAGGCGGGCGCCACCTACCTCTTCGCCCCGTCCCAGGAGGAGATGTTCCCCGAGCCGCCGGCCACCAGTGTCAGCGTCGCCGGGTTGTCGAGCCGGCTGGAAGGAGAGCACCGTCCGGGCCACTTCCAGGGCGTGGCGACCATCGTGACCAAGCTGTTCTCGCTGGCCGGCCCGTGCCGGGCCTACTTCGGGGAGAAGGACTACCAGCAGCTCATGGTGATCCGCCGCCTGGTCGCCGACCTGTCCCTCCCCGTGGAGATCGTCCCCTGTCCCACCATCCGCGAGCCGGACGGGCTGGCCCTCTCCAGCCGCAACGCCTACCTCACCCCCGGGCAGCGGGAAACGGCGCCCGCGCTGTACCAGGCCCTCCTCGCCGGCCAGCGGGAGGCGCAACGCACCGACGACGCCGCCGCCGTCCGCGGCGCCATGACGGCCCGCCTGGCCCGCCACCCCGTGCTCACGCTGGACTACGCCGAGGTCGCCGACGCCGCCGACCTGACGCCCCTCACCACCCTGGACAACGGCGCCCGCCTCCTCATTGCCGCCCGCATCGGCGGCACCCGGCTCATCGACAACCTGCCGGCCATACCATGACCGAACTCGACCTGCTCATCTGCGGCTCCGGCGTCGCCGGCCTCTCGGCCGCCATCCGGGCGGCCGCCAGCCCGACCACTCCCGGGCTGCGGGTGGGCGTGCTGTCCAAGGCGGAGCTGGTCCAGTCGGCCACCCGGTGGGCCCAGGGCGGGGTGGCCGCCGTCCTCGGCGAGGACGAGGACTCGACCGACCTGCACATGGCCGACACCCTGCGGGCGGGCGCCGGCCTGTGCGACCGCGACGCCGTCCGGGTCCTCGTCGACGAGGGGCCGGGGCGGGTCAACGAGCTGATCGCCCTCGGGGCGGTCTTCGACCGTGACGAGGGGGGAACGCTGCTCCTCGCTCGGGAGGGCGGCCACTCCATGCCCCGGGTGGTCCACGCCGGCGGGGCGGCGACGGGGGCGGAGATCGAGCGGGCCCTCGTCGAGGCGGTACGGCGCACCGCCGCCGCCGTCCTCGAGGGATGGTTCGCCCTCGACCTGATCGTCGAACGGGGCGCCTGCCGGGGGGTGCGGGCGCTCGCCCCGGACGGGACCACCCACGACGTCCGGGCGTCGCACACCCTGCTGGCGACGGGCGGCGCCGGCCAGGTGTTCAGCGTGACCACCAACCCGGGCCAGGCGACGGGCGACGGCCTGGCCATGGCGTTGCGCGCCGGGGTGCCGGTGGCCGACGTCGAGTTCATGCAGTTCCACCCGACGGCGCTGCACCACCCCGCCATGCCCCGGCCGCTGCTCTCCGAGGCGCTGCGGGGCCACGGCGCCCGGATCCGCGACGCCCGGGGCGAGCGCTTCGTCGACGAGCTGCTGCCCCGTGACCTGGTCAGCACGGCGATGACCGCCCGCATGCTGGAGCAGGGAGTCGAGCATCTGTGGCTCGACGCCACCGCCCTCGAGGCGTTCGACGACCGCTTCCCCACCATCGCCGCCTCGGTGCGGGCCGCCGGCCTCGACCCGACGGTGGACTGGCTGCCCATCGCCCCCGCCGCCCATTACCTCTCCGGGGGTATCGTGACCGACCTCGACGGCGCCACGACCCTGCCCGGTCTGTGGGCGTGCGGCGAGGTGGCCTGCACCGGGGTCCACGGTGCCAACCGGCTGGCGTCGAACTCCTTGCTGGAGGGGATGGTGTGGGCGCCCCGGGTGATCGAGGCGATCGAGGCGGGAAAAGGGGGCCCGGATGCCACCGGCGCCATGCGTCCGCTCCTGGCCGGTGCCCCCACGCCGGGGGTCATCTGGGCCCAGGCCCTCAATGCCATCCGCCCCGCCTTCGGGGCCGGCCCGAGCGAAGACCCGGCCAAGCGGCGCGACGAGTTGCAACGGGCCATGACCGCCGGGGCGGGCGTGTTGCGCGACGCCTCCTCGCTGCCCGAGACCGACGCCGTGGTGGCGGCGGTGGCCGCGTCGACCGACGTTGTTGCCGAGCCCGAGCTGGCCAACCTGGTCCTCGTCTCCCGGGCCCTCCTCACCGCGGCCGCCGCCCGGGAGGAGAGTAGGGGGGCGCACGGACGAACCGACTTTCCCGCCCGCCGGGCCACCTTTTCCCACCGTTTCGCCGTCCGCATGCCATGACGTGGGTCGACCCGCCGCCCGCCGCGGTACGCGATGTGGTGGCCCGGGCCCTGGCGGAGGACCTGGGGCCGCTCGGCGACCTCACCGCCAGCCTCCTCCCCGACGGGGCGGTGGCCCGCGCCGCGTTCGTGGCCCGGCGCGACGGGGTCGTGGCGGGGGAGCGCTGCGTGCGGGCGACCTTCGCCGCCGTCGACGCCGACGTGGCGGTGGAGTGGCGCCTCTCCGACGGCCTGGCGGTGCGCCCCGGCGACGTGCTCGGCGAGGTCGAGGGCCGGCTGGCGTCGATCCTCACCGCCGAGCGGACGGCGCTGAACCTGCTCGGGCGGTTGTCGGGCGTCGCCACCTTGACCCGGGCCTACGTCCAGGCCGCCCAGGGCCGGGCCCGCATACGCGACACCCGTAAGACGACCCCGGGGCTGCGGGCCCTGGAGAAGGCGGCGGTGCGGGCCGGCGGCGGCGCCAACCACCGCGGCTCGCTTTCCGACGGCATCTTGATCAAGGACAACCACCTGGCCCGGATGTCGATCGGCGAGGCCGTGGCGCGGGCCCGCCACCGCTGGCCCGGCCAGCTGGTCGAAGTGGAGTGCGACACCGCCCGCCAGGTGAAGGAGGCCGTCGCCGCCGGCGCCGACATGATCCTGCTGGACAACATGACGCCCTCCCAGGTGGCGTCGGCAGTTGAGCTCATCGCCGGCCAGTGCCCGGCCGAGGTCTCCGGCGGCGTGACCCTCGAATCGGTCGCCGCCTACGCCGCGGCCGGCGCCGCCTTCATCTCGGTCGGCGCGTTGACCCACTCCGCCCCCGCCCTCGACATCGGCCTCGACATAGGAATCACCGATGCTGCTGGCGATTGACGTCGGCAACACCCAGACGGTGATCGGGCTTTTCGCCCCCGTGGGCTCCGGCGAGGCCGGCCTGGTGCACCACTGGCGGGTGTCGAGCCACGCCGAGCGCACCGCCGACGAGTTGGCCATGACCATCGCCCAGCTGCTCGACCTGCAGGGCTTCGACGTGGCCGAGACGGTCGACGGCATCGCGGTGGCGTCGGTCGTGCCCCGTACCACCGCCGCGCTCCGGGAGATGTCCGAGAAGTGGTTTCCCGTCACCACGGTGATCGTCGAACCGGGCGTCCGCACCGGGATGCCCATCCTCTACGACAACCCCAAGGAGGTCGGCGCCGACCGCATCGCCGACGCCGTGGCCGCCTATGACCAGTACGGCGGCCCCACCATCGTGGTGGACTTCGGGACGGCCACGACCGTCGAGGCCATCTCGGCGCGCGGTGAGTACCTGGGCGGGGCCATCGTCCCCGGGATCGAGATCTCGCTGGACGCCCTGTTCGCCCGGGCCGCCGCCCTACGCCGCGTCGAGCTGGTGGCGCCCCGGAAGGTGATCGGCAAGAACACCATCGAGGCCATCCAGTCGGGCGCCATCTACGGCTTCGCCGCCCAGGTCGACGGGCTGTGCGTTCGCTTCGAGGAGGAGCTGGGCCCCTCGACGGTCGTCGCCACCGGCGGGCTGGCCGGCCTCATCGCGCCCCTCACCGAGAGCATCGACCACCACGAGCCGTGGCTCACCCTGAACGGGCTGCGCATCATCTTCGAGAGAAACGTGTTGCCGTGAGCGACGACATCCCCTACCGGTTCGAGCCGAGCCACACCATCGCCGCCGTCCGCCGCGCCCACCCCGGGCTGGCACCCGACGACGAGACGGGCGAAGACGTGACCGTCGCCGGCCGGCTCATGCTGCGCCGGGGTCAGGGCAAGGTGGCCTTCGGGCAGCTGGTCGACTGGACGGGCACGATCCAGCTCTTCGCCGGCGCCGACTGGACACAGAACTTCGACGGCTTCAAGAGGTTGGCCATCGGCGACTGGATCGGCGCCTCCGGCGAGGTGATCGCGACCCGCACCGGTGAACTCTCGGTGAAAGTTCGCAACTGGACGCTCCTCGCCCCGACGCAGCGCGGCTTCGGCGACAAATGGAAGGGCATCACCGACGTCGACCTGCGCTACCGCCAGCGCTACGCCGACCTGTGGGCCAACCCCGGGTCCCGGGAGGCGTTCCTGCTGCGCAGCCGCATGCTGTCCCTGACCCGGAGGTGGCTGGAGGACCGGGGCTTCGTCGAGGTGGAAACGCCGATCTTCCACCCCATCCCCGGCGGCGCCCTGGCCAAGCCGTTCGTGACCCACCACAACGCCCTTGACGTCGACCTGTACCTGCGGATCGCCCCCGAGTTGTACCTGAAACGGCTGGTCGTCGGCGGTTTCGAACGGGTCTACGAGATCGGCCGGGTGTTCCGCAACGAAGGCCTCTCGCCCCGGCACAATCCCGAGTTCACCATGCTGGAGCTGTACCAGGCCTACGCCGACTACCACGACCTGATGGCGCTGACCGAGCAGCTGGTCGCCTACCTGGCCCTCGAGCTGCGGGGGGCCACGTCGCTTACCTACGGCGGCCGGGAGCTGGATCTGGCGCCGCCGTGGCGGCGGGCCACCCTGACCGAGCTGATCGAGGAACACGCCGGCGTCACGGTGTCGGTGGCCACGCCGCTCGCCCAGCTGCGGGCGATCGCGTCCCGGCTCGGCGTGGAGTTCGAACCGTCGTGGGGCCCGGGGAAGCTGGTACTGGAGATCTACGAGAAGACGACGGAGCACCAGCTGTGGGGCCCGGTGTTCGTCATGGACTACCCGAAGGAGGTCTCACCCCTGTCCCGGGACCACCGCTCGCAGCCGGGCCTGGTCGAGCGGTTCGAGGCCATCGTGGCCGGCCGCGAGCTGGTCAACGCCTTCAGCGAGCTCGTCGACCCCGCCGAGCAGCGCGCCCGCTTCGAGGCCCAGGCGCGGGCGCGGGCCGCGGGCGACGACGAGGCCATGGCGGTCGACGAGGACTACCTGCGGGCCCTCGAGTACGGGCTGCCGCCCACCGGTGGCCTGGGCCTCGGCATGGACCGCCTGGCCATGCTGCTGGCCGACCGCGACGCCATCCGCGACGTGGTGCTCTTTCCCACCCTGCGCCCCGAGGCGCCGGAGTAGCGATCCCGGGCTAGCTCAGCTCAAGGGTGTCGATCAGGCGGTGGCCCAGGCCGGCCAGCGAGCGGGCACACGGCCCGTCACCGAGCGCCTCGAGGCTGGCGGCGGCCTGGTCGGCGTAATGGCGGGCGACGATGACCGACTCGGCGACGGCGTCGGTCGAGCGGATCATGTCCCGGGCCTTGTCGCGCGTCGGCGTATCGAGGTGGCTCCCGAGCAGGTCGCGCAGCTCGTCGCCGATGGAGGGGACCGCTAGCGCCCGGATCACTGGCAAGGTGTACACCCCTTCGACCAGGTCGTGGCCGGCGGGCTTTCCTAGGGACTCCTCCATGCCGATCACATCCAAGATGTCATCCCAGATCTGGAAGGCGATCCCGAAGTCGTGCCCGAACGCGGTCAGGGCCTCCACCCGATCACGGGACGCGTTCGCCGCCAATCCGCCGATCCGGCATGATGTTGCCATCAGCGACGCGGTTTTCCCGGCGATGGCAGAGAGGTACGACGCCTCGGTGCGGGCCGAGTTGTACGCGAACTGGATCTCGCCCACTTCGCCCTCGCACAGGCGTCCGATGGTGTGGGCCAGCAGCCCCGACACCTCGGTGCCGAGCGAGGCCGCGATCTCCGACGCCCGGGCCAGCAGGAAGTCGCCGGCCACAATGGCGACCAGGTTGCCCCACCGGGCGTTGACCGACTCCACGCCCCGGCGGGTCGGCGCCTCGTCGATGACGTCGTCGTGGTACAGCGAGCCGAGATGGACCAGCTCGACGGAGACGGCGCCGCGGACGGCGTCGTCGGAGACGTCGGCCTCCGTTGCCAGCGTGGACATGATGGTGAGGGTGGGGCGCAGTCGCTTGCCGCCGGCCTCGATGAGATGGCCGGCAATGTCCGCCAGCAGCGGATCCTCCGAACCCACGGACTCGCGGAGGGCGACCTCCACCCGGGCCAGATGTTCATCCAACCTGGGAAGGCTCGGATGGTCAAAGAGGTTCATGTAGTGGCCGACGTTACGACACCGAGGCCACCTAGCAGAAGTTGCGGTCAGCCACCCCAACTCCGACACAACAATCACCCGACCAACAACTGACAGACACGGAAACACCTTCACCGCTAAGGCGGATGAAGTAACCACGGGGTCCCCGGGTAGACTGGCTTTGGGAGACCGCTTAGGGAGGCGGCAAACTTGTTCGAACGTTTTACAGACCGAGCACGACGAGTCCTGGTCCTAGCCCAGGAAGAGGCTCGTCTGCTGAATCACAACTTCATCGGCACCGAGCACATCCTGCTGGGCCTGATCCACGAGGGCGAAGGGGTCGCCGCCAAGGCGCTCGAGTCGCTCGGGATCAGCCTGGAGGCGGTGCGCGAGAAGGTCGAGGAGACCATCGGGCCCGCCGGCTCGTCCACCGCCGGCTCGCCGCCGTTCACGCCCCGGGCCAAGAAGGTCCTGGAGCTATCGCTCCGCGAGGCCCTGCAGCTCGGACACAACTACATCGGCACCGAGCACATGCTTCTCGGCCTGGTGCGCGAGGGCGAGGGTGTGGCGGCGCAGGTGCTGGTCAACCTGGGTGCCGACCTGTCCCGGGTCCGCCAGCAGGTCATCCAGCTGCTCTCGGGGTACAACAACCCCAAGGAGGGCACGACCTCGGGGAGCGGCCCGAGCAGCCAGGAGGCCCCTACCGGGTCGCCGGTGCTCGACCAGTTCGGCCGCAACCTGACTCAGCTGGCCCGGGATCGCAAGCTCGACCCGGTCATCGGCCGGGAGCGGGAGATCGAGCGGGTCATGCAGGTGCTGTCCCGCCGCACCAAGAACAACCCGGTGCTCATCGGCGAGCCGGGCGTCGGCAAGACGGCCATCGTCGAGGGCCTGTCGCAGCGCATCGTGGCCAACGACGTGCCCGAGACGCTGCGGGGCAAGCAGCTCTACACCCTCGACCTCGGCGCCTTGGTCGCCGGGTCCCGCTACCGCGGCGACTTCGAGGAGCGGCTCAAGAAGGTGCTGAAGGAGATCCGCACCCGGGGCGACATCATCCTGTTCATCGACGAGCTCCACACCCTGGTGGGCGCGGGCGCCGCCGAGGGGGCCATCGACGCCGCCAGCATCCTGAAGCCCATGCTGGCCCGCGGTGAGCTGCAGACCATCGGGGCCACCACCCTCGACGAGTACCGCAAGCACCTGGAGAAGGACGCCGCCCTGGAGCGGCGGTTCCAGCCCATCAAGGTCGAGGAGCCCTCGCTCTCGCACACCATCGAGATCCTGAAGGGCCTGCGGGACCGCTACGAGGCCCACCACGGCGTGACCATCACCGACCAGGCCGTCGTGGCCGCCGCCAACCTGGCGGACCGCTACATCGCCGACCGGTTCCTCCCCGACAAGGCCATCGACCTTATCGACGAGGCCGGCAGTCGCCTGCGCATCCGCCGCATGGCCACCCCGCCGGACTACAAGGCCATCGAGGACGAACTGGTGAAGGTGCGGGCCGACAAGGAGCTGGCCCTGGAGAAGCAGAACTTCGAGGCCGCCAAGCGCCTGCGGGAGCAGGAGGAGTCGCTCCTCGGCCGCAAGACGGCCAAGGAAGCGGAATGGCGGGCCGAGGGCATCGACCTGTTCGACGTCGTCGACGAGGAGGTCATCGCCGAGGTGCTGGCCAACTGGACCGGCATCCCGGTCTACAAGCTGACCGAGGAGGAGACGGCCAAGCTGCTGCGGATGGAGGATGAGCTGCACAAGCGGGTCATCGGCCAGGAGAACGCCATCAAGTCGGTCTCCCAGGCCATCCGCCGTACCCGCGCCGGCCTCAAGGACCCGAAGCGGCCCAGCGGCTCGTTCATCTTCCTCGGCCCCTCGGGCGTCGGCAAGACGGAGACCGCCAAGACCCTCGCCGAGTTCCTCTTCGGCGACGAGAGCTCGCTCATCCAGCTCGACATGTCGGAGTACATGGAGAAGCACACCGTCAGCCGCCTGGTCGGGTCCCCTCCCGGCTACGTCGGTTACGAGGAGGGCGGCCAGCTCACCGAGGCGGTGCGCCGCAAGCCGTTCTCCGTCGTGCTGTTCGACGAGATCGAGAAGGCCCACCCCGACGTGTTCAACACCCTGCTCCAGATCCTGGAGGACGGGCGGCTGACCGACAGCCAGGGCCGCAGCGTGGACTTCAAGAACTGCGTGATCATCATGACCTCCAACCTGGGCACCGCCGACCTGCGCAAGACGAGCGTCGGCTTCGCCAAGACCAGCGAGGCCATCACCTACGAGCGGATGAAGGAGAAGGTCAACGACGCCCTGAAGCAGCACTTCCGGCCGGAGTTCCTGAACCGCATCGACGAGGTCATCGTCTTCCACGAGCTCAGCCGGGAAGAGGTCACCGAGATCGTGGACCTGATGATGAAGCGGGTCCGCACGCAGCTGGAGAGCCAGGGCCTCGGCCTCGAGCTCACTCAGGAGGCCAAGTTCATGCTGGTCGACAGGGGCCACGACCCGGCCCTCGGCGCCCGGCCGCTGCGCCGGGCCATCCAGCGCATGGTCGAGGATCCCCTGTCGGAGAAGATCCTCTGGAAGGAGTTCCGGGCGGGCGAGACGATCATCGTCGATGTGGAAGAGGGCGAGATCGTGTTCCGGGCCATCCAGGGCCTCGAGCCCCCGCCGGTCGAGCTGGCCGGCGCCGGCTCCGGCGAGTAGCCACGTAGCGAATCAAAAAAAGGACCGGCCCGGGCGAAACCGCCCGGGCCGGTCCCTTTTTTTGCGGCCGGGCGCCCGAGGATGGCCGCTAGGGTGCCCCGCCGTGCGTCGCTCGCCCGCCCCCCCGACTCTACGGGGCTTCGGCGGCGGGCCCGGAACAACCGTGGCGGCCGGCGCCCTCATCGTCCTCCTGCTCCTCTCCGCCTGCCAGGCAACCATCCGGGTCGGCGTCACGGTCAACAGCAACGGCAGCGGCTCGGTGACCGTGCGGGCCCATCTCGACCGCGACGCCGCCGCGTCCTACGCGTCGTCTGTGCGCACCTCCGACCTGACTCAGGCGGGGTGGGCGGTGACGGGACCAACGACCGGCGCCGGCGGCAGCGTGGACTTCACGGCCACCAAGGCCTTCGCCAACCCCGCCGCCGCCAAGGCGGTCGCGGCCGAACTCTCCGGTCCCACCGGGCCGTTTCGCGATCTCACCATCGTTCGCCGGGCCTCCTTCTTCCAGACGAGCACCCGCTTCCAGGGGACCGTCGACCTGACCTGCGGGATCAACTGCTTCTCCGACCCGCAGCTGCAGCAGACCCTGGGCGGCGCCGGCATCGACCCCGCCGCCCTCCAGACCCGCACCGGCGTCGCCCTCGACCAGGTCTTCCAGTTTCAAGTCGCCGCCCGCCTCCCCGGCCAGATCCAGGCGGCCAACGGTTCGCGCTCGGGCGGCGAGGTGGTGTGGCCCGTCCACCTCGGGCAGACGGCCACCCTTAGCGCCCAGGCGCGCACCTGGAACGTCACCCACATCCTTTTGACCCTCCTCGTCGGGGTGCTCGCGGTGGTGGCGCTGGTGCTGTCCGGCCGGCGGCGAGCCCGCCACCGGGCGGCGCGGCGCGGCGCCCACCACCGGCGCTGAGCGCGCCAGGCTCCCGGGAGCCGGCCGCGCCGGGGTCCCCGTCGGCGTCCCACCCCGTCTTTAGGCTGGCGGCCATGGCTCGTGCCCGCACCCTGTTCCGCTGCGCCGACTGCGGCGTCACCACACCTCGCTGGGCCGGCCGCTGCCCCGGCTGCAACGAGTGGAACACCCTGGCCGAGGAAGCGGTGGCCGCCGGGCCGGCGAAGGGACCTCCGGCGCTGACCGGTCCGGGGCCCATGCCGCTGTTCGAAGTGGACGGCGAGGCGGCGGGGCCGCGCCCCACCGGCGTCGACGAGCTCGACCGGGTCCTCGGCGGGGGCCTGGTCCCCGGCTCGGTGACCCTCATCGGTGGCGAGCCGGGAATCGGCAAATCCACCCTTCTGCTCCAAGCGGTGATCCAGATGGCGGAGCGGGGCCGGCGGGCCCTCGTCGTCTGCGCCGAGGAATCGGCCCAGCAGGTGAAGCTCCGGGCGTTGCGGCTCGGCCCCCTCCCCGCCGGCGTCTGGGTGATTGCCGAGACGTCGCTGGCCGCGGTGCGGGCCGCCGTCGACGTGGTCGCTCCTGATGTCCTGGTCGCCGATTCCATCCAGACGATCTTCGATCCCGACGTCGACTCGGCCCCCGGGTCGGTCTCCCAGGTCCGGGCCTGCGCCCTCGGCCTCGTCGAGCTCTCCAAGAGCCGGGGCCTGGCGACCATCATCGTCGGTCACGTCACCAAGGACGGGGCCCTGGCCGGCCCGCGGTTGCTGGAGCACATGGTCGACACGGTCCTCAGCTTCGAGGGCGAGCGGCACTACGCCCTACGACTGCTCCGCGCCAGCAAGCACCGCTTCGGCGCCACCGGCGAGCTCGGGCTGTTCGAGATGACCGACGGCGGCCTACGAGGTGTACCCGACCCGAGCGGCCTGTTCCTCGGCGACCGCCGCTCCGGCACACCAGGATCGGTGGTTTTCGCCGCCATGGAGGGCCACCGACCGCTGCTCGTCGAGCTGCAGGCCCTCGTCACCGGGGAGAACCTTCAGATGCCCCGGCGGTCGGCGTCGGGTCTCGACGGTGGGCGCCTCGCCCTCCAGCTGGCGGTCCTCGGCGAGCGGGCCAAAATCCCCTTCGCGGGCCGCGAAGTGTACGTGTCGGCGGTGGGCGGTGTCCGCATCAACGAACCGGGGGCTGACCTGGCGACCTGCCTGGCCCTCGGGTCGGCGGCCCAGCATGTCGACCTGCCCCCCGACCTGGTGGCGTGCGGCGAGGTGGGCCTCGGCGGCGAACTCCGCCAGGTGTCGCAGCTGCCTCGCCGCTTGGCCGAGGCGGCCCGGCTCGGGTTTCGCACCGCCCTGGTCCCCACCTCCGCCCACGTGGAGCCGGGCCCGCTGGAGGTGGTCCGGGTGGCCACGCTGGCCGATGCGCTCACCTGGGCAGGGGTGCGCTGCAGGGCGGCCGCCACATCTCAGTAGGAGATTCCGCCCGGTCGTCACCGGGACCGGCAAGTACGATGACGTCGTGCTTCCCCGCCGCAGCGCTTCCCTGACCGAGGCCCTGGCCGCGGTCGCGCCCGGCCGGCCGCTGCGCGACGGGCTCGACCGGATCCTCCAGGCCAGCATGGGGGCCCTCATCGTGGTCGGTGACGGCCCCGAGGTGCTCGACATCTGCTCCGGCGGGTTCCTTCTCGACGCCGAGTTCAGCCCGCAGCGCCTTTCCGAGCTGGCCAAGATGGACGGCGCCATCATCCTGGCCGCCGACGCCACCCGCATCGCCCGGGCCAACGTCCACCTGGTGCCCGACCCCCACGTCTTCACCTCCGAGACCGGCACCCGGCACCGCACCGCCGAGCGCGTGGCCCGGTCCATCGACGTCCCGGTCATCTCGGTGTCCGAGGACCGCTCGGTCATCGCGGTCTACCGCAACAACGCCAAGCACATGCTCGACCCGGTGCCCCGCCTCGTCGCCCGGGCCAACCAGGCGCTGCAGACGCTGGAGCGGTACAAGGTGCGAATGGACGCCGTCGAGCGAACCCTCTCGGAGCGCGAGGTCAAGGATCTCGTCACCGTCCGCGACGTCGCCACGTTGCTGCAGCGGGCGGAAATGGTTCGCCGGATCGCGGAGGAGATCGACGGGTACGTGGTGGAACTCGGCGTCGACAGCCGGTTGATCTTCCTGCAGCTGGAGGAACTGATGGCCGGTGTCGAGGACGACCGGCGTTACGTGATCCGTGACTACAGCCGTGATCCGAGCACCGCCCACGCCGACGACGCCATCCAGCGCCTGGCCCACTTCTCCGACGAGCGGCTGCTCGACCTGAAGGAGGTAGCCGCCATCTTGGAGCTGGTGGGCGCCGACACCCAGCTGGATGCCGGTATCCAAGCCCGCGGCTTCCGCCTGCTCTCCAAGGTGCCCCGGGTTCCCGAATCGGTAGTGGGCCACATCGTCGAGCGCTTCGGCAGCCTCGACAAGATCATGCGGGCCACCCTGGACGACCTCGACGAGGTGGAGGGCGTCGGCGCCACCCGCGCCCGTGCCATCCGCGACGGCCTGTCCCGGCTGGCCGACGCCACCATCGACCACTACAGCTGAGCGTGCGGGTCATCCTGCCGTCGGGCACGCCCGCCGAAGTCGCCTTGCCCGCCGGCCCGGCCGCCCGGGGACTGGTTCTTCTCCCAGACGTCATGGGACTGCGTCCGCTCTTCGACGACCTCTGCGCCCGACTGGCCGATGAGCACCGCTGGGCGGTGTGCGCCCCCGAGCCGTTCCCCGGGCACGAAGACTTCAGCCTCGAGGAGCGCTTCGCGTTCATGCCTCAGGTGACCGACGATCAGCGTCTCGGTGACGCCGTGGCGGCGGCCGACCTGTTGGCCGAGCGGACCGGCGTGGGTCGCGTCGGCATACTCGGCTTCTGCATGGGCGGCATGTACACCCTCAAGGCGGCCGGGACGGGGCGCTTCGACCGGGCCGTTGCCTTCTACGGGATGATCACCGTGCCCGCGGCATGGAAAGGCGACGGCCACGGCGAACCGCTCGACTGGCTCGCCCGGCCATCGCCCACCGCCGTGCTGGCGATCATCGGCGGGCGCGACACCTTCATCCCCGCCGAGGACGTGGCCGCCCTCCGGGCGCTCGGGGACCGGGCCGAGATCGCCTTCTACCCCGAAGGTGAGCACGGTTTCGTCCACGACCCGTCCCGCCCCACCCATCGCCCGGCCGACGCCGCCGACGCCTGGGCCCGGGCCATCACCTTCCTCTCCTGAGCCGCCCCTCGCCTGAGCCGTCGCTGGCTGACGTGCCGCCAGCCGTCGCCGCCTGCGGACCGGCGGTTCAGCGGGCCCGGCGGACGAGTTGCGCCCGGTCGGCGATGTGGTAGCGCCGATCGATCTGGGCCAGCCAGCCCATGCGCACGAACGCCGAGATGGCCTTGTTGACCCGCTCCCGTGACGCCCCGACCAGACCGGCCAGCTCCTCCTGGGTGATGGGCAGGGCAAAGGTATCGGCGTCGCCGGCCAGTTCCAGCAGGCGTTTGGCAGTGCGCCCGGTGACATCCAGGAAGACCGTGTCGGCCAGGGCGGCGTCGGTCGAGCGCAGCCGGCGCGACAGCATGGCGACGACGGTCCACAGCAAGGCCGGCCGGGCCTCGAGCACCGCCTTCACCGCCGGGTAGGGGACACACAGCAGCTCCGACGTCTCGAGCGCCCGGGCCTGCGCCGATCGCGGTTCGCCGTCGAAGATGGGCATGTCGCCGAACAGGTCGCCCGGCTCCATCAGGGTGAGCACCGATTCCCGACCGTCGGGGGATTGCAGGCTGATGGCGATCCGGCCGGACCGCACGCCGTACAGGGCCTCCGCCGGGTCCCCCTGGTGGAACAGCACCTCATTTCGGCTCAGTGCGACGGTCCGAGCATCGACCAGAACGCGCGAAAGCTCGGTGTCGTCAAGGTCAGCGAACAGCTCGGACTGGGCGAGCAGCGCCGTGTTGTCCATGCAGGCGGCAGGCTACTTCCCCCCGAAATACCCCTTCGTGCGGAACCCCCGCCGGCGTCCTTTTGGGGCAGGTTCTGGTTGGCCCACGACCCCGTTTCCCCGTACCCTGGACTCATCCCCCCTCTCGTACTGATCCTGGGAGCTCTATGCCATTCGACGTCGGTGACAAGGTTGTCTACCCGCACCACGGCGCAGCCGTGGTCGAGCGACGAGAGGTCAAGGAGGTCTTCGGCGAGACCCGGGAGTATCTGATCCTCCGCTTGGCCTACGGCGACTTGACATTGATGGTGCCAACCGACAACACCGACGAGGTGGGCCTGCGAGAGGTCATCAACGACGAAGAGGTCGAGGAAGTCTTCGCCGTCCTTCGCAAGAAAGAGGCGCGGATGCCGACCAACTGGTCCCGCCGCTACAAGAACCACGTCGAGAAGTTGAAGTCGGGCGACATCTACCAGGTGGCCGAAGTGGTGCGGAACCTCTCCATCCGGGACAAGGACAAGGGCCTCTCGGCGGGCGAGAAGCGCATGCTCAACCGGGCCCGTCAGATCCTGGTCTCCGAACTGACCTTCGCCATCGGCGTGAGCGAGGCCGAGGCGGAAAAGAAGCTCAACGACGCCCTCCCGTAACCGGGGCGGCCGTCCCGCCCCGCGACCCGACCGGGCGGCCGGGGGCGGCGGAGGGCGGCGCGGCGGTCATGGTGGTGGTGGTGGTCATGGTGGTGGTGGTCATGGTGGCGGCGACGAACTCGGCGGCCAGCGAGTCGCCGGGCGCCAAGCGGTACGCGAGCTGCTGGCGGCGCGCCGGCGCCCGGTGCGGGAGGTATGGCTGGCCGACGGGGTCGACCGCTCCGCCATCCTTGACGAGATCACCGACCTGGCGGCGGGCGCCTCGGTCCCGGTGCGCACCGTCAACCGGGCCCGCCTCCAGGCGGCGGCGGAAACCGAAGCCCCTCAAGGAGTCCTGGCCTTTGCCGCCCCGCTCCCCGAGGCCGATATCGACGAACTGGCCGCGCCGGCGCCCGCCGGTCCGCCGCCGTTCCTGGTCGTCGTCGACGGCCTGACCGACCCCCACAACCTGGGGGCGCTGTTGCGCACCGCCCAATGCGCCGGCGCCACCGGCGCCGTGCTCGGTCGCCACCGGGCCGCCCACATCACCGCAACCGTCGCCAAGGCGGCCGCCGGCGCCATCGAGCATCTCCCCATTGCGGTGGTGCCCGGGATCCCCGCGGCCCTCAGCCGGCTGGCCGACGCCGGGGTCTGGAACGTCGGCCTGGACGCCGCGGCAACTGTCCCGCTCTGGGGCCTGTCGGTGGCCACCGAACCCGTCGCCATCGTCCTCGGGGCCGAGGGCCCCGGCCTGTCGAGGCTGGCCCGAGCCCGCTGCCAGCTGCTCATCGCCATACCCCAGGCCGGTCCCCTCACCTCGCTCAACGTGGCCGCGGCCGCCGCGCTGGCCTGTTTCGAGGTCACCCGGGCCCGCCCGGTATCAGTTGACACTCCCGCCCGACCCGGCTAATACTAGATAGTTCGTCGCGCTATATCGGGCCTGCCTACTACACTATACGCCATTGCAGGGGTCTTCATGTTCTCTCGGTTCGGCAGTTCGCTCCACTCCGACCTCGATGACGAGGAGCTGGTCGCCCGATTCCAGCTCGGTGACCCCGATGCCCTAAATGTGCTGATTGAACGGTATCGCCGCTTCGCCCGGGCGAAGTCTCGGACCTATTTCCTGGCCGGGGCCGAGTCCGACGATATCGAGCAGGAAGGCCTGATCGGCCTCTACAAGGCGGCCCGAGACTTTCGGCCCGAGCGGCAGACCTCCTTCCGGGCCTTCGCCGAGGTGTGCGTCACCCGCCAAGTGCTCTCCGCCGTCAAGGCGGCGACACGACAGAAGCACCGGCCCCTCAATCGCTACGTGTCGATTTCCGTCCCGAGTGGGGGCGACCGCGCCCTCGATGACCTCTTGAGCAAGCACCCCGTCGCCGATCCCGCCGAGGAGGTCGTGTCCCGGGAACGCATGGACGACGTGCGCCAGTCGGTCGCGGGCGCCCTGTCCGGTCTCGAGGTCGACGTCCTGCGGCTGTATGTGGAAGGCAAGTCGTACCAGGAGATCGGACACCGTCTGGGGCGTCACGTGAAGTCGATCGACAACGCCCTTCAGCGGATCAAGCGCAAGCTGGATCAGCATCTGTCGGAAGGCCGCCCGGTCGGCACCAGCGCCTTGATCGGCTAAGCCGGTGGTCGACCCGAAACCAACCGTTGAACGGCCGCAGCTCGATTCCGGCGGGCCGCCGGAGATCGCGCACTACGCCCGCAACGACGAGCTGGCCGCGGCCCGGCGCCAGGGGCGCGCCGTGAAGGCGCTGTGCGGCACCCTCTTCCACCCCCACCGCGACCCCGCCAACCTGCCCGTCTGCGTCGTCTGCCAGGACCTGGCCGCCGCCTGGGGTCGGTAGCTCCGGGCGTCTAGGGCAGCCGGGCCACGTCGGTTACCGTGCCCGCGGTGGCCGCCACCAGCTGGTGGGGGTCGATCGGGAAGTTCACATGAGGTGTTCCCGCCGCCGCCCACACCTCGTCGTAGTCCAGCAGCCCCGGGTCGACGAAGACAGGAAGGGCGGTCGGGAAGCCGAACGGCGGGACGCCGCCGACGGGGAACCCGGTCACCGCCCGCACCGTGTCGGCGTCGGGCCGGCGGGAGACGGCGCCGCCGGCGGCCGCCGCCAGCTTGGCCTCGTCGAGTTGCCGGTCCCCGCCGACCAGTGCCAGCACCGGGCGGTCGTCGACGGTGAAGATCAGCGACTTCACGATCTGGCCCAGCTCGACACCGATGGCCGCCGCCGCCTCGGCGGCCGTCCGGGTGCTCTGCGGGAACTCCTTCGGCCGCACCTCGAGCCCGATCCGCCGTCCCGCCTCGATCACCGCGGTCACGTTCCTGTGCATCGGCCGGGCACGCTACCCGAGCCCGGTGGCGACGCCTGCCAGCCCGAGGTGACCGCGAGCCCGAGGTGGGACTCGAACCCACGACCTGACGCTTACAAGGCGCCTGCTCTGGCCGAACTGAGCTACTCGGGCCGGTGCGACGGCTCTGCGCCTCGCACGGGCCGATGGTAGGTGACGCTTGCCCTCCTCTGATTTGGGGTGAACGCGCCTTTCCTCTCACTTGGGAGTGAACGCGTCTTTCCGTCTACTCTCTACGGCCTGTGACTGACGGCCACCTGTACGCCGGCGTACTCCGTTGACAGCCCGCGGCGCAGTCACCGGTGTCGCTCTGGTGGCGCTGATCGGGCTGGTGGCCGCGTGCAGCGGGGGCTCGAGTAAGGGCCTGCCGGCCAGCCAGGTCGAGCAACGGTACGACGCGGCCATCGGGCCGGCCAATACCGCGATCGCCTCGTTGGAGACCCAGGCCGTCGCCGCTGGGGCGGGGGGCTCCGCGAAGGGACTGGCGTCGGCGTCCGGCAACACCTCGGGCGTGCTGCAGAAGGCGGCGGGCCAGGTGAGCGGCATCTCGGCGGCGCCGCCGCTGGAGAAGGACATGGCCGATGTCGTCAAGGCGCTCAACAATCTCGTCACCGACCTGGCCGCCCTGTCGTCGGCGCGCGGTGCCGACGTACCCCCGGCCGCCGCCCGCTACGTCGCCGACGCCGGGCGTGAGGCGGCGGCCGACGAGCTGGTCAAGCTGGCGCTCATCGCCGCCACCACACCGACGACCCTGCCACCGCCGACCGTCGCACCGGACACCACGACGACCGTCGCCACTCTCCCCCCGCCGCCCACCACCGTGCCCCGGCATACGACCACCACCCGGCGGACGGCGACGACGCTCGCCCACACCGCCACGACCTTGACACCCTGACCGCCACGACGCCGGATCGGTGCGGCCGAGCCCATGGGGGACCATTCCCGCCGGTAGCGGCATCGAGGATGCTTGATCCCGCCGCCCCAGGGTGGCAGGGTGGCTTTGTGGGATTGTCCGAACGCGACCGCGCCATCCTCGATTTCGAGCGGAGCTGGTGGACCGAACCGAGCCCCAAGATGGTCGCGATCCGTACCCACTTCGACTTCTCCCCGACTCGGTACTACCGGCTGCTCGGGGTGCTTATCGATTCGCCGGACGCGGCCTCCTATGACCCCTTGGTCGTCCGCCGTCTGCGACGGGTCCGGGATCGCCGGCGCCGGGCCCGGTTCGAGGGCCGGTCCGCCGGAGAGCCACCGCTGCGGTGAGTCCCGGCTCCCATGCCGCGGGTGACGGCTCCTTCGGGCGTTCCACGGGCATCCAGGCCGGCCGGGCGGCGCTGCTCATCGGCGCCGCCGTGGTGATCGGCCTCATCCTCCTGCACCGATCCGGTGGCGGCGTGGCCGTCGGGACGGGCGGCAGCAACACGACCTTTCCTACCATCCCGACCTCGGCCACCTCCGGCGCCGGGACGACCCCGTCCACCGGACGCACCGCGACGACGCCGCCGACGACCGGGTTGCGGCAGCCGCAGGACATCAAGGTGCTCGTCGCCAACGGCACTTCCACCCCGGGCCTGGCCGCCAGGATTTCCGCCACCATCCATGCCAAGGGATATGTGACGCTGGCCGGCACCAATGCCACCCAGAAGCCGGGCAGCACCGTCATTTACTTCGAACCGAGCTACAGCGGCGATGCCGCCGCCCTGGCGGCCAAGCTCAACCTCCCGGCCACCGCAGTGCAGGCCATGCCCCAGCCACCTCCGGTCCCCGCCCTGAACGGGGCGAACATCGTGGTGGTGGCCGGTCCCGACCTGGCCAGCTCGGCCAGCACCACCTCCTCGACGTAGTCGCCGCCCGACCGTGGCGTCCGACCGGCTCGCGCCGTGGCGAGACCATCCCGGCCGCGCCGGGGTGCTCACGGACTTCGATGGGACCCTCGCGCCGATCGTGGAGGATCCCGAGGCGGCCCGGCCCCTGCCTGGCGTGGCCGAGACCCTGGCGGAGCTGGGCCGCGTCTACCGGCTGGTGGCGGTGATCTCCGGGCGTCCCGTGGCCTATCTCCGGGACCGCTTGGCCTCGCCGCCCGGCGTCGTGCTGGTCGGGCTGTACGGGCTGGAAAAGGGAGTCGGTGGCGGCATCGAGACCCTCCCCGCCGCCGAGCGATGGCGCCGGGTGGTGGCCGAGGTGGCGGCGGCCGCGGAAGCGGAGGCCCCGCCCGGCGTCTACGTGGAGCGCAAGGGACTGAGCGTGGGCCTCCACGTTCGCCAAGCCCCCGAGCGCGCCGGCTGGGTCGACCGGTGGGCCGACGAACAGGCGGCCCGGACCGGCCTGGTGGCTCACGCCGGCAAGATGTCGCGCGAACTGGTCCCCCCGGTCGACACCGACAAGGGCCAGGCGGTGGCCGAGTTGGCGGCGGGCCTGAACGCAGTGTGCTTCCTCGGCGACGACGTCGGCGACCTCCCCGCCTTCGCCGCCTTAGCCCGCCTGCGAGCCGGCGGCACGACCACCATGGGGGTGGCCGTCCGCAGCGCCGAATCTCCGCCGGCGCTGCTGGCCGCGGCCGACCTCGTCGTCGACGGCCCCGAAGGCGCCCTCGCCTTCCTCCGCGCCCTGCTTCCCGCCGACCACTTTTGGGCCGACCGGCCCTGAGCCGACCAGCCTTGGGCGGCGGTTAGGCCCGGTCGGGGACCCGGGCGGCGGTCAGGCTGTCGGCGAACCAGTCCTCCGGTGTCCGGGCGGTGACCACCTTGCGCAGCGCCGTGGCCCGCGCCGCCCGCTCGTCCCCGGGAAGCTCCAGGGCGGTCGCCAACGCCCGGGCGGTGGCGACGATGTCGAACGGATGGGCCTCGACGGCATGCTCTCCCAGCTCATCCCAGGCTCCGGCCCCCGGGGACAGCACCAGCACGCCGTCGCGCTGATTGACGAGCGGCCCTTCCTTGGCCACCAGGTTCAGGCCGTCGCGAATGGGGTTGACCATCAGGACGTCGTAGCGGCGGAGGGCGGCGACGGCCCGGGGATAGTTGTCCGACGTCTCCAGGAGGATCGGGGTCCAGTCACCGTCGGACCACTTGGCGTTGATCGCCCGGACAACCGCCTCCACCTCGTGGCGGTACCCGAGGTATTCCGCCAGGTCGTTGCGGGAGGGGTAGACGAAGGCACCGAAGACCACCCGGCCCCGGAAGCGAACCTCCCGCTCCAGGAGCTCGTCGAAGGCGTAGAACCCCCGCAGGAGGTTCTTGGAGAGCTCGATGCGATCGGTGCGCACAATGAAGTGGCGGTCGCCGAGGTACGCCTCCAGCCGGTCCAGCTCCCGGTCGGTCTCCTCTGAGGCGGCGGTGGCCGCCAGCCCTTGGCCGTCGGCCGCGGCCGGTGACACGAATACCTCCGGAAGGGTGACGCCCCGCTCGCGGCAGCAGGCCTCGAAGGCGGCGGCCCAGCGGGGGGAATGGAAACCCACCGCCCCGGCGCCCGCCAGGCCCCGGAGCAGGGTGTCGACGACGGCGTCGGGGAGGATCTGCAGGTCACTCGGCGGGCAGAAGGGAATGTGCAGGAAGGCGGCGCTGGCCACATCGGGACGCAGCCGGGCCAGCTCGGCGCCGACCAACGACAATTGGTAGTCCTGGATCAGCACTGTGCCACCGGGGGCCATTTCCGCCGCCACCGCCGCCGCGAACAGGTGGTTGACGGCGACGAAGCCCTCCCATGCCGCCCACCAATGCCGGTCGAGGCGGGGCCGCCGCGGCAGGTCCCAGAGTCCGTGGTGCAGGAACCACAGCGTCTGGTTGGCGATGACGTCGTAGTACTGCCGGAACTGCACCGGGTCGATGTGGACCGAACGCACCCGGAACCCGGCCGCCGACACCTCGCCGGCCGCGGTGGCCTCGCGGTCGGCCTCGGTGATCGCGGTCGCCAGCCACAGGGCGTCGTGCTGCGCCGCCCCGGGTCCGATCACCGCGATCATGCCGCCACTGCCCCGGGTGGCGCGCAGCTCCCCGTCGGCGTCGCGCACAAACGACAGCGGGCCGCGATTCGACACGACCGCCAGGGGAGTGGTGCCGGATGGGGGCATTCGCTTGAGACCCTACCCACGCCAGGGCGCCGCGCGCCCCCCGGGACCAGGCACGATGGTGCCCATGCCACACGTGGTCGCCGCCCCCGACAAGTTTCGGGGCACCGCCACCGCGCACCAGGTCGCGGGCGCGGTGGCGGTGGCCGCGGCCGTCGCCGGATGGAGCTGCGACGAGGCTCCCATGGCCGACGGCGGCGAGGGCCTGCTTGAGGTGGTGCGCGGTCGCCTGTACACCGCCGAGGTCAAAGACCCCTTGGGCCGGTTGGTCACCGCCCCCTGGCGACTCGACGGCAGTACCGCCGTCGTCGAGATGGCGCTGGCGTCGGGCCTGTCACTGGTGGGCGGGGCGAGCGGGAACGACCCGGTGGCCGCCGACACCGCCGGCACCGGCCAGCTCATCGCCGCCGCGGTGAAGGCGGGCGCCAAACGGGTCCTCGTCGGCGTCGGCGGCTCGGCGTCGACCGATGGCGGCCTGGGCGCGGTGCGCGCCCTGGAGCCGCACAGCCGACTGCACGGGGTGGAACTGGTGGTGGCCTGCGACGTGGAGACCCTGTTCCTCGACGCGGCGCGAGTGTTCGCCCCCCAAAAGGGCGCCTCACCGAACCAGGTGGCCCTGCTCACCCGGCGGCTCGAACGCCTGGCCCTGCTCTATGAGGAGGAGTTCGGTGTGGACGTCCGGCCGCGGCCCGGCGGGGGCGCCGCCGGCGGGCTGGCCGGTGGGCTGGCCGCCCTGGGCGCCGAGCTGGTGCCCGGCTTCGAGGTGGTCGCCGACGCCGTCGACCTGGCCGAGCGCATGGAGGGGGCGGATCTGGTGGTGGCGGGGGAGGGCCTCCTCGACGAGCAGTCGTTCCACGGCAAGGCGGTCGGGGGCGTGGTCCGCCTGGCCGCCGAGGTTGGGGTGCCGGCCTTCGTGGTGGCGGGCGACATCGACCGGGCGGCGGTGGGCCCACTCGATGTCGACTGCGTCTCGCTGGTCGATCGCTTCGGCCGGGAGCGGGCCATGGCCGACACCGTGGGCTGCATACGTGAGGCCGTGCTCGAGCGCCTGTCCCGCTGAGCGGCCCACCGCGCCCCGGACCGGGCCCTCAGGCCCGCCCGGGACCGGGCTCTCAGGCCCCCGCCCGGGACCGGGCTCTCAGGCCCCGGCCGCCCTCAGGCCGTCCTACGGGCAGGCTCCACGCCGACCAATGGCGGCCGCTCGGACAGCACGACGGTGAGCGGCTCGTGGCCGGGGCGGACGAGCCGGGATTCCCAGTCGGGGGCCACGCCGGCCCGGCTGAGGGCGACCTGGACAATGGCCAGCGCCTGGGGGCCGAGGTCGGCGAGGGGCCGGTTGCGGTGCACCCGCTGGCCCAGGTCGCATTGGGCCATGGCGCCGAGCCCGAATTCCGACGCCACATCGATGACCAGCCCCAAATCCACGCCGTAGCCGTCGACGAACGGCAAACGCTCCCACACGTCGCGTCGGGCGGCGCACTCGCCCGCGAGGGGCTGGGCCAGCGTGGCCAAGTGGGGGAACAAGGCGGCGATCAACGGCCGGGCGACCAGCTCGGTGACCCGGCCGCCCTCACCGGGTACGCCGTCGACGGGACGGTCGTAACAGCCCTTCACGAAGGCGACGTCGTCCCGGATCAGCAGCGGGCCGACCAGCCCGGAGACGAAGTGGGCGGCGAAGTCGCGGACGTCGGCGTCGCAGAAGACGACGAGGTCGCCGCCGGCGGCCTGTACCGCTCTCCACATGGCCTGGCCCTTGCCGCCCGGCGCGGTCGCCAGGACGCGGGCGCCGGCATCGCGAGCCACCGTCGAGGTGGCGTCGGTGGACCCGTCGTCGATGACCAGGATCTCGTCGACCAGTGGCTGGACCTCGACCAGCGAGGATCGGATGACCGCCACGATCGCCCCGACGGTCTCCGCCTCGTCGCGGGCGGGCAGGCAGACTGAGATGCGCCGCCCCCGCTTCGCCTCGACCAGACCGGCGACGTCGAAGTCCGAGAAGCGGAACGAGCGCAGCACCCGGGCAGCTTGCCACGTTGACGAAAGCACCTGAGATGGGTAACGATGGGGTTGCCATCATCCAGAGCGGTCGAGGGTTCGGGCCCGACGACGCCGCGGCAACCAGCATCGGCAGAGCGCCGGTGGCCAGGTGCCAATGCCCGGTTCGATGAGGAGGACCGTTGTCATTCCTAGAAGGACTCCGATGCCGTGAATGCGGGCGCGCCTATCCGGCCGAGGCGCTGCACGTGTGCGAGTGGTGCTTCGGCCCGCTCGAGGTCGTCTACGACTACGCCGGCGTCGCCCAGGTCATGACCAAGGCACGCGTCGCCGCCGGCCCCGACACCATCTGGCGCTACGCCGACCTGCTGCCGGCGGCGCCGGAAGGGGCGGTGGACCTGGGTGCCGGGATGACGCCGCTGCTCCGGGCCGACCGCCTGGCCGCCGAGCTGGGCCTCGGCGAGCTGTGGATCAAGAACGACACGTTGAACCCGACTGGGTCGTTCAAGGACCGGGTGGTGTCCGTGGCGTTGACGAAGGCCCGCGAGCTGGGCTTCAAGGTGGCGTCGTGCGCGTCGACGGGCAACCTGGCCAACTCGGTGGCCGCCCACGCCGCCCGAGCCGGGATGCAGTCGGTGGTGTTCATCCCCGCCAACCTCGAGCCGGCCAAGATCGTCGCCACGGCCGTGTACGGCGGCCAGGTCGTGGCGATCGACGGCAACTACGACGACGTGAACCGGCTGTGCGCCGAGTTGAGCGGGGAGTTCCCGGACTGGGCGGTGGTCAACGTGAACCTGCGCGCCTACTACGCCGAGGGTTCCAAGACCCTGGCGTTCGAGGTGGCGGAGCAGCTGGGCTGGCGGGCCCCCGACCACGTGGTGGTGCCGGTCGGGTCGGGGAGCCAACTGTGCAAGGTCGCCAAAGGGTTCGAGGAGCTGAGAAAAGTGGGCCTGCTCGCCTCCGGCGGGGGCGACGCCCCCCGGGTCCGTATCTCCGGGGCCCAGGCCGCGGGCTGCTCGCCCGTCGCCACGGCATTCGAGACGGGTGCTGACCACATCCGCCCGGTCAAGCCGTCGACGATCGCCAAGTCCATCGCCATCGGCAACCCCGCCGACGGGGTGTACGCCCTTGACGTGGTGCGAAAGTCGGGCGGGGCGGTGGCTTCGGTCGACGACGCCGAGATCGTCGCCGCCATCAACCTGCTGGCCCGCACCGAGGGCATCTTCGCCGAGACGGCGGGGGGCGTGACCATCGCGGTGCTGGCCAACCTGGCCGCCGCCGGCGTCATCCGCCCCGACGAGCAGGTGGTGGCCTACGTGACCGGCCACGGCTTGAAGACCCTCGATGCGGTCGCCCCAACCTGCGGGCCCACGGCTACCATCGCCCCCACCATTGAGGCGTTCACCGCCGCCGGCCTGATAGGGGAGGATCGATGACGGCCCAGCCTTCCGAAGTCAAGGTACGTATCCCGACCCAGCTGCGCACGCTGTCAGCCGGCGCCAGCGAGGTGGGCGTGGCGCCCGGCACGCTGGGCGATGTCCTCGCCGCCTTGGATTCCGCCCACCCCGGCTTCAAGGACCGGTTGTTCGACGAATCCGGCTCGCTGCGGCGCTTCGTCAACGTGTTCGTCGCCGACGAGGACGTCCGGTTCCTCCAGGGACTGGCGACGCCGGTGGCCGAGGGGACGACGGTCTCCATCGTCCCCGCGGTGGCCGGGGGCTAACCGGCCGCTGGTTGCGTTCCGCCGCCCGAGGCGGTTAACTGTTAGCAGTCAGACATCGAGAGTGCTAACCGTTCGCCCACGGGAGGAAACAAGACCGCATGGCCAAGCTGATTGCATACGACGAAACCGCACGCCGCAGCCTCGAGAAGGGGATGAACCAACTCGCCGACGCAGTACGAGTCACGCTCGGCCCCAAGGGCCGCAACGTGGTCCTGGAGCGCAAGTGGGGTTCCCCGACGATCACCAATGACGGCGTGTCCATCGCCAAGGAGATCGACCTGGAGGATCCGTACGAGAAGATCGGCGCCGAGCTGGTCAAGGAAGTGGCCAAGAAGACCGACGACGTCGCCGGTGACGGCACCACCACCGCCACCGTCCTGGCGTGGGCGATGGTGCGTGAGGGCCTGCGCAACGTGGCCGCCGGCGCCAACCCCATGGGTCTCAAGCGGGGCATCGAGGAGGCGGTGGAGGCGGCGGTCGCCAGCTTGAAGGACATCGCCAAGGAGACCGAGACCAAGGAGCAGATCGCCCAGGTCGCGTCGATTTCGGCGGCCGACGAGGAGATCGGCGGCATGATCTCCGAGGCCATCGACAAGGTCGGCAAGGACGGCGTCATCACCGTCGAGGAGTCCCAGACCTTCGGCATGGAGATGGAACTGGTCGAGGGCATGCGCTTCGACAAGGGCTACATCTCGCCGTACTTCGTGACCGACGCCGACCGCATGGAGGCGGTGCTCGACGACCCGTACATCCTGTACGTGTCCTCCAAGATCGCCGCCGTCCGCGACCTGCTGCCCATCCTGGAAAAGGTCATGCAGGCCGGCAAGGGCCTGTTCATCGTGGCCGAGGACGTCGAAGGCGAGGCGCTCGCCACCCTGGTGGTCAACAAGATCCTGGGCACCTTCAAGAGCGTCTCGGTCAAGGCGCCGGGCTTCGGCGAGCGGCGCAAGGCGATGCTGGCGGACATGGCCATCCTGACCGGTGGCCAGGTCATCAGCGAAGAGGTGGGCCTCAAGCTGGAGAACGTGACCCTCGACCTGCTGGGCCGGGCCCGCAAGGTCGTGGTGACCAAGGACGAGACGACCATCGTCGAGGGCGCCGGCAACGAGGACGACATCAAGGCTCGCATCAACCAGATCAAGGCCGAGATGGAGCACACCGACTCGGACTACGACACGGAGAAGCTGCAGGAGCGGCTGGCCAAGCTGTCCGGCGGTGTGGCGGTCATCAAGGTAGGCGCGGCCACCGAAGTGGAGTTGAAGGAGAAGAAGCACCGCATCGAGGACGCGGTGTCGACCACCAAGGCCGCGGTGGAGGAGGGCGTGGTCCCCGGCGGCGGCGTCGCCCTGCTGCGGGCCCAGGCCCGGATCATCGACCGGGTTGAGAAGCTCGAGGGTGACGAGGCGACCGGGGCCCGGATCGTGGCCAAGGCCGTCGAGGAGCCGCTCAAGCAGATCGCGGTCAACGCCGGCATGGAAGGCGGCGTCGTGGTCGAGAAGGTCCGCAACCTGGAAGGCGCCTTCGGTCTCAACGCCGCCACCGGCGAGTACGAGGACCTCTTCAAGGCGGGCGTCATTGACGCCGCCAAGGTGACCCGCTCGGCGCTGCAGAACGCGGCGTCGATCGCCGCCTTGTTCCTCACGACCGAAGCGGTCATTGTCGACAAGCCGGAGGAAAAGTCGGGTATGGCCCCCGGCGGCGGCATGGAGGATTACTAACTTCACCGGGTGATTTAGAGAAATGGGGCGCCCCGCGGGGCGCCCCATTTTCGCGTGTCGTTAGACTCCGACATGTGACGCCGACACCGCGGCCGTATCGGCCCTCGCGGTTCCTCTTCACGTCCTGGCCGGTCGTTTCCCACTATTACCCGCTGGTCGGCATCGCCCGAGCGCTCCGAGAGCGGGGCCACGATGTCGCCTTTTACAGCGGTGAAATGATCCGGGAAACCATCGAATCGCAGAACTTCAGATTCCTTCAGTTTCGCCATATCGATGTCAGCAGCAAGAACCCTTTGATGGGTGCCTTGTCGCCGTCGCTCGGGGCCCGGATGCGGCTGCAGTCCCCTCGCCAGCAGTACCGGGCCTTCCGCGGTTGGGTGGTCGAGACCATCCCCGACCAGATCGCCGACCTCCAGCCGATCCTGGAGGACTGGCATCCCGACGTGGTGATCACCGAGGCGTCGATGCTGGCACCGATCATGGTGCTGGCCGAGGCCTCGGCGGTCCCCGTCGCCGTGGCCTCGCAGTTCATGGGACCCCTGATCCCCGGACCCGACGCCCCTGTGGGCTTCGGCTTCGCCCCGGCCCGCAGCCGACCCGGCAGGGTCGTGGCCGACACCGTGCGGGGCGCCACCGATCTCGTCGCCAGCGGCCTGCGGCGCCGGGTCGACGAGATCCGATCGGCCTACGGGCTGCCGCCCCTCGGCTGCTCGCTGCTGGCCTACACCGGCCGGGTGCCGCTCTATCTGGTGGGCAGCCTCCCCGAACTCGACTACCGCCGCCGGGACCTCCCGGCGAGCGTGCACTACGTCGGCCCGTACCTGTGGCATTCTCCCGCTCAGGCGGACGCCGGGTGGCTCGACTCCCTGCCCACCGACCTTCCCTGGGTCCACGTCTCGGAGGGAACATCGCACTCCCGGGAACCCTTTGTGCTGCGCGCCGCCGCTCAGGGCCTGGCCGAGCGGTCGATGGAGGTTGTCATGGCGACCGGCCCGCTGCGGACCCCCAACCAGCTGGGTCTGGAACCGCTGGCCCCCAACATCCACCTCACCCAGTGGCTCGACTACGACGAGCTGCTGCCCCGGTGCGCCGTGATCGTAACGACCGGAGGCACCGGCACGGTGCTCGCGGCCCTGCAAGCCGGTGTGCCCATGGTCGTCGTCCCCACCTCGTGGGACCAGCCGGACAACGCCCGCCGGGTGGTAGAGGCGGGGGCGGGCGTCCGCTTGGCGGCCCGCCGGTGCACACCGCAACGGCTGCGGGCGGCGGTGGAACAGGTCCTCGACGACGAGTCCTACCGGCGGAACGCCCAGCGGCTGGGCCGCCGCCTCAACGAGGCCAACGGGGCCGACAGCGCCGCCGAGCTCCTCGAGTCGCTGGCCACCGGTCGCCTCACCGTCGCCTAGTTCCGCCGGTCCGTAGACTCGGCGGTGTGACCGAGCCGCTTTCTCCCGCCGAAGGCTGGGGTGTCCTGCACCTGTTCTGCCGGCTGTCGCCGGCGAGCGACGCCGAGGCGGTGGTGGCCGCGGTCAAGGCGGCGGAGGCGGCCGATCAGCAGGTCGTCGTCTTCTCGGTCTTCGGCCACAAGGCCGACCTCGGGGTCATGGCGCTGGGCCCCGACTGGGTCGCCCTGCGGCGGCTCCAAGCGGCGCTGCAGCAGGCGGGCCTGGCCATCGTGCACTCCTACGTGTCCCTGACCGAAGTGTCGGAGTACGCCAAGGGGATGCCCGCCGAACATCTGCGGATGCGCTTGTACCCGGTACTGCCCCCCGCCGGCAAGCGGGCGTTCTGCTTCTATCCCATGTCGAAGCGGCGGGCCGAGGGTCACAACTGGTACGCCCTGCCGTACGACGATCGCAAGGACCTGATGCTCGGCCACGGCCGGGTCGGGCGCAGCTTCGCCGGCCGGGTGGTCCAGCTGATCACCGGCTCCACCGGGCTGGACGACTTCGAATGGGGCGTGACCCTCTTCGCCACCGGTCCCGACGACCTGAAGGACGTGGTCTACACCATGCGCTTCGACGAGGCGTCGGCCCACTACGCCGAGTTCGGCCCCTTCTTCACCGGCATCGTCGGAACGGTCGACGAGGTGCTGGCCGAGGTGGGGCTCACGGCGGGCTGATGGGCGACCTGGCCGTCCTACGGAAGACCCTCGGCGCCCTCGACCGGGTCGTGGCCGCCTTCAGTGGGGGCGCCGACTCGGCGTTCCTCACCTGGGTGGCCGCCGACACCTTGGGCCGCGACCGGGTGGTGGCCGCCACCGCGGTGTCGCCGTCGCTGGCCCCGAACGAGCTGGCCGACTGCCGCCGCCTGGCCGACGAATGGGGGCTGCGGTGGCTGCCGGTCGAGACCCGTGAGCTCGACCGCCCTCAGTACGTGGCCAACGGCGGCGACCGGTGCTACCACTGCAAGGCCGAGCTCCTCGACACCCTGGCACCGGTGGCCGCCGCCATGGGCGCCACCATCGTCCTCGGCGTGAACGTCGACGACCTGGGCGACCACCGCCCCGGCCAGCAGGCGGCGGCGGAACGCGGCGCCCGGTTCCCCCTCGTCGAATCGGGCTTTACCAAGGACGACGTGCGCCACAGCTCCCGCCACCTCGGCCTGTCGACCTGGGACAAGCCGGCCGCCGCCTGCCTGGCCTCCCGGCTGCCCTACGGCACCCCGGTGACGGTCGCCCGGCTCACCGCCGTCGCCCGGGCCGAGGACGGCCTGCGCCGCTTGGGTTTTGCCGAGTCGCGGGTGCGCCACTACGGGGACCTGGCACGCGTCGAGCTTCCCCTGCGGGACCTCGACGCCGCCCTGGCCCGGCGCGATGCCGTGGTGGCGGCGGTGCGGGCCGCCGGCTACCGCTACGTGACCCTCGACCTGGAGGGACTGCGCTCCGGCAACCTGAACCAGTCGCTGGGGGCGCCGTGACCGACGCCGCGGTCGACGTCGCGCCCTATGCCGCCGCCCTGGCGGATGGGATCGAGGCGGCCCTTCCCGGGTGGGTCGTCCGGAGCGTGACCCGGTTCGTGCCCGAACTGGCCGACCAGGCCGCCGAGGCGGGACGCCAGGCGGCCGCCGATGTCGGGCCACGGGTTCGGCACCTCCTCGAATCGGACATCGACGAGCAGCGCACCACACCCCTCGCCATCGTCCGCCGCCACGCCCTGCGCTACCCCACCGCGGTGTTGGGGGCCGCCGGCGTCCCCGCCGTCGGGCGCGATGAGGGGGCCGAGGAGCTGTTCCCCGACGATCCCTACGATCTGGTCCCCGCGTCCTTCGCCGACCTCGACCCGGAGCTCGCCGACACCGGGCTGCGGTGGGGGGCGGCCAAGGCCTTCGAGCACAAGCGGCGCCACGGGGGCCGGCAATGACGGCGACGGTGGCCTACGTGCCTGATCTGATGGACCGCTCCAAGGTGGCGGCGGCGGTCGCGGGCGACGTCACCTTCGTGTCCACGCCCGACGAGCTGCCGGCCGCCGCCGCGGGCGCCGACTTGGTGGTCGTCGACCTGAGCCGGCCAGGGGTGCTCGAGGTGTTGCCTGGAATCGATGCGCCGACGATCGGGTTCGGCCGTCACGACGACCGGGAGCGGCTGGCGGCGGCGTCGGCGGCGGGCTGCCACCGGGTGCTGGCCCGGTCGGCGTTCTTCAGCCAACTGGGCTCGCTGCTGGGCAGTGGCCCCGGCTAACGCCCCTTCCTTTTCCCCCTCTTGCCTCGCTTACCCGGTTGTTCGGGGAGGGCGATCAGGCCCTGGCCGGTGTTGCTCAACGGCGCGTCCGACGCCTGGGTCCACCCGGCCGACGACACGCTTCGCTTCTCGAAGAACAGGCACCCCTCCGGGCAGGCGAAGGGGTTCTCCTCGTTCACGTTGAGCCGGCAGCGTTCCACTGCCTCTCCCGTCGGCGTACTTCGCTTCAGGTAGTGGCGACAGTCGTCGCGGACGGCCATGAGCCCATCATCGCATGCAGGGGTCACAGAAAAGCAGGCGGTCGCGCCTCTAGGCTGGTTTTATGTCGAACCGTCTGCTCGTGATAGGCGGCGACGCCGGCGGCATGGGGGCGGCATCGGCGGCCCGCCGTCATGGCGCCGATTTCGAGATCGTGGCCCTTGAGCAAGGGCAGCACACCAGCTACTCGGCGTGTGGCATTCCGTACGTCATCAGCGGCGACGTGTGGGCGCTGGATGAGTTGGTGGTGCGCACCCCGCAGCAGTTCCGCGATCGGTTGCGCATCGACGTGCGCACCGGGCACCGGGCCATGGCGATCGACCTGGACCGGCGGACCGTCGAGGTCCGCAACCTGGCCCAGGAGCGCACCTACACGCTCGGCTTCGACCTGCTCCACCTGGCCACCGGCGCCCGGCCGCGCCGGCCGCCCATCCCGGGCATCGACGGGCCCCATGTCTTCGGCGTGCAGACCCTCGACGACGCCGCCAATCTGCTGGAGGCGGTCAAGTCGGGGCAGGGCGACCAGGTCGTCGTCATCGGCGGCGGCTACATCGGCCTGGAACTGGCCGAGGCCTTCGTGAAGCGCCAGGCCACCGTCACGGTGGTCGAGCAGGCCGAGGAGGTGATGGGCACCCTCGATCCCGACATGGGCGCCCTCGTCGGGGTGGCCATGCGCCAACACGGCATCACCCTCCACACCGGCGAGGCGGTGACGGGGATCGAGTCGGGAGCGGTGACCACCTCCCAGCGCACCATTCCCGCCGACCTGGTCATCCTCGGCCTCGGGGTCGAGCCCAACGCCGCCTTGGCGGTCGAGGCGGGCATCGCCACCGGCGGGCGCGGCGCCATCGCCGTCGACCGGCGCCAGCGGACCTCGGTGGAGGGTATCTGGGCGGCGGGCGACTGCTGCCTGTCGCGCTCCATCGTCACCGGCGAACCGGTCTACGTGGCCCTCGGCACCGTCGCCAACAAGCAGGCCATGGTGGCGGGGATCAATATCGCCGGCGGGTACGCCACCTTCGCCGGGGTGGCGGGCACCGCCATCACCCGGCTGTGCTCGCTGGAGGTGGGGCGCACCGGCGCCAACGAGCGGGAGGCCAAGGCCGCCAACTTCGAATACGTGGTCGCCAAGGTGGAAAGCACGACGCGCGCCGGGTATTACCCCGGCGCCGGCACGATCACCGTCAAGTTGCTGGCCGAGCGGGGGACGGGCCGAATCCTCGGCGGCCAGGTGGTGGGCAACGAGGGGACGGCCAAGCGCATCGACGTCCTGGCCACCGCCATCACCGCCGGCATGACGGCCGAGGACCTGGTGTACCTCGACCTGTCGTACGCCCCGCCCTTCTCGCCCTTGTGGGACCCGGTCCAACAGGCCGCCCGCCGGGCCGTGAGCCTGGCCCAGGACCGCCGGTAGGGCGGCCGGCGGGCCGGGCGCGGTTCCGTCGGCCCGCGGGATAGCCTCCGACGCAATGGCGAGCAGGCCGGCCAACGCCCGGGACCTCTTACGGTGGAGCGAGGCCCTTTCCGGCATCGCCCGCACCGGCCTCGGCTTCACCGACAACCTCTACGAGCGGGAGCGCTTCGAGGAGGTCCTGAAAGTGGCCGCCGACATCCGGGTGGCGGCCGGCTTGGAGCTCGAGGCCGAGGTCCTGGTCGAGGAGTGGCTCCGTACCGTCGGCCAGGGCGTCCCCGGGTACGTGACCCCGAAGGTGGCGGTCGGGGCGATCGTCGGCAACGACCAGGGCCAGCTGCTGCTCATCCAGCGCGCCGACTCGGGGGTGTGGCTGTATCCCACCGGCTGGGCCGACGTCGGCTACTCGGCGTCGGAGGTGGCGGCCAAGGAGGTCCTGGAGGAGACCGGCATTGAGGTCGAACCGCTGCGCCTGATCGCCGTGCTGGACGGGTTGCGTCTCGGTTTCACCACCGTGCCGCTGTACTCGCTGGTGTTCCACTGCCGGGCCGTGGGTGGCCACCTGGAACGCCATCCCCTTGAGACCCGCGACGTCGGATGGTTCTCCGAGGACCAGCTGCCCAGCCCGCTCGCCGGGGCGGAGCGGTGGCGGCCGGCCGCCTTCGCCGCCATCCGGGGCGAACCGGTGGACGTGGTCTTCGACCGGCCCCGCAAGCCCATGTGGCGTAACGACGAGCCGGATGAGGACCGCTAGGGCTGCAACTGGCGGAGCACCGCCTCGAAGATGGAGATGCCACCGCCCGTGCGCTCCCATTCGTCGCCGATGCGCCGGTGATCGACCAGTCCGGTGGCATCGGGGGCCACGCCCAGTGCATCGGTGGCGGCGGCGGCGAGGGGTGCCGGCTCCACGTCATCGTCGTAGGCGGGGAACGCCTCCAGGCCGTCCCACAGCTGGGCGAGGGGCGCCACCGGCTCGTCGCCGGCGGCCAGGGCGTAGGCGACCTGCTCGAAGACCTCGAAGGTGCCGACCCGGGCCGGACGGCGGTAGCCGGCCACCGGATGCAGTCGCCACTCGATGGTCATCCCGCCGGGACCGTCGGGGCGCAGCCACACCTGGGAGCCGTTGACGTAGGTGTCGATGGGCTCGCCGAAGCGGCGGTCGAGGGCCACGACGAGCTCCGGGGTGACCCGCCAGAGGCACGTGGGGGTCATCGCCCGTTGGAAGGTCGCGGGTCGTCAGTCCCGGCCGTGGTCGCGGAGGTAGCGCTCCGCTTCCGCCGCCAGGCTGTCGGCGCTGGGCAGGACGACGTCGGCCGCCGGCGACTCGGTGCTCAGCCGGTCCGAGGCCTCCTCCAGCTGGGCCACGTAGGCGGCGGCGTCCTCGTCGTCGGCCACCCGCTCGGTGACGGTGCGGACGTACACCTCGCCGGCCGCCCGCAACTCGACCGGGTCGAGCCGGGTCCCGATCATCATGGCGGTCTGCTCGACCAGCGCCAGCGCCGCTTTGGGGGAGGAGATCTGGTGGACGTAGTGGGGGACCGACGCCCACAGGCCGACCGACGGTATGCCGGCGTCGATGCAGGCGTCGTGGAGCACGCCGACGATCCCCGTCTCGCCCTCGTAGCGCGACAAGGGGATCCCGAAGCGGGTGGCCAGGGTGGGCTCGTAGGCCGCCTTGGCGATGGGGACGGGCCGGGTGTGGGGCACGTCGGCCAGCAAGGCCCCGAGGGTGAGCACCATCTGGGCGCCCAGGGCCCGGGCGACGCCGAGCAGGCTGGCGCAGTACGTGCGCCACCGCAGCTGGGGTTCGATGCCCCGCAGGATGACGACGTCGCGCCCCGTGCGGGGGATCGGCCCGGCGAGGAGGAGGGTCTCCGGCCAGGCGATCTGCCGGGTGGCACCGTCGTCGGCGAAACGGATCTGGGGGCGGTTGGCGGTGAAGTCGAAGAACTCCTCGGGGTCGATGGTGGCGAAGCGCTTCACCGGCCAGCTTTCCGACAGGTAGCGGGCCGCCAACGAGGCGGCGTCGCCGGCGTCGGCCCAGCCCTCGAAGGCCGCGATCAAGATGGGTTGGCGCAGTTGGGGGCGATGTTCCCATCGCACGACCGACTCGGCCTCAAAACCCATACCACCTCACGCTACCGGCAACGTCAGCCGGTGGGGAGAAAGGGTGGGGAGGGGGGCCGGTGGACAGGGGGGGAGTCAACCGGCCACGTCCCTCCCACTGCGGATCACACTAACCAGCCCCCACGGCGTTTGCACCCTATTTATTGTTAATCCACCGTGAATATCGGGTTCGGGTTCGGCCAACGGCGGACCCTAGGCTGGCGCCTCATGGCGGTGGTCGAGGAGTGGCGCGAGGTCACCGACGAGGTCGAGGCGGCCGTGGCCCGCCTGGTCGGCCAGCTGTCCTCGTCGTCGGCCCCACCGACCAGAGACGAGCTTGAATCGATCGTGGCCTCGCCGGCCACGACCCTGCTTCTCGCCCGGGCCGACGGGCCGCCGGCGCCCATCGTCGGGATGTTGACCCTGGCCTTGTTCCGGATTCCCACGGGCGTGCGGGCGTGGATCGAGGACGTGGTCGTCGACGAGGCGGCTCGGGGTCACGGGGTCGGAGAGGCGATGACCCGTCGCGCCGTGGAGCTGGCCGCCGCCGCCGGCGCCCGCACCGTCGAGCTCACCTCCCGCCCGTCACGAGAGGCGGCCAACCGGCTGTACCGGCGCATGGGGTTCGAGGTGCGGGAGACCAACGTGTACCGCTACCGAACCCCGCCGCGGTAGCCGCGGGCAGCGTGGGCCGAGGCCGGCGGTAGCATCCGAGGGGCCGGCCGTGGCGCGTCGGCAAGGTTTATCCGGCCCGAGGGGGACCCGTGCCCGAATCGATCACCATCACCGACAACCGCACCGGGAACTCGGTAGAGATCCCCATCGTCGACGGCGGCGTCTCAGCCGACCCGTGGCGCAAGCTGTTGCCCGGCATCTGGTTCGCCGACCCCGGTTTCACGACGACCGCCCTCGGTCCGAGCGCCATCACCTATCTCGACGGGGAAGAGGGGATCCTGCGCTACCGGGGCTACCCGATCGAGCAGCTGGCCGAGCAGTCGACCTACCTGGAGGTGGCTTACCTGCTGGTCCATGGCGAGCTGCCCAACCAGCAGCAGTACGACCAGTGGCTGCATGACATCACCTACCACACCTTCATCCACGAGAACGTCCGCAAGCGGTTCTTGGAGGGCTTCCATTACGACGCCCACCCCATGGGGATGCTGGTCGCCGGCGTCGGCGCCCTGTCGACGTTCTACCTGGAGGCCAAGGACGTCGACGACCCGGCGGTGCGCTTCAAGCAGATCATCCGGCTGATCGCCAAGATGCCCACCCTGGCCGCCGCCTGCCACCGCTTCAGCGTCGGCATGCCGTTCGTGTATCCCGACAACTCGCTGTCGTTCGCCGAGAACTTCCTCTCCATGATGTGGAAGGTGGCCGAGCCGCGCTACACCGCCGACCCGAAGCTGGCCAAGGCGCTCGACGTGCTGTTCATCCTGCACGCCGACCACGAGCAGAACTGCGGCACCCTGGCTCTGCGCACCGTGGCCTCGGCCCACGCCGACCCCTACTCGGCCTGCTCGGCGGCGTGCGCCGCCCTCTACGGTCCCCGCCACGGCGGGGCCAACGAGGCCGTCATCCGGATGCTGAACGAGATCCAGTCGATCGACAACGTGCCGGCGTTCATCACCGCGGTGAAGGAAGGGCACGGCCGGCTGCAGGGCTTCGGCCACCGGGTCTACAAGAACTACGACCCCCGGGCCACGATCATCAAGCGCATCGCCGACGACGTCATGGCGGTCACGGGCAAGAACCCACTGATCGACATCGCCCTCAAACTGGAGGAAGTCGCCCTTTCCGACGAGTACTTCACGTCTCGCCGGCTGTACCCCAACGTCGACTTCTACTCCGGTCTCATCTACCAGGCCATGGGGTTCCCCATCGAGATGTTCACCGTCCTCTTCGCCATCCCCCGCACCTCGGGGTGGCTGGCGCACTACGAGGAGCTGATGGTCCAGGACCAGAAGATCTACCGGCCCCGCCAGCTGTGGACCGGGGCGGAAGAACGGTCCTACACTCCCATCGACGCCCGCGCCTAGCGGCTGACCGAGCCCCGCTAGCCTGGAGCGGTGCGCGCCCCTGGTGACCTGCTGGCCTGGACCCGGACGCCGCAGGGCAGGAAGATGGTCCGCTACACCGCGACGTCGGTGATCTGCTTCGTGATCAGCGAAATCGTGCTCACCATCCTCAGCCTGGCCGGGTGGACGTACCTGTCCTCGGTGCTGGTGGCCACCGCAGTGTCGACGGTGCCGTCCTACGAGCTGAACCGCAGGTGGGCGTGGGGCAAGGACGGCAAGCGGGACCTGTGGAAGGAAGTGGCCCCGTTCTGGCTGCTGGCGTTCGTGGGCCTGGCCTTCTCGATCTGGGCCGGCGATTTCGCCACGACCGTCACCCGCCACGACCACTTCTCCCGTCTGGTCACCACCGGGATCACCGACTCGGCGTTTCTCGGCTCCTACGCCGTGTTGTGGCTCGGCAAGTTCATCATCTTCAACAAGATCCTCTTCGTCCACCACCCCGAGGACCTTCCGCCGGCGCTCGACGGGCGCGCCGGTGTTCCCGGCTAGCCCGGCACCGGCGGCGGCGCCCGCCGAGGCCGAGCGCCTCTTCGCCCTCGCCGGCACCGTCAAGGGCTTCATGCCCGACGACGAGGGGCGGGCCCTGTACCGGGCCGCCTGCCAGGCGGTGGTGGCGTCTCCCGGACCCCTGCTGGAGGTCGGCACCTACTGCGGGAAGTCGGCGCTGTATTTGGGCGCCGCCGCCCGCCCGGCGGGGCGGCCGCTGTTCTCCGTCGACCACCATCACGGGTCCGAGGAGAACCAGGCCGGCTGGGAGCACCACGACCCCGACGTCGTCGACCCGGCCACCGGGCGGATGGACACCCTTCCCTGGGCCCGCCGGGCGGTCGCCGCCGCCGGGCTCGACGAGACGGTCGTCCTGGTCGTCGGGCCGTCGGCGGTCGTGGCCGCCGCCTGGTCGACGCCGCTGGCCCTGGTGTTCATCGACGGCGGCCACGGCCACGAGGTGGCGTGGGCGGACTATCGCGGCTGGACTCCCCAGGTGGCCGCCGGGGGCCTGCTCGCCATCCACGACGTGTTTCCCGATCCCACCGAAGGCGGCCGGCCTCCCTACGAGCTCTACCGCGAGGCGCAGTCGTCGGGGCGCTTCGTCGACTGTCCGGAGCTGGCCTGCGGCAGCCTGCGCGTCCTGCGGCGCACCGGCGGCTGACCGCCCGCGGCCGCCAGCTCCCGGTACACGTCGGCCACCCGCTCGCCCATCGTGTCGCGATTGAACTCCGCCCGGAGCCGGGCGCGGGCCGCGGCCACCACCTCGGCGCGCCGGTCAGGATCGTCCAGCATCACGACGGCGGCGGCCGCCGCCGCCTCGGCGTCGCCGAAGGGGGTCAGGTACCCGGTGACGGTGTCCACGACCGTGTCGCGGTTGCCGACGACGTCCGACAGGACGACGGGCACGCCGGCCCGCATGGCCTCGAGCGGGGTGTAGGGGCCGCCTTCGTAGCGCGACAGCAGGAGGAACACGTCGAACTGGCCCATGGCGGCGGCGGCGTCGTCCAGGTGGGGAATCTGGTGGAAGCGGCCGCCGAGCCGGTTGGCCGCCACTTCGCGATCGACCAGGTGCTGCTCGGGGCCCAACCCGATCAGCAGGAAGTGGACCGCCGGCCGCCGCCGGGCGAGAGCGGCACAGGCGCGCACGAACTGCTCCGGCGCCTTCTGGCGCGCCACCCGGGCCACCGTGGCCACCAGTGGCGTCCCGGCGGGAAGGCCCAGGCGGGTCCGCACATCGGGCGCCGGCCCGGGGAGGGCCAACGAGATGCCGTTGGGAATGACCACGACCCGCGACGCCGGCACCAGCCGGTGCGCGGCGACCCGCCCCGCCTCGCTGTCCGACACGGCGATGACCCGCGCCGTCGCCGTGCCGAGGATCCGCTCGAAGGCCACGGCCGGCGGCGAGGTCATGAGGCCGTTGGGCGTGTGGACCGCCGGCACCCCGGCCGGGCGGGCCGCCACCCGGGCGACGAGGCCCCCGACCGAGCTGTGGCCGTGCACCACGTCCGGTTCGATCTCCCTGATCAGCCGGCCGACGGCGGCTACGGCGGCGGCATTGGCGGGGTGCAGCGGGTTGCGCCGCATGTCGACGACGTGCACCGTCGCCCCGCACGCCGTCAGCCGCTCGGCGGCACGAGTGTCGGCCACCGCCCCCGATCGGCCGGCCACGCCGACGCGGCGGGGCAGTGCGACGTGGTGGGTGATCCCCGGGGTGGCGGCCACCACGTCGAAGAGGTAGCGCACCGTGCCGCCCCGCACCGCCTCGATGACGTGGAGGACCCGCGGCGGGCCGCCCCGACCGGCGTCGTGAACCGTCGGGTGGCTCAGATGCCGAGGGCCCGGCGGCCGGTGTGATCCGGTTCCGGGACCCCCGGCGGCACCGCGTGGGACAGCATCCGGTCGGTGTTGGGCGGGGGCAGGGTGACGATCGCGGGCACGGTGCGCAGCAGGATGCGCAGGTCGAGCCCGAAGGACCAGTGATCGACGTAGTCGTTGTCGAAGGCGGTGCGCAGCGCCAGGGGCGTCTGGCCCCGGAGGCCGTTGATCTGGGCCCACCCGGTCATGCCCGGCCGCACCCGGTGGCGGTCGTCGTAGCCGTCAATGGCGGGGGCGAAGCGGGCGACGTAGCTGACCCGCTCCGGGCGGGGGCCCACGAGCGACATGTCGCCGCGCAGCACGTTGACCAGCTGGGGCAGCTCGTCGAGATCCCAGCGCCGCAGCAGCCGTCCGAGCGGGGTCTGGCGGTCGAGCGCGGGCACCGATTCCGCGCCCAGGCTGCTGGTGGCCCAGTGGGCGTCCGCTTCGCCGTGCTCGTCGGGACTGCCGTACATGGTGCGGAACTTGAGGAGGGAAAAAGGCTCGCCGTGCTTGCCGACCCGCTGTTGCCGGAAGAAGACGGGGTTGCGATCGCGGATCTTGATGGCGGCGGCGATGAGGAGCATCAGCGGCAAGGTGAGGAGGAGCAGCGCGAGGGAGACTGCGATGTCCAGAGCCCGCTTGGCGATCAGTCCGTTGCGGCTCAACCCGATAGGCAGGGGCAGGACCGGGAAGCGCCCGATGTGGTACTTGCTGCCGTGGCGGACCACGTCGGCGAGGGGCAGCACCAGCGTGTAGCCCCGGCGGTCGTCCGCCCAGGTGACGAACTCCCGGAACACCGACTCGTCGATCCCGTCGTTGACCAGGAGGACGTGGTCGATCTCGTTCTTGTCGAGGAGGCTGAACGCCTGGGCGTGGCCGTCGGCGACGGCGTCGTTGTCGCCCAGGGTCGGCGTGTACGCCGCCGCGAAGCGCAGGCCGACCTTCTTGGACCTCGCCAACTCGGCGGCGATCTCCTCCACCCGGCGGTCGGTGCCGATCACGAGGGTGGGTCGCAGGCCGATGTCGCGGCGGCGGGCGGCGGCGATGACGCCCCAGGCGGCCCACCGGCCGATGACGAGGTAGCCGGCCGCCTGGATGAGGGCGGCGATGGCGACCGCGGTGGTGACCCCCAGACGGAGGGGTTGGGTCAGCGAGACGGCGAGAAGGAGCACCGCGCCGAGGACGGCGAGGGGCTTCAGGTACCAGCGGATGCCTTGGGCCTGGACACTCGTCCGATGGGCCGCCAGACCGGTGATCGGGCTGGCCAGGGCGAACAGCCCACCAGCGGCGAGGGCGACGGGGCGGGTGGTGCCCAGGTGGCGGAAGGCGCCGGCGACGATCATGCCGTCGACGAGGAGGACGGCGGGATGGGCGGCGGCGCTGTGCCACAGGACCAGGGCCGTCAACCAGGCGGGTGAGGGGCGCCCGACGACCGTCGGGGTGATCTCGAACGTCTCACTGGCCGACGGGGTCGAGGTGTCCGGCGCCGCCGTGGTGCGCGCCTCGCTGGCGCGGCCGCCAGCCGTCACCCGTTCACCGGCAGCAGGTCGAAAATCGGTATGCCGTCACCTCGTGGGCAATGGGGGAAATGTGGTGGGCCCAGACCGACCAATCCTGCCGGGTGCGGCCACCGAGGTCAAGTGTCAGGTCAGGAGCGCCACGACTGGCCCTGACCGAAGCGGGACCGATCAGACGGCGTGTCGGGGTCCGCCGGCGGCAGGGGCCGCGACAGGGCCGGCGTCGCCGGTCCGCGGAGGGCGGAACGGGCGTCCGACGACGCCTCCTCGAGGCGGGCCACGACGGCATCGGCGATCGCCGAAATGGTGACGTCGTCGAGCACCGGGGCGTTGGACCGGGCCCGCAGCGCGATCCGCCGGCGCAGGCCCTCGAGCTGCTCACCCATCTGCTGGCCCAGTTGGTCGAATCGCGCCAGCAACTCTCGCTGCTCTCCGGATGTGCCCTGATCGGCCCGGCCGGGGCCGGACACCCCCTGGGCGACGACATCGGCCAGTTCGTCCAGGCGGGCGTACAGGCCGGCCAGGTCCACCGGTGGGGCGGGCGGGTTCATGGCCAGGCGGTTGAGGCGGGATTCGATGGGGGCCAGGTCGTTGCGGCCCTCGGCGACCAGGCCGGCCATCTCGTCCACCTGAGCGGACAGCGTGGCCAGCGCCTTGGCGGTCTCCCGGTCCCGGCCCACCACCAGCTCGGTGGAAACCTCACGGAGGCGGGTGTCAAGCCGGGCCAGGGTGGCCGCCACCTCGTCCCCCGCCAGCCCGCTCATGGCGTCGGCGATCTCGTCGACCCGGGCCTCGAGCCGGGCCAGGACCTTGGTGAGGCCACGTTCGCGCGCCGTGGCCATCTCGTTGATCGCCCGCTCGAGGCGGGACAGGACGTCAGCCTCCTGCTGGCGGTCGTCGGCCAGCGCCACCACCACCTCTTCCATCTGGCTCCAGAGCGCCGCCTGGCGGTCGCGCTCGTCGCCCAGGGCGGCGATCATGTCGCCGAGGCGGGCCATGCTGGTGGCGCCCTTGCCCTCGGTGAGCTCGATAACGGCATCCTCGATCCGTCCCAGGCTGTGGACCAAGGCATCGGAGACCTGGTCGCGGTCGGCCACCATCTGGTCGACCGCGTCGCCGCTCTCGCGGACGGCGGCGACCAGCGCCCCGACCTTGGAATCGAGGTCGCCGACGGACCGGCCGAGCCGGCGGATGTCGTCCTCGGCCTCGCCGACCGAGCGGCGGATCTGCTCGAGGGCCCGCTCGTGCACGTGGCGGTAGTCGTCGAGGTCGCCGGCGGCGTTGGCCGCCGCCCGCCCGACCTGCTCGGCGTAGTCGGTGATGCGGTCGCTGATGAGGTTTCGGAACGTCGAGGTGGTACTGGTCAACGCGTCGATGCGCAGGGCGATGGACGCCAGGGCGGCCTGCAGCGAGTCGGACCGTCCCGCCAGGATCAGCTCCTGGGTGGTGACCGTGGTACGAGGCCCGCGGTCGTGGTTGTCGTCCTCGTCCACGTCGTCCTCGTCCTCGTCGTCTTCCGCCTCGACGGTGAGCAACGGCCGCCGGCGGCCGGTTTGGGCCAACGCCGCCTGTTCCGCCGCCGCCCGTTCCGCCGCTTCCGCCGCTCGTTCGGCCTCGGCTCGCTCCGCCGCCGCCTCGGCGGCGGCCCGTTCGGCGGCGGCCCGTTCCTGCGCCGCCCGTTCGGCCTCGGCTTCCGCCGCGACCCGCTTGGCCGCCGCGTCCGCCGCCGCCCGCTCCTTGGCGGCCCGCTCGATCGTGGCCCGTTCGGCCGCGGCCCGGTCGGCCGCGGCCCGTTCGGCCGCTTCCTGTTCCGCGCCGCGCTGGGGTTGGCCGCGGTCCCCGGGGCGGGGTGAACCCGGCTCCTCGGCTCGAGTCGGCCGGCCCTGATTGGCCCACAAGGCGTCATCACGCTGCCCGCCGGTCCTCTGCTGGCGCTCCGCCGGGGCACGGGCGGCGTTCTGCTCGGCCTCGCGCAGCTCGGCGATGCGCTGCGGGATCCGGGCGTCGGGATCCGCCGACATGTTGGCGCTGCGCCGGGCCTCGGCCCGTTCGGCCGCCGCCTGCTGGGCCGCCGAGCGTTCGGCCGCGGCCCGTTCCGCCGCCGCCCGGGCCGCATGGGCCCGCGCCTCA
The DNA here is from genome assembly GCA_036264135.1 of Acidimicrobiales bacterium. Lineage (GTDB taxonomy): Bacteria > Actinomycetota > Acidimicrobiia > Acidimicrobiales > Palsa-688 > DATARN01. Next base: position 105,275 of record DATARN010000011.1, read on the forward strand.
GCCGCTCGCTGTGCCGCCGCCCGCCGACCAACCGCCCACCGGCCGAGCGGACGGCGCGACTGCTCATCGTCGTCGCCTCCCGCGGCGGCATTCGGCGTGGTCCTCCCCACGGGCGGCCGCGGGCCGGGGGTGGCCGGGGTGCCTGCGGCAGGCGTGTGGTCGGCGCCGCCGTCCTCGCCCTCGCCGGCGTAATCGAACGGGCTCGACTCACTCGCCGTCGGGGCGGGCCACGTCAGGCGCACGCGGAGGTCGTCGGGGGGTTCTTCGTCAGTGGCCATAACCAAATCGAAGGGTATCGAAGTTGACAGGCGGAAGAGTCTCATGTAGCCCTCGGCGGGGTGCCGTCTGCGACGCGCGCCGATAGGCCCGGCGGGATCGGGCTGCCACTTCAGATCACGTCGGCGCTACCTCAACGCCCCGGCGGCCCCGTGGTCGACGGTTTGTCGGTGGCGCTGGCCGCCGGTCCGGGACGGTGACCGTTCTGTCCGCGGCGGCGGTTGTCAGCACCTTGTTGGGCGGCGGCGGGGGGTCGACGGCCCGTGAAACTCGTCGGCGCAGCTGGCAGCGTCCCGGCCGGCGTTGTCGTTCGATGGTGTTCCTGTCTTCAGGCCCCTCCAACTAGGCAGAATCCTGCTGGTATTCGCCGGTCCGGCGACCGGAGACGAGGACCACAAGGCCACCGATCAACATGGCCAACAGAGCCAGCAGCACCAGCAGTTCGGTGTTGGAGCCGGTGGCGGCCAATGGGGTGACCGTCACGGTGACGGCCGGTTGTGGGGCTGAGGGAGTCACGACCAGTTCGGTGTTGGAGCCGGTGGCGGCCAATGGGGTGACCCTCACGGTGACGACCGGTTGTGGGGCTGAGGGAGTCCCGACCAGTTCGGTGGCCGCCAACCGGCCTTCGGAAGCCAATAGTCGAACCGAAGGACCGACCTCGGGGTGAAGTGGCG